>DGZL01000132.1:58477-63787 GCA_002398515.1 Firmicutes bacterium UBA4981
GGTGTTACATTATCCGGCGGTGAGAGGCAGAGGATTGCCATTGCCAGAGCAATCCTAAGGGATCCGAGGATATTGATACTGGATGAAGCCACTTCATCCCTGGATCCTGAATCTGAGGCTGAGGTACAGGAAGCCTTGACCAGGTTGTTCCGGAACAGGACGACTCTTATCATTGCCCACCGGCTGTCCACAATTCAGATGGCTGACAGGATCCTCGTGATAGACAGAGGAAGGATTACAGAGTCGGGAAATCATAGAGAGCTCATGGCAAAAGGAGGCCTCTATGCGAGGCTCGCTTCCTTGAGATTTCATGATAATTCAGAGGAGGATCGAGGTCAAGGGCAGGCTCTTGCGGGCGTATGAGCCAACTATGGCGCTTTTGGTCTGCGCTACGTGTCCTGATCGTATTAGATGACCGGTGTTGCGTTCGGGGACGGCCTGCTCGCGGCAGGCCTCGTCCGAATTTGGCGCGTAGGCATGCCAAATTCTTGAACGCCCCTCACTGCAAGCACCGGCCACCTGAACAGACCCAAATAGCGTTCGTGCCCGAAAGAAGCGGGGATTCATGGGAACCGGCAAGATGTAGGGAGACATGGGCCGGACAGGGAGGATAGCCTAAAATGCGTGCCATGATAATGGCTGCAGGGGTGGGATCTCGCCTCGAGCCGTTGACTATCAATGTGCCGAAGCCAATGGTGCCTGTAGTCAACAAACCTGCTATGGAGCATATTATTGCCCTTTTGAGGCAGCATGGAATAACTGAAGTCGTAGCTAACTTATGGTACCTTCCTGAACACATTGAAGGATACTTCGGTAATGGTTGTGATTTCGGGATAAAACTCAGTTACTCCCGTGAAGAAAGGCTGCGCGGCACTGCCGGAGGTATGCTTGCTGCAAAAGATCTGCTTTTAGGAGACGATGGCCTGGGCGCCACTTGCAAAGGACCGACTTCCGGGACATTCGTCCTTATGGCAGGGGATGCGCTGACCTCTGTAAACCTGACAAGGCTTATTGAGTTTCACAAATCGCGGAATGCATTGGCGACTATCGGGCTGAAACGTGTAGACGATGTGTCCGGGTTTGGGATAGTCGTTACAGACGAAGATGGGAGGATCCTCAGGTTCCAGGAAAAACCCAGGCCTCCCGAGGCTGACAGCGATCTTGCCAATACCATGATATACGTATTTCAGCCTGAGATTTTTGAGTATATTCCATCTTGCGGGACGTCTGATTTCGGGCGTGATATATTTCCCTTATTGATCCGGGAAGGCGTGCCTTTCTACGGCCTTGCTTTAGACGAGTACTGGTGTGACATTGGGACTCTGGCGAAGTACCATGTTGCACACAGAGATATCCTTAACGGCAAAGCAGGCCTTGCCCTGCCAGGGGAAGAAGTGAGACAGGGAATCTTCGTGTGTGAAGGCACAGAGCTTCACCATAATGCTACATTGCGTGCGCCTGTATTCATAGGAGAGCATGTCACAATCGGAAAAGATGCAACTATAGGGCCTTATAGTGTTATCGGAGACAGATGTGAAATCGGTGAACGCGCTATTGTCTCCGGGAGTATAGTCTGGAATAATACCACGGTTGGGAGAGGCGCTAACCTTGCAGACTGTGTAGTCGGGAGCGATTGTTATCTTGCCGACAGGGCCTCCCTTGGTGAAGGTGTTGTGCTAAGTGATGAATGTGTTGTGGAAGAGGATAGCGTTATCAAGAGAAACGTGAGAATTGATCCTGGGAGGATTGTCAAGCGAAAGGTGGCCAAGGGGTGAAAAGCCTGTCTTCTCCGGTCCCGAGACCCGGGTGGCGTGTAGTTGTCGTCATATGTGTATCCATAGCCATCCTGGGATTTGGCGCCTATTACGCTATATCAACCCAGACAGGCAAGAATGAGAACGGTGACGCGGGAGACCTAACGCAACCTGCAAGTGAGTCGGAGACAAGCAGGTTATCAGAAGAACTCAAGTCAGGTATAATTCTTGAAGAAACCAGAATAACCGTACCCGAATCTGAAGGGGCTCTGGGATGGCGCTTCGGGGCGGAGAAGATAGAGTATGATGCGGACAGGAACGGCGCCAGCCTTCAAGCTGTGGAAGGGACAAGATTCATTGAGGGTAGACCTGAACTTGAGATTCGGGCAGGAGCTGTGAATTTGGATTTTGCAACAGGCAGGGTGGATTTTGAGGACTATGTGACAGTGAAATCAGATGAGGGCCATGGCTTCAGCGCTGCAGGCGCTACATGGGATCCAGGCACGAAGAGTTTTAGAGCATATGGAAATATTCGGTATGAGAACGGCGCCTCCGAAATTTTCGGGGATGAGATGGAAATCGATTTAGAGTTTGAAATTGCCCGGGTTAAGGGAAACGTAAGATTTCGTTCTCCGGCGTTCAAAGGGCCTGAAGGAGGGTTTGCCCGGTAGGCGCGGAACATGATACTTTTCTTAAGTAACGGTCACGGTGAGGACCTTATTGCAACGATGATCGCGCGGGAAGTCAGTGCTCTCTACGAATCCTTTGACATAGCCGGTTTCCCCTTGGTCGGGTTGGGTAAAGCATACGCTGATGCAGGTATCCCGGTTATCGGCAGTCAAGAAACGATGCCCAGCGGTGGTTTTCTAAGGCACGGTCTGCCTTATGTATTAAAGGATATCAAGGCAGGACTTATCGGCCTTACCGTTCGGCAAGTCAAGGATTTAAAATCGATAGCGAGAAGTGTAAGACTTCTTGTATCGGTAGGGGATATCTACCCATTGTTCCTGGGCGGCCGTTATGTTAAGGCGCCGATGTTATTCCTGTCTACGGCAAAGTCTGAGTATATCAAGGGACACCTTGGTATTGAATGCCGGCTCATGCGAAAGTATGCCGACTTGGTCCTGGCAAGGGACGAAAGAACCTCGAAGGCCCTTTCAGAAATGGGAGTTGCTACGCGGTACGCAGGGAATGTCATGATGGACGGGTTTGCCATAACCGGCGAGAACTTCGGCCTCACTCTTGAGAAGAAAGTTGTCGGCATTCTTCCCGGTTCCAGAGAAGAGGCATACAGGAATATGAGAACCCTCCTGGAGATTGTCGGGCATTTAGCGGAGCTTAGCTGCGATAAGCTGGACTTCGTAGTCGGGCTCGCGCCTAACCTCGATGATGACAGGCTTGAGCATGTGGTACACAGGGCGGGGTGGCAATATCAAAGACAGGGTTCCGGAGAGAGAGAACGCGGCGTGACTGCCCGCATCTATCCTGGTTCAGGAGATTCGACGCCCTGTGTCATAGTGTCTCGCGGCTGGTTCGGGGATGTCCTGAATGTCAGCAATATCGTAATCGGCTTATCCGGGACAGGTAACGAGCAGGCTGCGGGGCTTGGTAGGCCTGTTGTGACTTTTCCTACTGACGGGCCTCAGTTCAACCTCAAGTTCGCAGAGGCGCAAAAGAGGCTTTTAGGTGAGGCAGTGGCGTTTGTTGAGTCCCGGGATGTTGAGGATATCGCTTCGGAAGTCATGAGCATCCTCGGAGATTCCATGCGTATTGCCAGGATGCGTAAAGCAGGCCATGCAAGGATGGGTGAGCAAGGAGCTGCCACCAGGACGGCGAAGATTATCATTGATTACATTGAAACGGGAAGTTGGGAGGGCCGGTAATGTTTAGAGGAAACAGTCTGTATTGCAAGTCTCAATTGGCAGTCCGGGTCATTGTCACAGCTTCTCTCCTTTTGGCCCTGATTTCATATGCTTTCTTTCCTCTTCCTGCTTTTGCAGAGGAAGAATCTGAAGGGGTCAAGGGCACCGGGGGCAGCCATGAAGAGGTTATTGACATTACCGCAGACGAGGTCAGGTATGAGCGAAAACGCGCACTGGCTACCGCAAGCGGTAACGTAGCAGTATTATTTAAGTCTTTTCGAATTACAGGGGACTATGCTGAGTATGACGAAAGCGGTGCGGTTGTAGCTATTAGCGGTAACGCTAAGTTCGAAGACACCCGAGAGGGGTCCGTTTTTGCTGCAGACAAGATCGTGTTCCTTTTGGAGGAAGAAAAGATGGAAGCTGAAGGCGGTGTATCCCTGAGGTATAAAGGAGGCCAGGTGCTTGCTTCCGGGGACAGGCTTTCTTACTTCAGCGCGGACAAACGCGCGATTGTTGAAGGCGATGCCTGTGTAGAGATTGCAGGCAAGATGTTTCAAGCGAGCGTCATCACGATATTCCTGGATGAAGAAAGAGTGGTGGCCGAAGGCGGTACTCGGACTGTCATTCCTCGGGATGAGTAGGGAAGAGCCGTGTACCATGTGTGTTATGAATGGAGTAGACATTCGGAGGGGCGTTCATGGGGATAGTCTGTAAGGACTTAATCAAGAAATACGGCAGGCGTGAGGTCGTTCGCGGTGTGAGCTTAGCAGTTCATCCCGGAGAGGTTGTGGGACTTTTAGGCCCGAACGGCGCAGGCAAAACAACGACTTTCTATATGATAGTCGGGTTGGAAGCCGCCCACGGCGGATCCATATACCTGGATGAACAAGAGATAACCAAACTTCCTATGCATCGCCGTGCAAGGCTTGGCGTCGGGTATCTGGCTCAGGAACCGTCAATTTTCAGGAAGCTGTCAGTGGAAGAGAATATCCTGGCTGTCTTGGAACTCATGGGACTCCCCAGAGAGGAACAGCTATCCAGGATGGAGAGACTCCTTGAGGAACTTGCCATCGGACATGTGCGCAAGCAGATGGGAAATACGCTTTCCGGCGGTGAACGGAGGCGGGTGGAGATAGCGAGAGTGCTGGCAGGATCCCCTGAGTATATCTTACTTGATGAGCCCTTTACAGGTGTGGATCCCATTGCTGTCGCTGATCTCCAGGAAATCATCGGGCGGTTTCGAGATCACGGTCTTGGCGTCCTCTTGACAGACCATAATGTCAGGGAAACCTTGGCTATTGTTGACAGAGCTTACATCCTGCATGACGGAAAAGTGTTGGTAGAAGGTGATCCCGGTTCAATAGCGGATGATCCGATAGCGAGGAAGTATTACTTCGGGGAGCGGTTTGCATTTTGAAATGCCTTGAGCGGTACACCTACAAGGAACTACTTGGGCCTGTTCTATTCGCAGTCATTGCTTTCACTTTGATCTTTGTCGCTGCTGACCTCCTCTTCATGCTGGCGCGATTGCTCGTGGACGGAAGTGTCGGCTTAGGGACTATTGCTCGCTTGTTTATCCTCGGGCTTCCACGTGTCGTTGCCTTAGCGCTTCCCATGTCTACACTCCTTGGAATTCTCCTTTGTTACAGCACTCTTTCTGCTTCCAGCGAGATTGTGGCTATGCGGGCAGC
>DGZL01000168.1:0-379 GCA_002398515.1 Firmicutes bacterium UBA4981
AGACAAGGATTCGAATCTTACTGCATCGTTACTGGAGACTCACATAGGAAAGCACTTTGTAAAACCCGGAAGGAGGAGCCAACGTGACACTGAAGGAACAAGCTCTCGAGATGCATAGGACTCATAGGGGTAAGATAGAGGTCGTAAGCAAGACTCCTCTTAGGAACAAACAAGATCTCAGTCTCGCTTATACTCCGGGCGTGGCGGAGCCATGTAAGGAGATCCATGCCTGTCCTGACAAAGTGTACGAGTACACTTGCAAAGGAAACATGGTAGCAGTAGTCACCAACGGCACTGCAGTTTTGGGACTGGGCGACATTGGACCGGCTGCAGGCATGCCTGTAATGGAAGGCAAAGCGGTTCTGTTCAAAACCTTCGC
>DGZL01000168.1:679-4095 GCA_002398515.1 Firmicutes bacterium UBA4981
ATAAACCTGGAGGATATTTCAGCTCCGGCGTGTTTCGAAATTGAAGCCAAGCTCAAGGACATGTTGAACATACCGGTCTTCCACGACGACCAGCATGGAACTGCAATCGTCTCATGCGCTGCTATGGTCAATGCACTGAAATTAGTCTCAAAGAGCGAGTCAGAAGTTCGTGTAATAGTAAACGGCGCCGGCGCAGCGGGAATTGCAGTTACGAGACTACTTATGACCCTTGGTGTCAAGGATGTCGTGCTATGCGATTCTAAAGGCGCGATCTTCGAGGATAGGACCTACCGCATGAACCCTTACAAGGAAGGGATCGCAAAAGTCACCAATCCACACAAACTCCAAGGACAGCTCGCAGACGTGATCAAAGGTGCAGACGTCTTCATCGGCGTTTCAGTGGCCGGATGTCTTACTCGCGAGATGGTAGCCGGTATGGCCAAGGATGCCATAGTATTCGCAATGGCAAATCCTGTTCCTGAGATCATGCCTGATGAGGCTAAGGCAGCAGGAGCAAAGGTTATTGCTACAGGACGGTCCGACTTCCCGAACCAAATCAATAACGTGCTGGCCTTCCCGGGTATTTTCAGAGGCGCGCTTGACGCGAGAGCGAAGGCTATCAATGAGGACATGAAATTAGCTGCAGTGTATGCAATAAGCGACATCATCACCGATGAAGAGCTGAATGCTGATTATATAATTCCAGGACCGTTCGATGGGAGAGTCGCGCCTGCTGTGGCTGCTAAAGTAGCACAAGCTGCAGAGTCTTCAGGCGTTGCAAGGGTCGAAGTATCACCCGAGGCAATCAGGGCGCGGACTGCTAAGTTGGTTGAGACAGTAAGGAGTACTTGGGAATAGTCCATTTTGCTAACCCCAAGCATGTTGCGTGTCCAGTCGACTTGCGCTGACAGCGTCTACCATGACCCGAAGCAATCCAGGGGATAAGTCCGGGGTGGGGGTTCCTAATTTTGAGTTTGACTACGTACCTGAACAGGAATTCCTCGATATTATCCTCAGCTTTAAGGGATGTGGCGCAGAACTCGGGAATGCCATGAAGATCTTCACCACAGCCCAGCTTGGTAAAGACTATTCCGGGTTGAAATTGGAAGCCCAAGAACTCATGCTTGAATTAGACGATGTCCACAGAGGCTCCATGTTCCACCCGGGTGCTGTGGTAATTCCAGCTGTGTTTGCCCTGGGTGAGAAGATGCGTGTCTCGGGATTGGACTTGCTGACTGCGATAGTTGTCGGATATGAGGCCGGTGTAAGGATTGGTGAGGCGGCAGGGGAGGCCCACTATGAAACATGGCACACCACGGGGTACTTGCGGAGTTTTCGGAGCGGCAGCAGCAGCCGGGAAGCTACTGAATTTGGATGAGAATGCTATGTCCTGGGCGCTTGGAAACGCCGGGACACAGGCTGCAGGCTTGTGGCAATTCCTAGAGGACGGAGCTTTGTCAAAGCCTCTACATCCTGGCAGGGCTACCCATAGCGGTTTGCTTGCTGCTTTGATGGCTGCCCGGGGATTTACGGGGCCTCACCGAATTCTGGAGGGAGAAAAAGGTTTTCTCAAAGCGACCTCAAAGCCGCACCCTATTCACCGGAATCTGATAAGAATTGACATGTATCAAACAGACAGGAGAGGATGATTCGATTGGGAAAGCCTGCAAGGGAGTTGGATGTATCTGAGATAACTAAAGCTGTCAGGCGAATGTGCATCAGCGCAAACTATAATGTGCCTAACGGTAGTATTCAAGCTCTCAAGAAGGCTCTTGAGACGGAAGAGTCCGGTGTCGGAAGGGAGGTCTTAGCTCGTATCCTGGAAAACCATAGGATAGCCAGGGAAGAGTGTTTGGCTGCATGCCAGGACACCGGAGTCGCAATGGTATTTGTCGAGGCAGGCCAGGATGTGAGGTTTGCAGGAGGGGAATTATATGATGCGATAAACGAAGGTGTCAGACAGGGATACAGAGACGGATATCTTCGAAAGTCAGTGGTTACTGACCCGCTCTTTGAAAGGGTGAATACCGGTGATAATACCCCGGCATTCATATATGTGGATATAGTGCCTGGCCGGGACGTAAAGATTACAGTTGCTGCCAAGGGCGGAGGCGCTGAAAACATGAGCGGGCTTCGCATGCTTACACCTGCTGCCGGAGTGGAAGGTATAAAGCAATTTGTAGTCGAGCAGGTGGCAAAGGCAGGCCCTAACCCGTGTCCTCCGGTAGTGGTCGGAGTTGGAATAGGAGGCACATTTGACAGGGTTGCGGTGCTCGCTAAGAAGGCCTTGCTTCGGTCTGTAGGTTCTCATAACTCTCATCCTATGTACGCCAAACTCGAGGCGGAGCTTCTTGAGGAAATCAACAAGCTCGGCATAGGGCCGCAAGGTTTCGGAGGAAGAACCACTGCTCTCGGCGTGAATATCGAATTTGCGCCGTGTCACATCGCGAGCCTTCCGGTATCGGTAAACCTCAACTGCCACGTCGGTCCGCACGAAAGCGTTATTCTGTAAACGCTGTTTGATAATTATGAGGCCACAGGAGGCGCGAATCATATGGCTAGAAGAATCAACACTCCGTTGAGTGATGACGCAATAAAAACGCTTAAAGCAGGAGATAATGTCCTGATATCAGGAGTGATTTATACTGCGCGTGATGCCGCGCATAAGAGATTGGTAGCTCTTATTGAGAAGGGCGAAGAGTTGCCCATGGAAATACGAGGACAAGTAATATATTATGTCGGACCTTGTCCTGCGAAGCCGGGGATGGCTATTGGATCAGCCGGACCGACCACCAGCGGCCGGATGGATCCTTATGCACCGATTCTAATGGAGAACGGCCTCAAAGGCATGATCGGCAAAGGGCGAAGATCCGACTCTGTCCGGAATGCCATGGTGAAGTGGAATGCGGTCTATTTCGCCGCCATAGGCGGGGCAGGAGCGCTTCTATCCAAATGTGTGAAGGCAGCTGAACTTGTAGCGTACGAAGATCTTGGGCCTGAGGCCATCAGGAGACTCACTGTGGAGGATTTTCCTGTAGTAGTGGTCAATGATGCGGACGGCAACGATCTATATGAGCAGGGGGTCAAGGAGTACCGCATAAAATAGTGACAACGGCAATTATCCTCTGTCCACTGACCACAAGTCCCACGCCATAACCACTATTCTAGCGCTCGGCCCCGAGAACATGACTGCATGGGCCGTTGATATCCTGCAGTCACTTGGTGCCGCAGGGCAGGGCGCTTTGTCATGGAACAAAGGCTTGGATTTGACGGTATTCTCGTACATGCGTAGTCTCTTTAGAGCTTAACCTTATCCGGTAGTTCATGCCCGATCAGCTGGGATTTCTCTGGAGAGAGCAAAGCTGCCAGACGATCTTCAGTCAAGTCATCTTCTAGTGGCCATGTCAACCCCAACT
>DGZL01000108.1:0-17928 GCA_002398515.1 Firmicutes bacterium UBA4981
CTATTCCAGTTGCGATCTACATCTTCCTGAATCTCCTCAAGCATAGCCTCATTTCCGGGAGCGAACAGGTGACGGAATCTCCCCTGTTTCTTCAGCCATTCGCTGACCGGCTTCTTGTTCCTGGGCTTGTGATTGACTGTAACCACACCGTCTTCTATTTCATAGAGCGGCCAGAAACAAGTAGCTACCGCCAGACGCATCAAGTCTATGGTTTCAGCAGGGTCGAAGCGCCATCCCAATCTACAAGGCGCCAGCACGTTGATAAATGCCGGGCCTTCAACTGCCAAGGCCTTCTCTACCTTTCTAAGGAAGTCCTTCCAGTTGCTAGGCGCAGCCTGGGCTGCATACGGAATGTGGTGCGCAGCCATTATCTCTGTAAGGTCCTTCCGGATCTGCTTCTTACCGCTGGGAATAGCGGATCCTGCAGGACTTGTCGTGGTCGACGCGCCCTTCGGGGTCGCGCTGGAACGCTGTATTCCTGTATTCATGTACGCCTGGTTGTCGTAGCAAATATAGACCATGTCATGTCCCCGCTCCATAGCGCCGGACAGGGACTGAAGTCCGATGTCGTATGTGCCTCCGTCGCCACCTAAGGCTATAAACTGGATGTCCCTGGTTACCTTACCCTTCTTCTTCAGTGCCCTGTAAGCGGTTTCTACGCCGCTGACAGTAGCAGCTGAGTTCTCAAACGCGTTATGGATGAATGGCACGTTCCACGCTGTAAATGGGTAGATTGTCGTGGTAACTTCAAGACAGCCGGTAGCGCATCCAACCACAACATCCGTGTTGACCGCCATTAACGCCTGTCTGATGGCGATAGGGGCGGCGCAGCCTGCGCATGCGCGATGTCCGCCGCACAGGAGTTCTTCCTTCATTGCGAGTTCCTTTAGACTTGCCATATATGCCGCCTCCTATTCCCTGACTCCGAGGTATGTCACAGGCTCCGTTATTTTACCTGTTTTAGCGATTTCCATAAGGTCATCATATACCCCGGCTATCTGTTCCATATTAATGTCTCGCCCTCCGAGACCGTAGATGTAGTTCACCATATTCACCCTTGGGCCGGGTGAATTATACATCGCAGCGCGAAGATCGATGTACAGCGGGCCTCCCATTAGAGACAAGCTGTCAGCTCGATCAAGGACAGCTATGGCTTTCAGACCGGACAGAGCCTCAGCAATTTCCTTGTGAGGGAATGGCCTGAAGAGGCGAATCTTAAGAAGTCCGACTTTAAGGCCTTTTTCTCTCAGCTGATCTACCACTGTCTTAGCAGTCCCTGCTGCGGAGTTGACAACCACAATTGCGACTTCGGCGTCGTCCAGTCTGTATGCGTCGAATAACTTATATTCTCTGCCTGAAATCTCCTTAAACTCCTTAGCCACTTGGAGCACAACGTCTTGCACCCTGGTATGGGCATCCGCCAGTTGGCGACGATGCTCAAAATACCAGTCGGAGAAGTCCAAGGCTCCCACAGTGATGGGGTTTTCTACATCCAAGAGATAATGCTCGGGTTCATACTCGCCTACGAACTTCTTCACCACATCGTCTGGAAGGAGCTCAGCGTTACCCATCCCATGGCTGACAATGAAACCGTCCATCGTCACCATGGTCGGTAGAAGCACATCAGGGTGTTCCGCAATGCGCATAGCCTGGATGAGGTTATCATAAGCTTCTTGAGCATCTTCTGAGTATATCTGTATCCATCCTGAATCCCGAGCCCCCATTGTGTCACTGTGATCGCAATGGATATTAATCGGGGCTGACAGCGCTCTGTTTACAATAGGAGCTACTATCGGAAGTCTAAGCCCGGCAGCGATATATAGCATCTCCCACATAAGGGCAAGCCCCTGTGAAGATGTAGCAGTCATCGCCCTGGCGCCTGCGGCTGACGCGCCAATTGTCGCGCTCATCGCAGAATGTTCACTCTCTACGGTAACAAATTCTGTATCAACTTTGCCGTTGGATACAGAATCAGCAAAGATCTGGACGATTTCAGTCGCAGGGGTAATTGGGTAGGCTGCCACAACATCAGGATTAATCTGGCGCATAGCCTCTGCTACCGCTTCATTACCGGTAATCGCAACTCTTTTATTCACCTGCACCAGCCTCCCCGTTCTCTCCTGTATCCAGTATCATCTCTATACATTTCCTGGGGCATTCGTGAGCGCATATCCCACAACCCTTGCAGTGTTTGTAGTCAATCCCGGATACTTCGCCTTCGCTCACAACAATTGACGCGTCCGGACAGAAAATCCAGCACATCATGCAATTACTGCACTTCTCTTTATCCCAGACGGGCTTATATGTTCTCCAGTCTCCGGTTTCATACTCCTTGGCGTTTCCGGCTTCAAGGATTAGCCCGCCCCTGGGAACATCTTTCCATCCCTTCTCTGCGGCACTCATTCCTCCCCTTGCACCTCCTGGTAAGCCCTTTCAATAGCTTGAATATTCTTCTCGACTATATCAGGGCGGAACTTGGCTTCAAGCCTCTCTCTGGTATTTCTCACGAACTCATCAATTGTCAACAGACCGGTCGTTCTAATTAGGGCTCCCATCATCGGAGTATTGGGAATAGCCCTGCCTATAGTCTCCATTGATATCTGTGTTGCGTCGAGGGTATAAACCTTACCGCCGGTTAAACCCAATTGTTTTCTCATCTCTTTAGGTGATAAGTTGGTGTTAATAATGTACAATCCATCTTCCGGCACTCCCGCAGTTACGTCTGCTTTCCCCAGCAAGGTTGAATCAAGAACAACAACCATTGCAGGATTTGCCACCTGACAATGTAGCCTGATAGGCTCATCACTAATGCGGTTGAATGCGAGCACCGGCGCGCCCATCCGCTCAGGGCCATACTCAGGAAAGGCCTGAATGTATTTGCCCGAAGCCGAAACTGCTTCTCCCAGTAGGATGGCTGCAGTTTTCGCGCCTTGGCCGCCTCTTCCGTGCCAGCGAATCTCTAAAAGTTCTGCCATAGCCTGTCCCCCTCACATGTGCGTCAATATCTTTACTATCCAACCTTCAGTGTGTTCCTACTCATCTGAAGGCACATTTAAATACACACATAAGTTATTCTAGCATATTCGGTATACTAATGCACCTCCAAGTTTGCAAATCCTATGCTCAGGCATTTATTGGATTTACTTTGCATTTAGTGTATGTTATCATAACAATTAGGTTTTCACTGTGGATTATCGCTGGTATTCGTTTCGCGGGAGTGTGCTTTGCCTTTTTCTACAGCTATATGAAACGGCAGGTGAATAGCCACGAGTAACAGCATTAAAGTGAGCCGGGCTTCCCTGCTCAAGTCTGAAAGCGTCAGTCCTACAGCCGGTATCCATGTAGTCGCCGGTATTCTGGCAAAGCGTGAAGTAACCTATGTCGTATCATCTGATAACATACTCCTTGGCGCTATTTACAAAGATTCTCTGGATCTTACACCAGACTTCATAATTGAAGCAGATAAGCGCAGTATTAAAGCGAAAGACCTAATGACCCTGAAAGAAGGCGTCCCCTGCATTTCTCCGGAAACCCACCTAGATTCCGCGATATCTGTTTTTCTAGAGACAGAACTCAAAGAGCTTCCGGTGCTTGAGAATGACCGCTTAGTCGGAATCTTGCCTCTGCGTTCCGTATTGAAAGGAATAGCCGAGGCTTTAGACACAGTAAGGCATCAACAAGAGCACGAGAAACGTTCCAGCACGATCCTTCAATCCATAAACGAAGGCCTTATCATGATAGATAAGGACTTGATAATCCGTGAGTATAATCGCGCTGCTGAAGAACTTCTCGGCGCCAAAGCCTCTGAGAGAATAGGAAGTAAAGCAGTAGTCAAGACAAGGGGCGGGTCGCCGGTATTTGAGGTTATGAAGACAGGGAAACCACGCTTTGGCGTAATGAGTCCGCTGGCAGATGGGCGCATATTCTCTGTAAACTATGTCCCGATGCTGGACAACGGTAATGTAGTGGGTGTGATTCAAACATTTCAGGATATTACCGGGCAAGAGGAAATGCGATCTCAACTCCTGTCCTCCAGGGATGAATTGGATCGCGCCTTCGCTTTGACTCTGCCCAATTCCAGAGTCGAGCATAAACTGAAGAATACGCCGGAATATAGAGATGTCTATGATCCTGACAATGGACAGATCACAATCACTGAGGTTATTGCCGACGGAGGTTATAAACACGTAGTAAATGCCCTTAAAGTGCTTGCAGATCTTAACAACAAGGGTATTATGTCGCTCCTTGGAATCAGTAAGGATGTGTTAGTCCAGAGCATTATCTTTCACGACTTGGGTAAATCCCAACCCCAATTCGAAATCGGACAGATTGTAGACCCCCTGGATGAGTTTGAAGAAAGCTGTGCCCATGCTGAAAGGAGCGCAGACATAGCAGCTCACTTTTACCAACGCGAAGATGACGTCATCTGGCTAATTAAGTACCATCATCATCCGGAAAGTCAGCTTCCTGCTGATTTTCCTAACCACTTGAGGCCTATGCTACGCCTCTTGAAACTGGTGGACGGACTGTCCGCTTCACTCACACGTCGTAATGGCAAAATAACGCTGGACGTAGATGGAACCAAAGTCTATGTTTATGAACGTAATCCTCATCCTGATTTCGACAAATCAAGAGTTGTGGATCTCTTCACAGGAGAGACAAGAGAAATACCTGACTACCCTGATACTACAGGATAGTCAGGTATTGTGACGTAAGTAGTTGTTCTTATATCAATTCAGGATACAGTGGGAAGCGTTTAGTCAGGTTCTCCACTTTCCGCTTAGCGCTTTTCAGGACGCTTTCATCATCAGGGTTATCAAGGACATCCGCAATAATCCCTGATATCTCAAGCATTTCGGCTTCTTTCATACCTCTTGTTGTCACGGCAGGGGTTCCGATCCGGAGCCCACTGGTTATGAAAGGCTTCTCAGGATCAAACGGGATTGTGTTCTTGTTTACAGTAATTGCGCAGCTATCAAGAAGCCTCTCAGCCTTGAGCCCGGTCAATCCGTGCTCCCTGACGCTTACCAACATCAAGTGGTTGTCAGTGCCTCCTGAGATGACTCGAAAACCACGGTTCATGAGTGCCTCAGCAAAGACTTTCGCATTCTTCACTACCTGTGCCTGGTAGGCTTTGAACTCAGGCGAAGCAGCTTCTTTAAGAGCGACAGCCTTGCCTGCAATCACGTGCATCAGAGGACCTCCTTGAGTCCCAGGGAATACAGCTTGATCAGTCTTCTTTGCGAACTGCTCCTGACACAGGATTAACCCGCCTCTCGGGCCACGGAGCGTCTTATGAGTTGTAGTGGTAACAAACTCAGCGTAAGGAACGGGATTAGGGTGAAGGCCTGTGGCTACAAGGCCTGCAATGTGCGCCATGTCCACCATCACAAGAGCGCCTACTTCGTCAGCTATCCGGCGTATTCTAGGGAAATCAATAATTCGAGGATACGCACTGGCGCCTGCCACAATCATCTTTGGCTTGTGCTCTTTGGCAAGATTCAGAAGGGCGTCATAGTCAATGGTTTCCGTCTCTTTAGTCACTCCGTAAGGAATGAAATTGAAGTACTTACCTGATAGGTTTATCGGGTGTCCATGGGTAAGATGTCCGCCATGGGACAGATTCATTCCGAGGACAGTGTCCCCAGGCGTAAGCATGGCAAAATAGACAGCCGTATTCGCTTGCGCCCCTGAGTGAGGCTGAACATTGGCATGATCTGCACCAAACAGGGCTTTCGCTCTCTCTATCGCAAGGCTCTCCACAACATCGACAAACTCACATCCGCCATAATAGCGCCTACCAGGGTAGCCTTCTGCATACTTGTTAGTTGCAGTTGACCCCTGCGCCTCCATGACTGCCCTACTGGTGAAGTTTTCAGAGGCTATCAACTCAATATTACCCCTCTGGCGTTCTGTTTCGGCCTGCAACGCATCAGCAACTTCCGGGTCAATGGCTCTGACAATATTGTACACCGACTATGCCCTCCCCCTTAGAATTTGTAATCCAAGGGCTTATCCAATAATAGTCTACCAGCCCCTGGTTTGCAGTTTCTCCTCGTCTGTGAGGGTTGCTGCGGCCATTCCCTCCATTGGCTTCCCAAGACCTTTCGACACCCTCAAAAGGACATCAGGCTTGTCAAAGTTAGTCGTAGCTTCAACAATTGCCCTGGCTCGTGCAGGCGGATCATCAGACTTGAATATCCCTGATCCGACAAATACTCCTTCTGCACCCAACTGCATCATGAGTGCTGCGTCCGCCGGAGTGGCAACCCCGCCGGCAGCGAAATTCACCACAGGGAGCCTGCCTTCTTTGGCTACCCATGTAACCAACTCGTATGGAGCCTGCATATCCCTGGCAATTGCCATGAGTTCATCTTCGCGCATCCCGGCTAGTCTACGAATCTCGCTCTCGACACGCCTCATATGTCGGACAGCTTCGACAATATCCCCTGTCCCTGCCTCACCCTTTGTGCGCATCATAGATGCCCCTTCCGCGATACGGCGAAGGGCTTCACCCAGATTACGACATCCACACACAAAAGGGACTTTGAACTGGTGCTTATCTATGTGATGCTCTTCATCGGCAGGGGTTAAGACTTCGCTTTCGTCTATAAAATCTGCTCCAAGGACCTCCAGTATTTGGGCTTCGACAAAGTGCCCTATACGACACTTAGCCATGACAGGGATTTTCACAGCTTCCATAATGGAATGAATTATGTCCGGATTGGACATCCGTGCAATCCCACCATGAGCCCTTATGTCAGCAGGCACTCTCTCCAGTGCCATCACTGCAACGGCACCGGCATCTTCCGCTACTCTTGCCTGCTCTGAAGTGGTAACATCCATAATTACGCCGCCTCTGAACTTCTCTGCGACAGCCCTCTTAGCTTCAACTGCTGACTGGTTCCCCATCTTTGCGGTCCCTCCATTGGAATTAAACTTCCCCTTGTTATTTTACTACAGTGAGAGTGCTAAAACAAGGCGAGAATTGTAGTTCTATTGTAGTCTTGGCTCATACCGGGCCTGAGTTTGTGTTCGAAGTCTCGCTTCCGGCAGTCTCGTTACCTGCTAGAGATTGTAGATTGCACCATGCAATCTCATGAGAGCCTTCTCCAGGATGGAACGAGGACAACCAATATTCATTCTGATAAAGCCGTCTCCACCGCTCCCAAAGGAATAACCCTGGTTAACCCAAAGCCTGGCCTTGTCCAACATGAACCGTTCTAAACCTTCATTATCCATACCAAGTTTCCTGCAATCCAACCAGACCAAGTACGTGCCTTCAGCTTCAACTCCCTCAATCTGCGGGATGTTTTCTTTCAAATATCCTGTTAGGAACTGCCGATTACCCTGTAGGTAATCAAGCAGCGCATCCAACCATTTACCTCCCCAAGTATATGCAGCTTCAGCTGCTATGCCTCCGAAAATTGTCGCCTGTTTCGGCAGGATCAAGCTTCTGAACTCCCTGCGGACCTCCGAATCCGGTATTACCAGGCACGCTGTTTTCAACCCGGCCAGATTAAAAGTCTTGCTGGGCGCCATACACGTAATACTATTCTCTCTGAATTCATCACAAATAGAAGCTAAGGGGATATGCTTGTACTCCTTATAAACCAGATCAGAATGGATTTCATCTGAAATCATGACAACTCCGTGCTCCAGGCAAATATTGCCTAACATGGTCAGCTCGTCCCTGGTCCAAACCCTCCCCACAGGATTATGGGGACTACAGAGAATTAAAGCCTTCGTCCTTGGCTCCTTTGCCTTCTCTTCAAGATCAACGAAATCCATTGTATAACGACTGTGTTCATACTTCAGCTGATTATTCAGCACATGGCAGCCACTGTCTCTAATCACGCTGAAGAACGGAGGATAAACAGGGGATTGAAGGATAACCTTGTCTCCCGGACGGGTAAGAACTTGAAGAAGCCCTCGTATTCCCGGCATGACTCCGGGAGTGAATGCTATCCATTCTTGCTCTATAGTCCAGTTATGTCTTCGACCGACCCAATCTCCCACTGCCTTGAGGAGACCCGCGGATTCAATGGTGTAGCCGTAGACTCCGTGCCTGGCTCTTTCTACGATGGCATCTCGCACTTCACGTGGGGACTCAAAATCCATATCCGCAACCCACATGGGAATTACATCGTCATCTCGCATGTCCCATTTGACGGAGTTTGTACCACGACGCTCAACTGCTCTGTCAAAGTTGAAGTCAGATTTCATCAGCAGACCCTCCATGATATATGTATCTACGCTTTGACGCCGAACACTGAATCTAATTTATACCCTATCAAGACCATTATCAAGCACATGATGGGCCCAGTGTCATTTCGAGGCAATATTGAACAGGAAGCAAGAAACCGTCATATTCGCCTTGAATATGCGCTATCTTTTGGATAAACTGAAATTATGGGAAAACTTTCTCAAGCTACGAAAGCACAATAGATTTCGTAATCAATTCAGAGGAGGACAACTGACATGACCGGTTCCTTATTCAGTATCTTGTGGCTGATTCTAATCGCGTCAAGCCTTCTCTCGCCTCTGCTCGACAAAAGGCGAACAGAATCCGCTCGGGTAAGACTTCTAAATACTCTGTCGCAGAAAAGGGGCTCGCGGGTTATTTCAATGATCCATAGGATGGAAGCGTTTAGTTTCTTAGGAATCCCTATCTCACGACACATTGACATTGAAGACTCAGAGCAAGTCCTAAGAGCGATAAGACGCACCCCGAACGATATCCCCATCGACATCATACTCCATACACCCGGCGGTCTGGTATTAGCTGCTGAGCAGATTGCAAGGGCGTTGGCAAGCCATGAAGCGAAAGTTACAGTATTTGTGCCGCACTACGCAATGTCAGGCGGTACGCTTCTGGCGCTTGCAGCGGACGAGATTATCATGGATGAACATGCAGTCCTAGGACCCATAGACCCCCAACTTGGAAATTATCCTGCAGTATCCATCCTCAGGGCTATTGAGCAAAAGGACAAGAACTCGCTGGATGACACCACGCTTATACTGGGCGATATGGCAGCCAAAGCCATGGTGCAAGTCTATGAAAGCGTCTATCATTTGCTGCTGGCAAAATTCCCCGAAGACCAAGCACAAGACATTGCAAGAACCTTAACGGAAGGCAGATGGACTCACGATTATCCTATTACTTGCCGAATGCTGCGAGATATGGGACTCGCTGTCTGCAACGAGATGCCGGGCGAGGTATATCGACTTATGGAGCTCTACCCACAACCTGCCCAGCGCAGGCCTTCTGTTCAATACGTACCTGTGCCTTTTGAGCGAAGATCCCCGACATCTCCGCCCCGTGGAAAAGACTGATGTCAGTCGTCTCCCCTGGCAGACGGACACCATGCCAGGCCTACTAGGTGCACAGTTATGTTGGCAGACGTTGCGCGGATGCTGACTTCCTCCAGTTTTCGGTCTAGAGGGTTGTAGATTTCTGCAACCCTTTCCAATTCCTGCTGGAGTTGTGACTCCAGCTCTCCGAGTTGAGCCTCTACAGACTGTAAAGTCTCCTCAGCTTGGCTAATGCCGTCGCCGCTCTGCCGCGCCCGGCTTGCGCTTCGAACAGCTGTGCCGACCCGGGAAAGCGAGGTGGAGCTGATGGACTTACGCCCAAGAAGAACGCCTAGCAATGCGGTGCCTGTGGAAATTGCAGCATCCAGCTTCTTTTGCTGAGCTCGGGAAGTCTGTCTCTCCAAAGCTTGTCTAGCTCGCCTTTGACGATCCTCAAGTGTCGCCATCTTCGAGGCATATTTCTTCCTGAGGGTTTCTATGGCCTCGTCGCGGCGCTCGTGTCCTAAATGCTGAAGGCGGATACGAAACTCTCGTTCATCTTCACCGGGTTCAGACACTACTTTCAGGGTCGGACTGGAGAAGAGCTTCAGAGGCGCCTCAGCGCGCAAAAACTGACTGAACAGCTTCTTCCATCTCTCGTAACTACTTGGATCTGCAGCCGACTGCGGATAATTCGCGAAAACCGCTCCCTCAAGGGGCGAAGCCTCCAGGTCACTAAGATCCAGATCTAGAGGCTTAGATTCCTTCCAGTCCAGCGCAACCAGCCCCTCGTAAAGAGGCGCCAAGAAAACATGACGTTGAGATGTGGCTACCCCGTGCTTGGCATTGGTATACTGCACATCAGCCACACCTATAACAGAAGGTACATACACCAGGTCACCCATGACGCGGCCTGTCGGCGGCAGGTAAACCTGTCGGATCTTTGGCGAAAGCACCGGGGGTACGGCGCCGGCCTCTTGGAATTTGGTTTGCGGTACCTTGACACCGACAGTCTGTACAGGCGTCTCGACAGGCGTCTCGACAAACGAAATATCATCCGTCTCCCCCAACGGGGCAACAGGACGCTTTGACGGCAATGCAGCTATCTGGTCTCTTGTCAGCGGACCGGCCAGGTAGGAAAGGACCCACCTCGTCTGGAAAATCACGGGTTCGTCTTCATGAACGCTATGCAGGTAAAACAAACGCTTCCCGAGACCCGCCAGGATCTGCTCTGTCTTGCGGCGGTCAAATAGACCCCCGGCTGCCGCCCCTTCCAGCCCGGCTAGAACCCGCGCCTTGTCACGCTCGGTCTGAAGCCTGCCGATAAACCATGTTCCGGCATTGGAAAGGGCCTTGTAATCGAGATCAACCGGGTTCTGAGTTGCCAGGACCAGTCCCAACCCGTAGGCCCTGGCTTGTTTGAGAAGGGTCAGAAGCGGAGTCTTCGACGGTGGGTTTGCAGTAGGAGGAAGATAGCCGAAAAGCTCATCCATATATAGGATGGCTCGAAGACTACCGGTTCCGGGCTGAGTGCGTACCCAAGCCAGTATCTCATTTAAGAGCATGGTCACGAAAAACATGCGCTCGCTGTCAGAAAGGTGAGCAATAGAAAAGATGGAAACACGCGGTTTGCCGTCTTTAGTATACAAGAAACTGTTGACATCCAGGGGTTCACCCTCCAGCCACGCCTTGAAGCTGGGAGAAGCCAGCAAGCTGTTAAGCCTCATAGCCAGAGCGAAGCGGTCTTTGGCCGGGTAGAAACTCTCCAGATCCATTACGCCCACCTTGTCCATGGGCGGAGTTTGTATTGCCATGATCAGTTCAGGGAGGCCTAAGTTTTGCCCCAGATTCCAGTAACTCTCCAGAATGCCGGAGATTAAGATATGCTCCCGGCTTGTAAGTGGATCCGCATCTATACCCAGCAGAGCTAGCAAACCTGTGGCAGTAGCATGTACACGATCGCGGTATGCGTCCCGGTCCTCTTGCAACCGGGACGGAGGAGCGTCAAAAGAACGCAGGGCGGAAACACCGGGGCCGGCAGAGCTACCCGGCGTATAGACGGTAATATTCACTGCATCCAGGAGCTTCTCAATGCGTTTTCCGCTCTGGCCCCAATCCTTCAATCCTTTCTGCCACAATTCTGCTTGCGCTACGGCATAGTCGTCCGGGGTATACCCTTTGTTTGCGGCTTCATGGAGGTTTATCCAAGGACGGAAGTCTTCCGGACGCAAATCGGGGAAAGTCAGAGCCATGTTGCCCAAGTCACCCTTTGGGTCAATAGCAATCACCGGGATACGGTCTATAGCAGCCTCTTCCAGGATCCCAATGCCCAGTCCGGTCTTGCCGCTTCCCGTCATGCCAATGATGACTGCATGAGTTGTCAGATCTTTCGACTTGTAAAGAACCAAGTCATCCAGGAGCTTGCCGTGCTCAGGATCATAAGCCTTTCCAAGGTAAAACACGCCGAGTTTCTCGAAATCCTGCATAAGAGCTCCCCTCCAAACGCTTTTCTCCTGCTCTGACCCGAAGATATAAAGGGCTTATCGATTAACGGCAACGCTATCTTTTGCACCGATTTCTACAGCTAGCAGACTAAATCGGTCTTCGTATGTACTTTAACATACTCATGACATGATTCCAATAAGTGCAAGACTACAGTCTGACACAATATCGGACTCAAACCCAACAAGTTGCCTAGCGAAATACCCTGTCCAACTCTTAGGGATCACGTCGGTTAACACGAACATGGTCGATTACCGACCACTTTTTTCAAAACGCTGCTTCAATTTCAACCACCTTTTTGGATTTTCGCAGCAAAAAGCCGATAAGTGGTAGGTTCTCGACCACCCCCAATGGCAAACGTGTATGTTTTTCGACCACATTTCTAGGCTGAAGAGGGATTTTGATAGCTCTTTGAGGCTCAGGTGGAAGGTTTTCTACCACTTTTTTGGAAAAGGTGGCAGGTTTTCGCCCACCTTTCCCAAAAAATGTGGTCGATTTTGTGTCCACAAGCCTCAAGTGAAGGGATTCTCTATGGTGAGGTGTTCTATATTCTACCCGCTTGAGGCATGATGGTGGTTGATAATCTACCACCAATAAGCCTCGGGATGGTCGATTTCCGGCCACGCAAGCCGTCGCTCCGAAAAATATGGTTGAAAATCGACCATCAACAAGCCCGAAGGTGGTCGATTACCTATCAACCATCTGGGCAATTGCTCGGTGGAAGGTTGTAGAAAACCATACGGCAAAAAGGATTTATGGTTGATTTTCAGCCACCTAAGATGTGGCTTCGCAAGATGCGGTAGCAAAGCACACAGTAGGAAGACGATTACTGTCGTTTTACGGGTGGTGGCTATTTCACGATTGCTACTAAGGGGGAGCTCTGTTTCCTTGAATCCACAATGAAGGAATACATACCGGCATCCGCCGAACGGCAAGAACAAGCCGTAAAGATGAGAGGAGTTTTCTATGTGCTAGGGTCTGGAGATAGTAGATTATCTGGTGGAGACGAGGAGATTCGAACTCCCGACCTCGTGAGTGCGATTCACGCGCTCTCCCAACTGAGCTACGTCCCCACCTCAAGATTTCCTTTTGCTCTTCCTCGCTCCGATCCTAGCACATCCTGCCTCTCCAAGTCAAGGGCGCCAAAAGCAAGCCAGGAGCAAGCAGGGTCAGGATCAAAACAAGAGAACCGCAGCATCAGGCTTATTCCATCTATGATTACTCGGATTATGCTCTGGGGCGCATCGTCGGAAACAGAATTACATCTCTGATCGAGTCCTGATGAGTAATAAGCATCACCAATCTGTCAATGCCTATGCCCATGCCTCCTGTAGGCGGCATACCATGTTCAAGAGCAAGCAAGAAATCCTCATCCATCATATGAGCTTCTTCATCGCCCTTGTCGCGGAGCGCGACTTGCGCTGCGAAGCGTTTCCTCTGGTCAATCGGGTCATTTAGCTCGCTGAAAGCATTAGCCATTTCCCGACCGCCGATAATCAATTCAAACCTATACGTGTAACGAGGGTCGTCCTTTCTCCTTCTGGCCAGCGGCGATACCTCTATCGGATAGTCTGTAATAAAGGTAGGCATTATTAATTCCGGTTCGACCAGTTTATCATAAATCTCCGCCAAGACAGCCCCCTGTGAGCTATCCTTTCCTATTTCAACCCCCAGGGAGTCCGCAGCCTCAAGAGCATCCTCATCAGTCTCAATCTTGGTAAAGTCCACACCTGTATGTTTCAATACTGCATCAACCATAGTCAGCCTGGGCCAGGGAGGCGTAAGATCCACCTCTTCGTCTCCGCACTTTACCACCGGGGTCCCCAGCACCTTAGTGGCTACATAGTGGATGAGGTTTTCCGCAATATTCATCATATCTGTGTAATCCGCATACGCCTCATAAAGCTCAAGCATGGTAAACTCGGGATTATGCTTAGTGGATATACCTTCATTTCTGTACACACGGCCAAGCTCGTACACCTTCTCGAGTCCGCCCACTATCAAACGCTTCAGATGAAGTTCCAGAGCAATCCGCATATAAAGATCAATATCAAGGGCATTATGGTGCGTAATGAAAGGCCTGGCGCTTGCGCCTCCGGGAATGGAATGCAAAGAAGAAGTCTCAACTTCAATATAACCTCGGGAATCAAGGAATTCCCTCACCGCCTTGAGCACAGCTGTGCGCTGCAGGAACACTCGGCGCACATCAGGATTGACTATAAGGTCAAGATAGCGGTGCCTATAACGAAGGTCCACATCAACCAGGCCGTGCCACTTCTCAGGCAAGGGACGAATGGCCTTGCAAAGAAGGGTGAATTCTTCTATCTCAACACTTATTTCTCCCCTTCGGGTGCGAAACACCTTGCCTACTACGCCTATGATGTCCCCGATATCCAGGGATGTAAGAAGCTCGTAGGCATCCTCACCCAGGGAATCAACTTTGGCATAAACTTGTATACGCCCGGAGAGATCCAGGATATCCGCAAAAGTTGCCTTGCCGTGACTGCGCATTGCCATCAACCGGCCCGCTATCCTCACGACACTTCCGTCAAGATTGGAAAAATCATCTATGATTTCCGTACTAAGATGGGTCCGCTCAAATCTGGCTCCGAAAGGATCCACACCATTGGCCCGGAGGGTTTCTAATTTCTGCATCCGAACTCGTACATGTTCGCTGTCAAACTGCGATTGATGTAATTCTCCCTCGTTCCCTCCGTTACTTTCCAAGTTCATCTTATCACCTCGAAATTTCTAGGACCTGGAACTTAAGAGTCCCTACAGGCGCAAAAACATCTACAACAGTACCTACCGGCTTGCCTAAAATTGCCTTGCCTACAGGAGACTCATTGGATATTCGGGAATTGGTTGGATTAGCCTCCGCTGAACCAACAATTATATATTCAAAGACCCCTCCTCCGGTCAGGTCCTTTAGCTTTACTCTTGACCCTAGGCGGACAGTATCTGTGTCGAGTTCATCTTCATCAATGACTTCGGCGTTTCTCAGCATGATCTCGAGTTGCGCGATACGCCCTTCAACAAATGCCTGCTCGTTCTTGGCGTCCTCGTATTCGGAGTTGTCTGTGATGTCGCCAAAAGCCTTAGCATCCTTGATTCTTGCCGCAACTTCGCGGCGCCTGGTAGTCTTAAGGTGCTCCAGTTCCTTTTCAAGCTTCTTGAGCCCTTCCAGGGTCAGAACTACCTTCTGCGCCATCGCCATACTTCTGATTCCTCCTTAATCAATAGATCTTCCTTGTACATCTTGGCATCGCGCGATGTAGCCAAGCTTAGCTATGCTTGATACTATGCCCATCGCGCGACGCCTCGTCGCATGCCAATATTATGTCTTCTGACCTTCAAGTTGTCAAGACTCAGCCGGAATTCAGTAGGAAACCCGAG
This sequence comes from Firmicutes bacterium UBA4981, assembly GCA_002398515.1. GTDB lineage: Bacteria > Bacillota > SHA-98 > UBA4971 > UBA4971 > UBA4971. The sequence goes on from DGZL01000108.1 coordinate 15,193, forward strand.
TTATCATATGCGACTATTGCAACTCTTCGACCCTGGGACGAAATTCAAGCTTTGTCAAAATATCCAAATAGTCAGAGGGCGTAAAATCCTCGGGCATACGCCCTGTAATGGTTACCAGCACCGCATCAATCACGTTAGTGGCAAAAGACCTCCCGCTAAATTCAGGCGTGGACACGACAAGGGTCTTGACTCCTCGCGACCTGAAAGCCTCAACATCATCTCTTGTCACCGTATTCGTTATGATAACTTTCCCCGAAAGGTCTTCCGGCATGTGCTTCTTAATGAAATGGCAATCACCTCCGATAATATCCGCCCATTGATATACGGAGGTGAACTTTGGCATGACATGTTCCTGACTCTTACCGGTTGGGTAGAGCACACTGATAGGCATATGACCAAGCACCGGCATTAAAAGATCGGCAACAATTTTGAGGGTAGAGAGAGTCGTTGGAAACACAGGAATTCCTAAGGCGAACGCCAGATCGCCGATTTTCAAGTTGCATCCGGACTCAACAAGGGCAGAAGCCATACCGTATCTGTCCAGCGCACAAACGACAAACGCGTTCTTGCCATCCAGCGGCATTTTATCCTCATCACGGATATACTCGACAGCCCTACGTTCGATGACTCCCTTCAGCATACTCCCGTCAGCGACCGGAGTCTTCTTTGCCGTCTTGGCCATCCTCTCAGCTTCCCATAGAGTGTACCGCTTGTTCCCCATGAAAAACCATCTATCCGTTCCGCCTAAACCTATGGCATCGACCTTTCCGTCGAGGCTGCGAATAAGTTCTATTGCCTTCTGAACATCGCCATTAGTCCCGCGACGTTCAACTGTGATTTCCTCTCCGAGCAATGTTATTTGCGCCTTGTGATCTCGCTTTGCAGAACCAAGGCTCACACCGACTACGTGCTTCAAATGACCCCGCCCCCATTCCAAAATACGATTCTATGCTAATTCGCAACAATTTCCCGAATGATTTTGCGGATGGTCTCCGGACTTATCTCCGCGTCCTGCTTAATGGGTGATGCGCCGATGACAACACTTATCACTCGGTTCCCAAGGATTGATTCCACAAGGTTACACCTCATATCCGAGCCAATGAAGATTACAACATCATAGATTTTTAGTTTGCTTATAATTGCCATTATCTCATTGAGGACTTCAAGGCCGGATCTCTCTCGGACAAATCTCCATCGCTCTTCATCATCCATGAGAAACACGAAATCTATGCCTTCTTCCCTGGCCACTTGGGAGATGTCATTCTTATTGCCTACAGGGAAGCCGACCAGAGCAACTCTTCCGCCTTTACGGATCTCGCCGAGACTCTCCAGGCGTGAAACAAAAGCCCTGTCTATACCGACTCTGTCCGCGGTCTCTTGCTGTGACAATCCGTTAGATCTAAGATCAAGAATTCTCTCGACAGTATTCAGAAGGCGCCCCTTGTCTATTAACTTCTCTCCTATACGCACGAACTCCAGAGTAATCCACCTCCTGTCGGCTGCCGTTTGTTGACTGCCGGTTGTCGGCTGCCATTTGCTGACTCCTATCTGCTGTCTGCCGGCGTCCTGACTTAACCGGATCGGTGTTTACACATTTGTGCACACACCCATTCTAGCAAAGGGGATCAAGAAATGCAACCTCCAAAGCACGGGCCATTTCATCTCTTGTTCTAGACGCATTAATGCGAATACGAGCCGACGCGGCTCCCGGAATGCCTCGGACATACCATGCTGCATGTTTCCTCATTTTGGGAACTGCCGCTTTTTCACCTATAAGTTGAATAAGCATGTCAAGGTGCCTGAGGGCAAAGGAGGCTCGTTCCTCATACGTAGGAGGCGGAAGCTCTGTCCCTGTACTAAGGAATACGATAGTATCTCTAATCAGCCATGGATTGCCCAGGGCTGCCCTGCCAATCATTACTCCGTCACAACCTGTTTCAACAAGCATTCTCTTGGCATCCTGTGGAGAGCGGATGTCACCATTACCGATAACGGGAACTGACACAGCTTCCTTTACATCCTTGATTATGTCCCAGTCAGCAGTACCGGAATAGAACTGTTCGCGGGTTCGGCCATGGATTGTCACCAGAGCAGCACCGGCTGCTTCAACTGCCTCAGCAAGTTCAACTGCATTTATCAGCTCTCGGCTCCAGCCCATCCTCATCTTGACTGTGACCGGGGCATTCACCGCAGAAACAACGGCTTCCACAATGTCCCGGGCAAGAGGCACATTCCGCATCAAGGCCGCGCCCTCCCCGTTTCTCACAATCTTCAAAGTAGGACAACCCATATTGATATCAATGATCTCAGGCGAGGCCAGCTCTTGTGTGATCTTGGCTGCGCGAGCCATGATCTTGGGATCGCTCCCGAACAACTGAACCGCAATGGGACGCTCCGTATCGGAAATTCTGAGCATACTCTCGGTTCTTTCATTTCCGTATACTAGCGCCTTATCCGAAATCATCTCTGTATAAACAAACGAACAACCCATCTCTTTCGCAATGAGTCGATACGCCTGATCCGTAACTCCTGCCATAGGCGCTAGTGCCACCAACGCTTGACCGGCAAAGTCAAGCGGGTTACCTATCTTGTCATCACCGGTGTCCGGGTTACCTGCCTTGCTATGCGCATGAGGCTCCTTAGTCGCTGTAATACGAATGCTCTCGGTAACGTTCTTGCCGACACGTAGATTACCTATCTTGTCATCACCGATGTCCGGAGCACCTACATTGCCAG
>DGZL01000108.1:18193-20441 GCA_002398515.1 Firmicutes bacterium UBA4981
TGTTCCCAGATACTTTCCTACTGCGGTTTAGGTTGCCGTCCTTAAGCATCCTGGAAATAGTGAGCAGAAGCTCATCAAGTCCCTCGCGTGTTTCAGCGGATACCGGGATCGCTCCGGGGTGATCAAGCCGAATACGCTCTCTTTCCAGGTTGCCCGGTATGAGGTCTATCTTATTGAGGCAAGTAATGATGGGTTTGTCTACAATACCCAGAGTTTTGAGAACTTCTTCCACTGCTTCACAGTGATCGTCCTTACCGGGATGGCTCGCATCCACCACGTGAAGTAGGAGGTCAGAGTAAGTTGCTTCCTCGAGAGTAGCTCGAAAGGCCGCTATAAGGTCGTGCGGAAGTTTTCTTATGAACCCGACGGTATCAGCAAGTAACATAAACCCGCCGGAAGGTAGGTAGCATCTTCTTATTGTCGGGTCTAGCGTAGCAAAGAGCTTATCCTCAACGAACACCTGTGAATCTGTCAGGGCGTTAAACAGCGTGGATTTACCTGCATTTGTGTAACCCACAATCGATACAAGAGGGAGGCCTGATTTACTCCGGTTCGACCTTTGGAGACCTCGCCTTTTCGCTATCTCTTCGAGTTCCTTTCGAAGAATGGAGATCCGCCTCCTGATGCGCCTCCTGTCAACCTCGAGCTTCGTCTCTCCTGGCCCTCTCGTGCCTATACCGCCTCCGAGTCTGGACAGGGAGGTGCCCTTTCCGACAAGCCTTGGAAGCAGGTAACAGAGTTGCGCCAGCTCTACCTGAATTTTCCCTTCTTTACTTGCAGCCCGTGACGCAAATATATCCAGTATGAGCCACGTCCTGTCAACAACCTTGGTTTTGAGGAGGCCTTCAAGGTTGCGCTGCTGAGCCGGAGACAGCTCATCATCAAATATTACAAGGTCAGCATGGGTTGTAATAGCAAGGACAGCTAGTTCCTCCGCTTTTCCTCTGCCTATGTAATAAGCGGGATCAGGCTTCGCGCGTTTCTGGACGAGCTTTACGATAACTTCAGCGCCGGCAGTGGCAGCCAATTCTGATAGTTCATTAATGGAATCATCAGTCTCCCACCACCGTGTTCCTGGTAATTCAAGTCCGACAGCAATCGCCTTTTCGCGTGGAGTTTCCAGAGCACGTTCACCTCCGACTATACATCAGAAATCTCCTGCCTCTGTTAACAAAAAGCAGTGGCATTTCTACTTCTTTATGATACCTTTGTTTTTCCCCAATGTCACCTGCGCCGCTATTGCCGATTATCGATGTTCCATATCAACTTATCCAGCAGCCTCCCATCGATGACTCAGTTGCTGTCCCATAATCGACCACCAAAACCACGATCCGTGGTCGAAAACAGTACACGCCGTTCAGAAGAGCAGTCTTCGAACTTATAACGGTTCTTGAATATGAGCATAAGCTCACAACATCATGATATGATCCCTGCAAGTGCTATTACGGTTTTTGAATGTGATCGTGAGCTAACAACATCATAATCTGCGCGAACGCCATTAAAGACTGTTAAGTAGAATATTGACATTGCTAACATTACGACTTAATATGTTTATAGGAAATCAATCCTATATTGCACATAATCTGCCACAGTATTATGTCGCAACATAATATATCGAGGCACTGATCTTAAGATCAACCCCTTAAAGACTTGACTCCCCGAGAGTCAAAAGCGCAAATCTACTACCTGATACCCAAGCCAAACGCATGCCTGATCCAGCTTAACAGGGTTCTCACAACGCTTTAGTCGCGCACTCGAGATCCGTTGCTGATGGTGGATGCTTTCACGAATACATCCTTGAGAGGTGAGTTCTATTGAGCAAGACAACTACCGCACTGGACGTGACATCCCTCACGAAAGTATTCCATGAAAGAGGAAATAAAAGCGTTAAAGCCGGAGATAATATCAGTTTTCACGTGAGACAAGGCGAAGTATTGGGCCTGCTTGGCCCGAATGGCGCAGGCAAAACCACAACAATCAAATGCATTCTGGGTTTAATGCATCCGAATGCTGGTAATATTTTGGTTTTCGGGGAAAACGTGGCGGCACGCTATCCACGTATACTCAAGAACATGAGCGCAGTTTTGGAAGGCAGCAGGAACTTATATTGGCGGCTGACGGTGTGGGAGAACATCCTTTTCTTTGCAGGGCTTCATGGGGTTACCTCTCGTGATGATAAAGCACATTTTGATCATCTTGTCCGGCTCTTTTCACTGGAGGACAAGAGGAATGTCGAAGTGAGGAAATT
>DGZL01000121.1 GCA_002398515.1 Firmicutes bacterium UBA4981
GAGTCACCATTGCAGTCATGACTTTGCCGAAATCAACCATGTTAGGATCCCTCCAAATCAGGTGTTATGGTTCAATCAGTCAAGGCGCCTAAGCCGAACGCAGTGTGGAGTCCTCGGGTCGCTTTCAGTATATCATTCTGCATTACAAGACACGATATGCTGGCATGCGAGTCGGATGTTTGAAAGATCTTGACACCTGCATCCTCTAAAGCTTCCACTACTTCAGCCATGACCCCGGGAACTCCTCTCATCCCTGCTCCCACCACAGATACCTTGGCACATCCCGGAGTAATTCTTATTTCCTCCTGTTTCAGTGCCAAAGATTCCAGTACGCCAAGGGCCTTATCGACTACACCTTCACTTATCGTAAAGCATATAGTTTCAGGAAGCACACTTATTAGGTCCACACTTATCTTTGCGTTTGCCAGGGCTCTGAATACTTTGCCCAAAAATCCTGCCTCATTGACATCGTGTTGCCGATCCAATCTCACCTGCGTGATATTGGTAAGGTGAGCGACTCCCCTTGCGACTCTGTCTGATCTGATGACAGTCTTTTTCGAAACCATACTGCTTTCACATACAAGAGTGCCCGGCGCATCAGAAAATGTATTCTTGATTCTTATAGGAATTCCGCCTTCCATGGCAATTTCCACTGCCCTTGGATGGACAATCTTAGCTCCGAGGTGAGCCATTTCCACAATTTCAGAATAGGAGACAATAGTGAGTGGTTTTGCCTCTGGAACCATTTTCGGGTCAGCGGTCATGACGCCTTCCACATCCGTATATATTTCCACTGATTCGGCGCCCAAAGCCACACCGAGGGCTGCAGCTGTCGTGTCACTGCCTCCCCGCCCCAATGTGGTGACTTCGCCGTTTCTGCTAATGCCTTGAAATCCTGCGACTACTACTACCTTGCCTTCATTGAGGTAATCCATGACGCGTCCGGGATGTACTTCGAGTATTCTTGTGTTGCCGAAACTTTCATCAGTTATGATGCCTGCTTGCCCTCCTGTCAAGCCCACAGCTTGGCATCCCATTCCTCTCAGCGTCTCGGTCATGACCACTGCGGAAATTATCTCACCGCATGACATGACCAAATCTTTCTCTCTGGGATCTGCTTCTTCATGTAAGCCTTTTATGAGTCCCAGGAGAGTGTCAGTGGCATACGGTTCTCCCTTCCGACCCATTGCAGACACTACAACAACAGGCGAATATCCATTAGCCTGCGCCTCTATGACTTTTCGGGCTGCCTTCTCCCGTTGCAGAGGAGTAGCCACAGATGTTCCTCCGAATTTTTGGATTATGATTTTCATTTTCCTCACCTCGCAAGACACTCGAGCTCCAAAGCCTTTTCTCCGATTTCAACTGCATTCAGCGCTGCGCCTTTGCGAAGCTGGTCGCCTACGACCCACAGGTTCAGTCCGCTGGCAATAGAATTATCTTCACGTACCCGGCCTACTTGAACAAGATCCGTGCCTGAGGCTGAGAAAGGCATCGGGTATAACATCTCATCTGGGTCGTCTATGACCTGGATCCCAGGGGCTTTGGAAAGGATCTCCAATGCCTGTTCCCGAGTGAGTTTGTGCCGAGTTTCGAGATTCAGCGATATGGAGTGAGATCTCTCTACCGGAACGCGCACAGTGGTAGCAGTGATTCCAAACTCCCGTCCCATAATCTTCGCAGTCTCATGAACAGTTTTCCATTCTTCCTTTGTGTACATCATGTCTTGGAACACATCCACTTGTGGGATTACGTTGAATGCAATCTGATAGTGCTTTGGAGCAGATGCAGAAGGAAGAACCCCCGGGTGGGTTTCTTCCCCTGCAAGATATGCCTTGGACTCGCGGAACAAGGCATCCATAGCCTTTACTCCGGCACCGGATACAGCCTGATATGTCGATACGACCGCTCGCTTAACAACGGCAGCGTCGTCAATAGGTTTCAGCGCCATTACCATAATGGTTGTAGTGCAGTTGGGGTTTGCAATGATTCCTTTGTGTTTCAAGATATCGTCCGGGTTTACTTGGGGAACTACTAGTGGCACTTCCGGCTCCATACGAAACGCGCTGCTATTATCAATCACCAGAGCACCGTTTTGGGCTGCGCCTTGCGCGAATTCTCGGGAAACCGAGGCTCCGGCCGCGAAGAACACGATATCGTGCCCGGCAATGGCGCCTTCCGAAACCTCCTCTACTTGTAGAACTTCACCTCGAAATTCCACCTGCTTCCCTTTTGACCTAGCTGACGCAAGAAGGGTAAGTTCACCAACGGGAAAGTCCCTTTCAGATAGGATCTTCAGGAGCTCCTGTCCGACAACTCCTGTGGCGCCTACTATCGCTACTCTATATCTTCTCATTCTTCTCCCCTCGCTATGCCGTTTATGCTAAGTGGTTTATGTTAGCATATATCGCCTATGATTTCCTGTCAATAAGGATTGGTTGTAGCTGTTTCCCGTCAAGTGCGGCAATGACCGTGTCCACAATCAGTCGCATATCACTTGTGAGGGAACAAGGTTTCACAAGTGGCGCGTCTTGTCCGAAGGGAATCACGTATATGTGTTTAGTGTTCAAGATGGCGCCTAGATTCTTCGCATTTGCTGAAAGGCCGTCATTTGTAGAAATACCGATAATGACAGGCCTAAGATTGCGCATGGTAGACTTGGCAGCCATTAGGACCGGGCCGTCCGTAATACCATACGCCAGTTTAGCCAAGGTATTTCCGGTGCATGGCGCAATCACCAATGCATCCAGGACCTTCGTAGGCCCTAAGGGCTCCACTTCGGCAACGGTCAGAATAGGTTCCTTACCTGTGATACGTTCAAGGGCGCATGCTATGTCAGCGGCCTTTCCAAACCTCGTATTTTGAGTTGCGACTTTTTCAGAAAGTATGGGATACACGTCTGCGCCCTCTGCAACGAGCTTCTCGATTTCCGGGAAGACTTGGGGAATAGTGCAGAACGATCCTGTTATGGCCATGCCAATCGTCTTGCCAGCAAGCCGCATGGATTCCACCTCCACCTAATGTTAGGAAACCTGCCGGTCAAGAAAGGCGACTGAGTTCCCGTCTTATGAGTTGAGGGACGGAATCAGCAAGGATTTTGCCTGCAGTCTTTGGAGCGACTTTCCCAGGTAATCCCAGGGCAAGAATGGCCTTAATACCTAACCGCGATGCAGCCTCAAAATCAGTTCCTCCCGGTGCGGATGCTAAGTCTACTATGAGAGAACCAGGTCGCATGCCCTTCAAGATGTTTTCAGTTAAGACTATTGCAGGAACTGTGTTGAAGACTACGTCAGCATTTCTCAAAGCCATGGCCAGGGACGAGATATGCAGGGTTGAGGCGCCCATTTCAGTAGCCCTCGCAAGCTGTGGGAGACTTCTGGCACACACAAAAGTCTTGGCGCATAGCGAAAGCAGAACGCGTGCCATGGTTTCCCCTACTCGTCCAAACCCAACCACAACGGCATTACATCCATGGATTGTAATGGGCATTTCTTCCATGGCTATTTGAAGCGCCCCTTCTGCCGTGGGTATCGAGTTCCGTATGGCGATCTCATCATCCTCGGCAACTTCGATAAGGTTTACATTATGCTTCGAAGCGAATTCGCGAAGCCTTGGCCTTGCAGCTCCGACCAGAAGAGGCACCCCGGGTGGAATAAGTTCGAGGATTTCCTCAGTGAGTGCAATAGTGAATTCAGAGTCAAGAGTCCTCACCTTGCCTCCGACATCCAGGCCACCCATTCCTATGACAATTGCAGAAGCTCCAATAATCCCCTGGAATACACTGTTTTCCCTGATAGTCCCTTCAAGCTCATCAAGGGGTGGGTATCCTACTACTTTCACTTGGGCCCCTTCCGCGAGGAATTTCCGAATCAGTTCAATTTCGCGAAAATCCCCTCCAAGCACACATATGACCAGTCCCTTGAGGCCCTCTGTCATACCAGCCCCTCCCCTGACCCACATGACTATGGATAATATATGATTCTTGCGGGGAGGCGGTGCTTGTTCTTTCCTTTCCCAGGCAAGACTCATTCAGATGTCAAGTAGAGCGTCAAGGCCAAAAACTGCCTGATCAAGCTTCATCACTTTTCTTACTGCTAAGATTACGCCGGGCATGAAAGACTCCCTTGAAAGAGAATCGTGGCGTATTGTCAGAGTCTCGCCAGGCCCCCCGAAGATAACCTCATGGTGAGCTACGAGACCCGGTAACCTGACGCTATGTATTCGAGTGACACCTACACCCTCACCTCTTGCAGGTTGTGATTCGAGGCTTACTGCTATTTCCTCTTGTGCTGCAGGATGCGAGTGCCCCATGAACTCAGCGGTCTTAAGAGCTGTTCCTGAAGGGGCGTCCACTTTCTTATCATGGTGCATCTCAATAATCTCAGCACTCGCAAAGTGCCTGGAAGCTATTTCCGAAAACTTCATGAGGAGAACGGCGCCAATGGCAAAATTGGGGGCGATCACTGCGCCTGTCTTCTTCATCTGGCACAAGCCTCTGATTTCATCTAGGTCAGACGCCAAGAGACCTGTGGTCCCCACAACACACCTTACTCCGTTCTGAAGAGCTATTCTCACATTATCCATGACACTTG
>DGZL01000088.1:0-6235 GCA_002398515.1 Firmicutes bacterium UBA4981
GGTATAGACAGGATTCTCGACATGATCAGAACCTCCATGAACGTGACGGGAGACGCTGCAGGCGCTGTTGTGATTGCCGCCAGCGAAGGAGAGTTGATTCGTGTGACTCCCGGGGTTGGTGTCGGCGGTTAATTCATAGTATACTAAGTCTGTGCGTTGATAAGTAGACGGGCAGAAATAGGATACAGATGAGTGGCAGGACCGGCGGTCGTGCTTGAAGCAGAAGCAGAGTTCGGTCCTGCTTTTTGGTACGCTAATTGCGTAGGACACAGAAGGAGCCGTCGATAAGTATGTCTTCATTGATCAAAATACTGGTAGTGGCCTTTCTCTTAGTTATTGCTCTTCGCAAGCGTATTAACCTGGGTATTGCTATGTTAGTCTCATCCGTGTTCCTGGGGCTGATGTTTCACATGAAACCTTTGGATATTGTCTCTGAAATGGTGACATCAGTCTTGGAAGTCGATTCCTTGAAGATCATCGCTTGTCTGACATTGGTGATGGTGCTCGAAGGCATCCTGCGGGAGGCCGGTTTTCTTAAAGACATGACCGGTTCTTTGCGCGTAATATTGCGGGATCAGCGGTTGGTAGCTGCCCTCTTACCTATGTTCATAGGTCTTCTGCCGTCTGCAGGAGGCGCCTTATTCTCTGCCCCCCTTGTGGATGAAATCACAACGGATTTACCTCTTTCAGCAGAGAAGAAGAGCTTCATAAATTACTGGTTCAGACATCCCATGGAGCTGATAGTCCCTATCTATCCTGTGACGATAATCACTTCACAAGTCCTTGGCCTACCCATGTGGAGATACGTTAGTTTGATGTTTCCCTATTTTCTCATTGTGATTGTATCAGGCGCAGTTGTGGCGTTTCGCAGGTGTCCTCATGCAGGCCTTGAGGTTCAGGAAAACCATGCTCCTACGCGTTCAGATTGGATCTCTATGACAAGGGGGTTAGCGCCAATCGCGTCCGTAGTCATCGCGACTGTCGCGTTCAGACTTGACGTAGCCATTGCCATTAGCATCGTAATCCTTATCAGTGTCTTGTATACTCGGGTTCCGGCAAGGCGCCTTGTAGAGCATCTCAAGAAAGCAGTCACTGGCAACATTATTCCTATGATATGCGGTGTCATGGCTTTTAAAGGGGTTCTGGAGACTTCAGGCGCTGTACAAGGCCTAACAGAGTCTTTCGAAATCCTTGGAGTTTCCAAAGTGACCGTAGCTTTCGCCATGCCGTTCCTCGTAGGACTTCTAACCGGGCATGGAGCAGCTACTGCAGGCGTTGCTATGCCGGTCATTGCCGGTCTCAGGGTGTCCGGAGGCCTTGCCGACTTGGGCCTCAGACTCATTCCTCTGGCTGTAATCAGTGGCCATGCGGGCCTCATGATTTCCCCTGCGCACCTTTGCTTTCCCATTACAGTGGGACACTTCAAGGCTGATTTTGGGCGCGTCTCGCAGTTCGTGGCTATGGCGTCGACTGCAGGTGTAGTAGTTGCCCTAGTCTTTGCTGTGATTGCGTGATCAGTTTTCGTTTTAGGCTTTCATTCTCATCGCTCACCAGGCTGGTCCCGCAAAATAGGTTGTGACGGCAATGTGTTCTTTCCAGCCATGGATGAGACGATCTTGAGCTTCTGCCTGCGTTGTCCTATTCTCAATCCCCCACAACCGATAGCGGTGGTCGAAAATAGAACACGACTTCCAACAATGTGATGGAATCAACCACCTGAGTCACTTGAAGTGATCGGATTCCTGCCACTTAGAGCTTGCTCCGAAAAGCATGGTCGAAAAGCTGTTACGGAATCCGAAAGTGTGGTCGAAAACCTGCTACAAGAGCCGGGTAACATAGTTTAGTACAATCAGCAATTCGGTATGATCAAGCTTGGCGCAATCAACCTTGGTGTAAGCAGTTGACACAAGGGCATTACAGGCGTAACATAGTATTGATAATCATTATCAATTGCACTATTTGGCTTCTGCATATGAGTAGAAGGAGGCACAATCATGGGTGGAGCTACAGTAATGCCCCTAGTAAGTGCAAACGCAGGTGAATCGGTGCGCGTAGTCGATGTTCTTGGAGGCCACGGCTTGGCATCACGCTTAGAAGCGTTAGGAATACGGCCGGGAACCAGCATCATTAAGAGAAGTGAGATGTTCATGAGAGGCCCTGTTACTGTGGAGGCGCATGGCGCGCAAATTGCCATAGGCTACGGTATGGCATCGAAAATCCTGGTGGAGCCGATCAATAGTCGGTTTAGCAAATCGCCTGCCAAAAGCAAAGATACATAAGGGAGTGTCAATGCGTAAGAATGCTATCAACAGGGAGCGTCAAAGCGTAATTATGCCACTAATGGGGAGAGTCAAGGCATAACAATGCCACCGACCGGGAGTGTTAAGGCGTAATGATACTGCTAATGAGGAGCGTCAAGGCGTGAGAATATTACTAATCGGGAATCCAAACGTCGGAAAGAGCGCTGTGTTTTCACGTCTCACCGGCACTCAGGTTATCATATCGAATTACAGTGGAACAACTGTGGAGTTCACAAAGGGTTCCACAGTTCTGAGGACAGGTGAGACTGCAGAGGTCATAGATGTCCCTGGGACATACAGTCTTGAGCCTACCTGTAGAGCTGAAGAAGTGGCGGTAAGTATGCTAGACAGTATGTTGGATGAGGGGGATGTCATTGTCAACGTAGTCGATGCCACACACCTCGAGCGTAACCTTTATCTCACCCTTCAGCTGCTGGAAAGAGACATTCCCGTGGTGGTAGCGCTTAACCTCTGGGATGAGGCAAGACACAGAGGCATAAGTATTAATGTGGACAGGCTCCAAAACATCTTAGGTGTGTCTGTCGTGCCCACCAGCGCATTGACAGGTGAAGGCATTGATATTCTCATGAATAGGATTTCTGAAATGACGGAAGATGCCGACGCGGAGTCGCGTGGGGGCCCGGATACAACTGATTCACTTCAAGAATCGCCGCGTGTAGCGCTTCAACTTCCAGTAGATGAACACCAGAAGAATGAACGCTCCACAGATGAATGCCGGCAAGAGAAATTCCTCACAGGTGAAGGTGGGAGGGAAAAACCCTTCCCAGGCGAGCGCCGGAAAGGGAAGTGCCCTGTAGGCGAGGGCTGGAGTGCGAAACGTTCTGCAGATGAACGCTGGACTGAAATAGGCAGGATCGTGACGGAAGTACAAAGCATATCCCATAGGCATCATACTTTCATTGACAGACTGGAGGATGCGAGTATTCAACCTGTTACCGGGTTGATAATAGCTGTGCTGGTCATGTATTTATCCTTCAAAACAGTGGGATTTATTGGTGAAGGGTTGATAAGTTACGTATTTGATCCCATTTTCGACGGAATTGTAAGGCCGGTTGTAACCCGGTTGGGGGTAGTTTTGGGTTCAGGGGGATTTTTCCATGACCTGCTCATCGGCCGCCTGGTAAACGGACAAATAGATTTCGAGGCCTCCATGGGGCTCCTTACTACAGGTCTTTATGTTCCTGTTGCCATGGTGCTGCCTTATGTTTTTGCGTTTTATGTCGCTCTTGGCATATTAGAAGATGTCGGATACTTGCCAAGACTTGCAGTGCTCGTGGATAACCTTATGCATGCGCTGGGTATGCACGGGTACGCTGTTGTCCCAATGGTTTTGGGTTTCGGATGTAATGTCCCGGCTGCGCTGGCCACTAGGATTCTAGAGAGCAGGCGTGAGAAGTTCATATGCGCGACTATGCTTTCAATCGGTATCCCGTGCATGGCGCAGACCGCCATGGTGGTCGGGCTCATGGGTAAGTATGGATGGCAGTATCTTGCCATGATATATGGGATACTTTTCATTTTATGGCTCATTATTGGTTTCGTTCTCAATGCTATGTTGCCTGGCTCAAGCCCTCCTCTGCTTATGGAGATTCCTCCGTACAGGCTTCCGCACCCTACGATTCTAGGGAAAAAAGTATGGATGCGAATTCGTGTTTTCTTAGCTGACGCTATTCCTTACGTGTTTTTGGGCGTGCTCTGTGTGAATATTCTGCATGTGTCCGGTATTATCGACGTATTAAGCCAGATCTTCGCTCCGCTCCTTGGTGGATTCCTAGGTTTGCCGTCCGAAGCTATCGTTGCTCTGCTTATGGGCTTTTTGCGTAAGGACGTGGCAGTAGGAATGCTGAGCCCCCTTGGGCTTTCCGTAAGGCAGCTTGTGGTAGCGGTAATAGTGCTTACTGCTTATTTCCCATGTGCAGCTACATTCGTTGTGCTTCTTCGAGAACTCGGACCCTTCGACATGCTAAAATCCGCCTTGATAATGCTTATTGCTGCTTTTGGGGCAGGGGGGCTCACGAATCTTGTCATGTCAAGGATGGTTCCCGTCACCCATGTCGTCATCGGCCTTATTATCTTGGTTGTAGTTATCCTCTTAGTCTCACGAGTCCTGAGGACTGTACGGATCAGGCATTCTAAGGATCAGCCGCGGTCTTATGAACGCTAGAGTCTTCTCCGGTCGGTTCCTGGAGAGAGGCTCCTTCTTGTGGGTTATAGAGCAGCGGACGAATTGAAGAAGTCAGCAAGGGAGTAGTCGTGCCTAGCCCAGCAAGTTACTGAGAGATGACGAAGCGAAGAAATTAGCCCAAGACTTCACTCCCCCAGATAGGCCTTGCGGACATCTTCGTTCTCCAGGAGGTCGCCGCCTTTTCCTTCCAAGACTATGACTCCGGTCTCCATCACGTACCCGTAATTCGCAAGTTTAAGGGCTGCTTTCGCGTTCTGTTCAATCAGAAGGACAGTGCATCCTTCGCTGTGTATCTTAGCCAGCCCTCGATAGACTTCAGCCATCAATACAGGCGCGAGACCAAGGGACGGCTCATCAAGGCAGAGGAGCTTTGGTTTGGACATGAGAGCTCTACCTACCGCCAGCATCTGCTGTTCGCCTCCGGATAAAGTGCCTCCCTTTTGCGTGAATCGCTCCTCCAGCCTGGGGAAAAGAGATGTGACCCAGTCCAGATCCTTCTTTATTCCCGTCGTATCCTTGCGCGGATAAGCGCCCATCAACAGGTTTTCCATAACTGTGAGATTGCGGAATATCTTCCTGCCTTCCGGCGCCATTGCCACCCCGTTACGGACAATCTCATGCGCAGGCCATAATGTGATATTGCGTCCTTCCAATTCGATAGATCCTCGTCTTGCTTTGACAAGGCCTGTGATTGCCCTTAATGTAGTGCTTTTCCCGGCGCCGTTTGCCCCGATTAATGTAGCGATTTGTCCCTCAGGCACATCAAGAGATATCCCTTTTAGCGCATGTATACCGCCGTAGTATACGTGAAGATCTCTAATCTTCAGCATCCTACTCTCCCCCTTCTCCTAAGTAAGCAGCGATTACTCTGGGATCTCTCTTAATCTCATCAGGCACGCCTTCAGCAATGGATATGCCGTAATCAATTACCCTTATTCGTTCGCAAATACCCATTACAAGCTTCATGTCGTGTTCTATTAGGAATATGGTGAGATCAAATTCATCACGGATCCTGCAAATAAACTTCATGAGTCTGGCGGTCTCTTCCGGATTCATCCCGGCAGCCGGCTCATCCAGTAATAGGAGCCTAGGGTTAGTTGCCAAGGCCCGCGCTATTTCCAGCCTGCGCTGCTGTCCGTAAGGGAGATTGCCTGCAAGCTCCCGGGCATAAGGCACAAGTTCCAGTCTTTCCAGAAGCTCCATGGCTGTAGTTCGTACCTTACGCTCTTCACCGGAGTAGGCAGGCAAACGGAGTGCAGCAGACAAGAAATGCGACTTTAGCCTGAGGTGTTGTGACACGAGGACATTATCCAGTACGGTCAAGCCTGTAAACAGTCGGACATTCTGAAATGTCCTGGCGATGCCGGCAGCGGCTATGAGATGTGGACGCCAGCCGGTAATGTCTTGGCTGTCAAGAAAAACTTTGCCTTCAGTAGGCTCATACTGTCCTGTCACTATGTTGAATACTGTTGTCTTCCCTGCGCCGTTTGGTCCTATGAGGCCTACGAGTTCTCCTTTTTCAATCTCGAGATTGAAGTTATTGACTGCTACAAGACCTCCGAACTTGATGGTTAGATCGTTGAGTTTTAGGACGACGTGTCTTCCCGTGTCCACTTCTTCGGCACCTCCTTGCCGGTAATCTTACCAAACAGTGATCGAATCCAGTCCCAGGATAATTCGAACTGTCCGAATATGCCGCGCCTATAGAAAATCATGAGTAGCACGAGGA
>DGZL01000088.1:6521-11791 GCA_002398515.1 Firmicutes bacterium UBA4981
GCGATTGCGAAGCCGAAGGCTGTTATCACTGATCCGGTGATACTCCCAAGGCCTCCCAGGACTATGATGATTAGCAAGTTAAACGTCATTGTGAAAGTGAAAAGAGTCGGGGATATTGTTGTGATTAGAGGCACAAGAAGCCCTCCTGCAACCCCTGCGAAAAACCCGCTTACGACAAAAGCCAGCATCTTCGTTTGGAAAACGTTGACTCCCATGGCTTCCGCTGCAACTTCATCATCCCGTACAGCCTTCATAGCCCGGCCGTAACTGGAATTGGCGATATTCTTGACTATGAGTGTGGTGATGACAGCCCAGCCAAAGCACGAGTATACACTAGCCAGCTCAGGGATGCCCTTCATCCCAAGCGGGCCGTTAGTGAGGGGGATAAGGTTATTTGCTAGCACAAAGATTATTTCCCCAAACCCGAACGTCGCTATTGCCAGGTAATCACCGCGCAGCCGGAAGGAGGGAATCCCTACGATGAATGCCCCGAGAGCTCCCATTAAGCCGGCTAGGATTAGAGCCAGGCCGAAAAATGATCCGGTACCCGGAAAAGAAAACGAGTTAAGCGGCCAAATAAGTGGCTGCAAGAACCACACAAACTTCTTCTGTGGAAGCGGCAGCATTAGGAGAGCTACAGTGTATCCGCCAAGCGCCATGAAACCATTGGGACCAAGGGAGAACTGTCCCGTTATCCCGTTAATAAGGTTATACGATACTGCAGCGACTATGTAGACTGCCCCTGTGCGCATTATCCTGAGGGTAAAGTCGTCCAGGCGCGTGTCAGCCCACCTTAGTGCAAGAAATAGGATGCCCATAAGTAACAAGGTTAGGAGGGTGTTAAGGTATTTTGTGCAAGCAGCGTACAAGTGTTTCCGCATGTTCTCACACCTTCTCCTTTAAAGTCTCACCGAGGATGCCGGTAGGCCTTACGAGCAGGAAGACAAGGAGCAAGCCGAATATCATGCCGTCACGATAGCCTGAAAGAGCGGGGAATATGGCTACAGCCATGATTTCTATAAGGCCGATGAGAAATCCGCCGATCATGGCGCCGGTGACATTTCCTATACCGCCGATCACTGCTGCTGTAAAAGCCTTCCATCCGGGATAGATCCCCATGAGCGGGTTAATCTGTGGGTATTTGCATGCCCACATAATTCCTCCTGCTGCAGCAAGCGCTGAGCCTATGGCAAATGTGTATGATATCACGGTGTCAACGTTTACGCCCATAAGTCGTGTGGTGTCAATATCCGTGGCAACGGATCTCATTGCCATGCCAAGTTTGGTGCGGTAAATAACGTATAAAAGGATAACAACCAGACCGATGCTGAGGATCGGCACCCATATGGAAACCCCGGAGATGGCTGCCGGCCCGATCCTGACGACTCTAGCCATTAGCTCGGGCCGATGAAACGGTTTCGGTCGGGCGCCGACTGTCACTAAGCCGAGGTTTTCCAAGAAGAAGGAGACGCCGACAGCGGTTATCAAGGCCGATATTCTCGGTGCGTTCCTAACAGGCCGGTAGGCGATTCTGTCTATGGTCATACCTACGCAAGCTGTAAGCGCGACTGCCAGGACTGCTGACAGTAACCATGGCAGACGGAACACTGCAATCAGGAAAAACGCAAAGTATGCGCCAACCATGAAGATATCGCTGTGAGCGAAGTTTATCAGGCGCAAGATGCCGTAGACCATGGTATATCCGATTGCGATAAGGGCATAGAGACTACCCAGGGAGATTCCATTTGCTAATTGCTGGATGAAAGTCTCAAGACTCATTCATATCTACTCCTTTTGAAGCCGATAGGACCAATTCAGTTAGCATTGGAAGTCCGGAAGGGAGAGGAGCAAAGCGGAGCGACATAAATCCGCGCTTGCCCGCCCCCCTCCCGGAATCAGACGACCTCTATGGTGCCGGTTGCTTACGGATGAACCATAGTCTTGTAATCCCACTTGCCGTTTTTGACCTCTCTGAATACCACAGGCTTGATAGCGTCTCCGTTCTCAATGGTAACCGAGCCTGTAACTACTTGGAGGTTTTTCGTGGCTTCTATGGCTTCCGCGATCTTCTTGGGATCCGTGGACCCGGCTCTCTCTATCGCATCCAACACTATCAGATAGCAGTCAGCTGCCAGCGCCCCGAACACGTTGACTTCGTCGTCTGCTCCGTACTTTGCTCTGTAGAGTTCAACGTATTTTTTGGAAAGCTCTGATTCCGCTGCTTTTTCGTGCCAGAACGTTGTGTGCATGACGCCCTCAACTGCTTTCCCGCCGATAGCAAGGAATTCCTCAGTTGCAATGCCGTCTGCTCCGAAAACAGGTTGCGTCAGGCCGAGATCTCTGGCTTGCACTACAGCCAGCGCAGCTTCAGTGTAGTAGTTGGGTATGTAGATGATGTCAGGGTTTTTTGTCTTGACGTCAGTCAGCTGGGCGCTGTAGTCTTGGTCTCCTGCTTTACAGTACGTGAGGGATACGACTTTGCCTCCGAGTCTTTCAAACTCCTGCTGAAAGAAATTGCCCAGGGCAACGCAATAGTCGTTTGATATGTCAGACAGAATCGCGGCAGTCTTAGCATTCAGGTCACGATAGCAGTACGTCGCGGCTATAGTGGCCTGGAACGGGTCAATGAAGCAAGCCCGGAACACGTACTTCTTTCCTTGAGTTGTCAATGGGTTGGTTGTGGTAGGTCCGATGATGGGGACTTCCTTCTTCTCACAGACTTCGCCTGCTGCAAGCATGCTTCCGCTGATCATGGGTCCGATGATCGCAACAACGTTGTCTCTCTCTATGAGTCGGGATGATGCGTTGGCTGTGTCTATCTTGTCAGACTTGTTGTCGAGTGGTATCAATTTGACGGGTCTTCCTAATACTTCAGGCTTCACGATTTGTGATACGATGTTGATGCCTTCCCATGCTGCTTGACCGTAGGCGGCAACTTGTCCTGTCATCTCCAGGTTGCAGCCGATGACTATAGGTTCAGGTGCTGCAGATTGCACCACTGCACCCAGTGAGATGAGGATGAGAGCCACGACAATACCTAAAAGGAGTCTTCTCACTGCTCACTACCTCCTCATGTTCGATGACAATATTCCTCTCGGGCTTCTCGTCCGTGGAACATCTACTTCGTCTGTGTATCGGTTTTCCGCCTCACCTCCCATACTGAAACGGATTGGTTCTACTATGTTGTTCCTAAGACGGGTTCTACTCTCCGGTGTGCTTTGGCCTAACCAAAGCGCTACCTAAATCAAGGTGTTGTCCGTATTGCTGATCTAGTATTTATACTTATTCAGCACCAATATTAAGAATCCTCTATACAATTATGGCTACGACAGAAAATTATACATTATTATGTAAAACCGCAGTGGGTGCGGTCACGTAAATAACCCGATACAGTGAAGTGGAATGGCGTAAAGCAGACTAATGTCGCCATAAGAAGAGTTTGCGGTGGTAACTCCAAAGAGTCGGTCGAGGATCTCTTGGTATCTCTTGGTGACCATATGTGCAGAGAGCCCGTTATTTTTGCAATTCATTTTGCTAAAGCATATACACACTGGGAAGATAGGTAAGTTAGGATGGATATTTGGCACGTGCACCGCCGATAAGTTTCGGACGGGTCCTGGCGAAGGTGAGATGAGCATGGCCGATGGAATCTATGTCAAGGCGTACAGGGACAGCCACTCTCTTAAGGTGCATTCCTATTAGTGTATCTCCTATATCCATTCCGGCATGAGCGGAAATAGCTTCAACTACAACGGGATCTTGAAATTGCCTCATGGCTACTGCTGTCAGTGCTCCACCTGCGTCCTGATGGGGTATTACCGTAACTTCCTCAAATCCGTACCGGTCTTTGCATTCCTTCTCTACTACCAAGGCTCGGTTCAAGTGTTCGCAGCACTGAATAGCCAGATACACATCGTGTTCTCGTGCCACAGGCAGTAGCCCGGCCATTATGGCTTCTGCTGTGTCCATGTTAGAAGCTGACCCGATTGTCCTGCCCATGACTTCGCTAGTGCTGCACCCAATGACGATTATCATACCAGGTTCTAAGTTGGCTGTGCTTAGCAATCCACTAAGAGCCTCTTTGGCCTTGGCGGTTAAGGATGTTAACTGCATCCTCGGTGTCTCCCTTCGTATGTTGCTTAACTGAATCATGTCACTTTAGTTATTCAGCTTCCATTCGTGCTCCAAGATAGCGTATAGAAGAGAATCGCGCCACCTCTTGCCTATCAACTTATTCTCGCGAAGCCGCCCTTCAAGCTGCATGCCGGATTTTTCAAGGACTCTGGCTGACGCGAGGTTGAGCGGGTCACACGTGGCAAATATCCTGTGCAGCCTTAGCTGACTAAATCCAAAGGAAAGGAGTCCCTTAGCTGTTTCCGTAGCATAACCTTGCCCCCATGAATCCCTGCTGAGGCAATAACCGATAAATGCCTCGCGGTTGTGTGGACTTGTCACATGAAGGCCACATCCTCCGACAAGACAATTCTCAGCTTTCTTGACTATTGCCAGATCAAAGTACCTGCGTGGGTTATCCTTCTGATGACTAATTGTCATGCGAAGGAAATCTTTGCTTTCGTCGATAGTGTTTGGACCCCACTCCATGAACCTGACTACTTCAGGATCAGATGCGTACTTATGGACTCTCGGCAAATCTGACATCTTGAAATCATGCAACACCAGTCGGTCAGTGGTCAAGGATAGACTCGACACTACCTGATGCCCCCTCTGTCCAGCTCATTGGATTCTACTCATTTTCCCCTGTTCGTTCCTGCAAGTAAATTCTTCACAGTTACAGTTATTCCTCTACATAGAGAGTATATCTATTATCTCCGGATATTGCTCTTTGTCTGCCTGGGTATGTTGCGTTACCGCATGCGCCGTAAAGCCCCTGGCTTTAGCTATGGGGATATAAGGCGCGCTTCCTGATAGCCCTCGCCTGGGATCACGCCGGTTAACACGAACATGGTCGATTCTCAACCACATTTTTCAAAACGCTGGTTCAAATTCTACCCCCTTTTTGGATTTTCACAGCAAAAAGCTGGCAAGTGGCCGGTTTTCGACCACCCCCAACGGCAATAGTGGTTGATTTTCGACCACATTTTTGGGCTGAAGAGGGATTTTGATAGCTATTTGATGCTCAGGTGGAAGGTTTTCTACCACTTTTCTAGAAAAGGTGGCAGTTTTTCGCCCACCATTCTGAAAAAGGTGGTCGATTTTGTATCCACAATCCTCATGTGAAGGGATTCTTCGAGATGAGGTGCTCTATATCC
>DGZL01000023.1:0-518 GCA_002398515.1 Firmicutes bacterium UBA4981
CCGTCCTCGAACACTACAAGTGATATGCCTGGGATACGGTGCTTGTGCATCTGATGATCCAAGAAGCGATCAATAACTGAAACGTCAGGAAAACCTGTTACTGCATCCGCTGCAGCAAATACCGTCGTGGTCATGGCGCAAAGAGCGGTAATGATGATCACGGCCACGAGCCACCGTTGTTCTGCCCAAGGTCTCATCTGACCATCTCCTTCAAGTCACTTTCGGGTACTCCTTCACCGGAATCAGTTGAATCCCAGAGGCTGCGTGAACCTCTAATTATATCCAGGATTTTCACGCGGCACCATTATATTACACGCGAGTCCGTGAAGCAATGCTACAAAACATCGGCTGAGTTCGCTTGGTTTCTTTGATATAATAATATCTAGGAATTACGTATTGCGAGTGGCACTGCAACATATACTAGAGGGAGGGTTTTTGATGTCAACACTGGCAACGGAGCGTGACTACATGGACAGCAGGGTGATACGAGTGTCCCGCAAGCGTCAGATAACGATCCC
>DGZL01000023.1:746-4518 GCA_002398515.1 Firmicutes bacterium UBA4981
TCCCGCTGAAGTTCTATGAAGCCTTGAATCTCGGAGACCAAGTTGTATGCTCTCTGGAGGGTGGAGCAGTCGTTATTCGCCCGTTGCGCCGAACCGATGATGAGTTCTCCGTTGAGATACTGAAGGATCTGGTATCAAAGGGATTCTCCGGTGATGAACTGGTTAGCGAATTCGAAGCTCAGTCCTGCAAAGTCAAGAAAGCAGTGCACTGGCTGCTTGAGGAAGCGGACAGAATCGCTGATGGAGTACAACCGGCCTCTCGCTTTGATGATGTTTTCGACCCGGAGGACTGATAATGTATGATCTCTTCTTCAGTCCGGTGGCTGAGAGACAGCTGAAACGTGAGCCAAATCAGATCACCGCGCTTTGGAACGTAGCTCACTTCACCACACCTCGCGTCCAGTGGACTCTCCTGTTGCAACCTCGGCATGGATGTTCTCGTCAGTTACTTGTGCCAAGAGTGCGGAGAGAGATGGCTCCCGGCGTCTGGGCTTAATGACAAGCCGATCTCCGTCAAGTGACAAATCGACCTCACTACCCTGTTGTACCATCAGCTCTTCTGCAAACCTACGAGGAATGCGGATGGCCAGGCTGTTCCCCCACTTCTGTACCTTCGTAAGCACCACTCAACCCTCCAATTCTTGTATGTACAATGAAGATACCAAAAGCCTCATTGAATAGCAAATAACTCTGAAGCTATGCTCCTGTTTTGCCATTATCAATAGGCTTCAACGCCCACAGAACCCATGACACAGGAGTGAACTGCCTAGCTTGAAGGACCATGTTGAATTGGTTAAACACTGACCGGAGACTGTCGATGTGAGGATAGTATTCATCCTCATCGAGCCATGGGCAGGCGCGTTTGGCTTCCAGTTCAGCAGCAGCATCCTTGAAGGAAACCTCCCCCATAGCCCATACCCCGCCTGGGCGAAGCACGCGTACCATCTCGCAAATGCCCTCCGGTTGCTGCGGGTGAGGAATGTGGTGGAATGCATACGTGCTTACTACTGCATCGAAGGTAGAATCGGGGTGCGGTATTTCGAGGAAAGGATTCTCTGACAGACGAAACTCAACTGTCGGTTGATACGCTTCCGGTTCGGATCCGGCATCTTCGCGTTCTTTGCGTTTTAGATGTGCGATTTTCGCCTTTGCTCTGGCTTTCGCCAGCATCTTTTCGGACGGGTCGAGGCCTACTACACTTGCCCCACGGGCAAGGCAACGGAAAGAGAGGTTTCCCGTTCCTGCCCCGATGTCCAGAACGGTCAGCCCAGGGGAAAGGCAGGCGATTTCGGATACAGCTTGCAGAGTATCATTGTATCGGGAGAATATGTCCAGTTCGGATTCGACTATATGATCATACTCATCGACCCAAGGCATGGAATCGAAGTTCTGTATATTGATTTTTATGTTGCCACCGCCTGCTTAGATTAGAGCAGATTATAGGTTAGATTAAACCTAGATGACGATTAGGGACTTCTCACTTTCGGGTTTTTGCAGAAACCCGTGATTATAAAGATATTCCAATGATTTCCCTATTTCGGCATCGTCATATTTCTGCTCGCTTTTGAGGTCTTTGACGTTTTTCACTATGTTACTTTCGTTGACGCTACGTGCACTTTCTGAGAGAAATAGAGTAGTAGCCATAAGCTCAAGATTTCGTGCATCACGTTGCCCAAGATCTCTTATGAGATCTTTAAAAGGCTCTAAATTTGAGTTGGGCACGGATTGGAGAAGGTTCTTACCTTCTTCTGTTATAGAGTATGTATACTTATGACCCGAATAAGTTCGTTCAGGGGTTTCCGTCACCAGCCGAAAGCCTTTCATCTCTTCCAGTTCATTGGCAAGTTGCTCAGAGAAGGGACCGTAAAGGTGATATTGGAAAACCTCCTTAAATGGACCGCCTCTGTGCTGAATCAGATAAACAAGTTTTTGGAACTTCTTACGACCATCAATGCTACCGCCAAGGTAGTCAATTAACTGAAGTACATTGAGGTATTTGCCAAACATCCTAAGCACCCTTTCCTAACAGAATTTGCTTCAGTTTTGTCACACAGTCAGAATCGGGTAGATACACTCTTGTTGTTGTTGACCTTTGTGATGCTATAGATCTTATGGGACTTGATGTCTTGCTTATCTCTTCAAACTTTTGGATCTGATTATCGTATACCCATATCGGGGGTTTTTCTTCTTCTTCAAGGGCTGTGTAGTAATCATAGGGCACATTGGACGAGCGATCAACCAGAAAGTAATAGTCCGATTCTTCGTAACCGGCCGTTTCTAAGATATTCTTTGCAATTTCACTAATATCAAGCCGGCCCGAAGAGGAAACATCCAGACATTTGAAAAGTTGACGTTGTATGAGACGTGATGATAGATCCTTAAGGATCTTATCATTTGAGTTAGACCAGCACTTAAGGGCAAATATGACATCCGTGTCATCAACGTTGAAGTAATCTCGGAATGTTATTGTGCCTTCTCCGAGAAACGGCTTAATTGTGGTAGGCACAAATTCTAATTGGTTTTCCAAGTAAAGATGTCTTGCTCTTTTCCAGACTGACTTCATGAGACTCTCGATTCCTCTTGTAGTCTTATGAAGGTAGATTTGCCAGTATGCGAAATACCGGGCAAAAATGAACTGTTCCGCCAAATATTTGTCACCAAATGCCAGTTGATCATTATGCATTTGAAGCGCTATGAGAACCCGGTCCAGATCGAAATTGCCGTAAGACGTTCCTGTAGCCAAAGAATCGCGTAAGAGATAGTCCATGCGGTCAACATCGAATTGGCTGGATATGGCATGCACAACTGTCGCGTTTTCAAAGCTACCCTGGATTACGGAAGCCACTTTAGTAGGTAGGTTCTGATCCATTTCCCGTAGCACTTTGTTAATTGAAGATTCCTCACTTATGATAGCATCAACAGTCCAGTCTGTATGTTCCCTAGGAGTAATAATTGTCTCTAAAGCATGAGAAAAAGGACCATGCCCGACATCGTGAAGTAATGCTGCTAGAGAGCCGACCATTATCGCATTACCATCAAGCGGTTCGCCAAGTTGTTCCAGTCGTTCAGCAACCTTCGTGAAGAGGTGAAAAACCCCGAGTGAATGAGCAAACCTAGTGTGCTCTCCTCCATGATATGTAAACGGTGTAAAACCGAGCTGGCGTATTCGTCTCAACCTCTGGAACTCTCTTGTATCGATTACCTTTAGGAGAGTATTTCGATCTACCTGTATGAAACCATGAACAGGATCACGAAAGATTTTTGGTGGGTTCTCTTTAGCCATGGGAGCACCTCTCGCACATCCCACCCGGACTTAATAAGAATTTCTGCATTGGGTTAAGAATGTCTTGTGTTAACTGGATGGGTATTTGTATTTTTTAAGTCCCAAACAATTATACAACAAACACATGTTCGGATCAACCGCAAATTCCCTTGTTTTCTACTTTATTACATTGCATTGACGGGTGAGTTAGAAACACAAGGCTTCTGCCCATAAGCGTGCCTAAAAGGAGCAGATCTCTTCCCTAACTACATCAAGCGAGCGAGACGGGCAGGGAGGCGCACTGATTCCACTGCTTTTGCGCTGATCTTTGCTCAGAGACGATCGCGTGACCTTTCTCATCACAAAGAACCGTGGGTGTGGCATCGTTAATGTTCATACCGGGAGCTTTTCTCTCACGATGACTCTGTAGAGAGGTGAGGCCCAAAGAGGGTTGTTCATGTTCCCGTCATGACAAGGAAATTGGATAAAATGGTAGAATTAACAAATAGG
>DGZL01000081.1:0-9794 GCA_002398515.1 Firmicutes bacterium UBA4981
AGGTGTAAGGTTTTCGACCACATATTTCGAAAACGTGGTCGAAAATAGCGCACGATTCTTGAAAATGTGGTCGAATTTCAACCAGTCATCGTCAGAAATCCCTTAAGACGTAGAGTTTTTTGCGCCAGGTGGTCGAAAATAGTACACGAATTCCAAAAGCGTGGTCGAAAATAGAGCACGCTTTTCAAAAATGTGGTCGATTCTCTATCACTCGCGGGCTTATTTTCGAAAATGTGGTCGGAAATAGTACACGATTTTCAATAACGTGGTCGAAAATCGACCACCTCGGCGAGGTCGGTGGGCGAAATCCTGACACCTCGGTCGCATACGGTGGTCGAAATTCTATCACTCTCGCGTTCGCTTCGAAAAACGTGGTCGGAAATAGTACACCATTTCGAAAAACGTGGTCGATTTTCGGACACCCTCGGGCCCACTTCTGAAAGTGCGGTCAAAAATAGGGCCCGCGTGGGATTTTACAGGCAAGCGTCACATAGTCCCGATTTTCAGTAGGTGAGGGCTATCGTGTATGCCGAGGCGCCATTGTGAGGCTTGGCAGGGACTTACAAATTCCTGTCGAATATCATTACTAACAGAAAACACGACGCCGTTGTTCTTTCCTCGCAGGAAGAGAGCAATCTCATTATTTCCGATCTACGTTTTCAACTTGAAAAACAAAAGGCGTTGTGCGAACAAGGGGAGCAAGGACTTCTCGATCGAAAATAAGTAGTTGATGTCCTTGAATCTGACCATCAAGCACTATAGACTACGCTCAAAAACCCTTTGCTCCAGCTGGATAAACCTTAGGGGGGGTGTTGCGATGAATCCTTTGCTTCACCGCATTATCGGAAATCTTGTTCACATATGGCAAGCCGATGAACATGCACGTCTTATTCGTTATGCGAAGTCGGAAGATGAGGAAGTAAGAAAGAAGGCGCAGCAAGCCTTGAAAACAAGAGACTATCTTGCATATGCGGGACTGGGCTTCGCCGGAATAGTCGGACTCCGGTCACTCATACGCGAGGTGTCTAAGCAGTTCTTTGGAGCGCATACTACGAGAAAGCTGTGATTCTTGAAATCAACAGAATGCCGTACCCCCCTTGCCCGTAGATGCAGCGTGTTGTATAATCAACAGGCAACTTGATTACCTTCTTTGACTTTGTGCCGGAGTGGCGGAATGGCAGACGCACGCGACTCAAAATCGCGCGGAGTTAACTCTCCTTGGGGGTTCAAGTCCCCCCTCCGGCACCAACTGTGTACATGGCTCTGTTTGGCTAAGGTTTTTCGTCCCGTCTCGGTCTGATCCCTCCTTGGAATTGCGAATGGAAGCAGCCATATCCTCTTCATGTATCGCCTAATCCATCATTCATTTCACTCGGATAGACGGTTTTCTCCTCCTAGCCCAGTTCGACGGTGGATGATATAATTAACGCATAAGCCGGCCAGAAGCCGGTTCGTAGAAATGCAGCTGAACCCGGTTTGTAGAAACACAGCTCGCCCCGGCTCACAGAAGCGCAGCCGGGCCCCTGGCTCACGAGAGTGCAGCTATGTCAGGTTCCGAAGGCTGTAACTGGGCGCAGTCAACCTGAGCACAGGACACCGCACGTACGGGTCATTTGAGGCGGGCAAATTGCCCACAAGAAGGTGAAAGTATGAGTGTTTTTGACATAATCGGCCCTATCATGATTGGTCCTTCATCATCACATACCGCAGGCGCGGTCCGTCTTGGCCTTGCAGCCCGTGCCATCATCGGTGGACAAGTATCCCGCGCTGACATAACCTTGCATGGCTCGTTTGCAGAGACATATCACGGCCACGGCACCGATATTGCACTTGTAGCGGGCCTTTTAGGAATGAGTCCTGACGATGAGCGAATTCCGAATGCAATGCAAATTGCGCAAGAACAAGGACTCAGAGTCGGGTTCCATAGAGCGGATTTGGGTGACGCTCATCCAAATTCCGCCCAGATGGAACTGGTGTCGCCTGACGGCGTTAAGAGGTCTATAAGGGGTGCATCCGTCGGCGGAGGCAGCATCCTAATCACCAAGATTGATCAATTCACAGTGGACTTCACCGGTGAAAACCATGCGCTTGTGGTATCGTACAAAGATCAACCCGGCATCATAGCAAAGATCACGTCACTGCTTGCAGCAGAGAATGTAAACATCGCAGCAATGCGCGTGTCCCGCGAAGCTAAGCATTCGAAAGCCCTTGCCATTGTTGAGCTGGATCAACCCGCTCCCGAGAAATCAATAACGAGAATCTCGCAAGTGCCCAGTGTAGACACGGTAATGGTCCTACCTCCGATATCGCTGGAAGAGGGTGAATAGTGCATGGCAATAACAACCATAGCCAAACTGGTCGAAGCAGCGTCATCTCGTGGTTCGACAATCGGCGCCCTAGCGCGGGAACTTGAAGCCGACGACACCGGGCTTTCCGTTGCCCAGCTTGATGAGAAGATGAGAAGACGCCTCCAAGTGATGCGCGACTCAGTAGCCGCCGGACTCGAAGGAGTGCGTTCAAAAAGCGGACTTACCGGAGGAGATGCCCGTAGAATGACGGAAGCTCAATCAAGAGGCGTTCTGATAGGGAATGAGCCTCTCGACTCCGCAATGGCCTACGCCCTTGCCGTCTCCGAAGTAAATGCAGCTATGGGACGAATTGTGGCAGCTCCTACAGCAGGATCATGCGGCATATTGCCCGGGGTGTTGCTGTCAGTTGCCAAGACACTGGACACAAGCGACGCCTCCCTCATAGAAGCCCTTTTCTCTGCAGGCGCAGTGGGTGCAGTGGTAGCAAGGAGCAGCACCTTAGCAGGTGCTGCAGCAGGCTGTCAAGCAGAATGTGGCACCGGGGCTGCGATGGCTGCCGCTGCGGCAACAGAACTTGCCAAAGGATCACCGCGCCAGTGCGCTAATGCAGTAGCGTTTGCTTTCAAAGGCCTATTGGGCCTTGTCTGCGACCCGGTAGCAGGACTAGTCGAAGTGCCATGCATAAAACGAAACGCGATCTGCGTCGCAGTAGCGTTAGCTGCAGCTGACATGGCTCTCGCAGGAATCGAAAGTGTAGTACCTCCTGATGAAGTGATTGAGACCATGGGACTGATCGGCCGTGAGCTGCCTGCTTCATTGAGAGAGACCGCACTCGGCGGACTTGCCGCTACTCCCACAGGAAAGGGGCTGGCGGCGAAGCTGATGTCGTCCAAACAAGAGTAGACCCGGCTCATTATCAGCACATAGTCTTAGCCTGCCAACTTTCACGCCTGCATAGGACAGGCCCTCCGGATTCTTAAGCCGAATCTGCACATGGGCGCTCATGTCTTCATTTGCACTGATGTCCTCATGCGGGTTCATGTCTTGATAAGCGCTCTTGTCCTCATGAATGCTCATGTCTTCACAAGTGTTAATCCCTTCTGTCCCATCGTATAGCTTACATAGCAATTCAGGTAGTCAAACCACCGGGACCGCGGCCTGGCATCTGCAATCCATTCCATTGCACTTGCATTCACCTTAAGCGCAAGCCTGGAAGGCAGACTCTCAGGTGCCCGACTGAAGTCTATGATATCGATAGGATACTGCATAAATGCAACTGTTGATTGGCATATATACACATAACATCAGACAAGGGGATGGGATTCACATGAAAATAAGCGGACGAAACAAACTAACCGGCAAGATAACAGAGCTTAAGACAGATGGCCTTGTGGCCCAGGTAAAGGTAAATGTAGAGCCTGGAACCATAACCGCTCTTATCACCAAAGGCGCTTCAGACGAACTTGGTCTTAAGCAAGGAGATATTGTCACCGCCCTTGTGAAAGCCACATCAGTTATGATCTGCAAGTAATGGAAGCGTTCATCCCAAGGGTTGTGTTTATTCAGAAGGCTGCCCTCCAGTATCCTCTAGGGAGCAGGCTTATGAAAGAATTCAACGCTCGAGGAATTGAAGTCTCACTCTATGAAAAAAGAGTGCCTACAACACCAGGCCGGACTTTCAGAGATAGCTTTTTGAGTGCTAAGCGCACCA
Source organism: Firmicutes bacterium UBA4981 (assembly GCA_002398515.1). Lineage (GTDB taxonomy): Bacteria > Bacillota > SHA-98 > UBA4971 > UBA4971 > UBA4971. The sequence continues at coordinate 4,021 of DGZL01000081.1, forward strand.
TGGTAGTCCTCGTCCGAGCAAGGCGCGAATTCCAAACCTGCAAGCCGTCTGCCCACTATCAGCTACCTCTCGTTTCAGGATGCCCGGGACACTGCGAGTACTGTTATCTCAACACGAATCTTGGAAAAAACCCATTTGTCAAAGTATACGTGAACATCGATGAAATCCTGGAACAAGCGGAGGAATATGTAGACCGACGCAAGCCTGAGGTGACTGTATTTGAAGGGTCAGCTACATCTGACCCGGTGGCTGTAGAATCCTGGACAGGCTCTCTTCAGGAGACTATAAGGTTTATCGCAACTCTTGGTTCCGCCGGATTTCGCTTCGCCACAAAGTACGGATATGTTCAGAATCTACTTAAACTCGAGCATAACGGCAAAACTGAAGTGCGATTCAGCATCAACTCCGACTACGTGGTAAGGCAATTCGAAGCCGGAACGCCTCCCCTTGAAAACAGATTGAAAGCTGCAAGAGAAATCTCTTTGGCCGGATATCCTCTGGGCTTTCTCATTGGGCCTATCATTCACTTCCCGGAGTGGCGCAGCGAATACATGAGCCTCCTTGACTTGACGAGGGCGCACATACCGGAAGGTGTCCCTGTCTCCTTCGAGCTCATAACCCATAGATTCACGACAAGGGCCAAAACGATTATCGAGGAAGTATATCCTGACACACAAGTCCCTCTTGGCCAGGAAGGACGAAGATTCAAGTACGGCCAGTTCGGGTACGGCAAGTACGTCTATGAGAAAGACCTCATGAGAGAAATGGAGGAGTTTTTCAGGACCGCCATTGGCACGCTGTTCCAGGAAGGTAAGCTTTTATACTTCGTTTGAAGTGACCTTTGTATTTCCCAAGTCAACTGGGAACCCTATTCCTAGAATCCCGATAGATTTGGAGGAATGGATGTGGAACCAAAAACCACTAGCTGGATTGTAGTGGGACTGGGTGCGGTAGTCTCGCTTATAGGCCAGATGTCAAGGCCGGGGGAACTCGGCGCCGGGATACTGGGTTTTGGCATTGCCCATATCGTCCTGGGAATCCTGGACATGCTAAGGCCGACAGTAAGACAGCGCTCGTGATGTTGTTGCAATAGGCAATGTCGCCATAATAGGCCCGGAAAACCCCAAAACGTTTCGCCATGCAGAGCCGCGCTTAGTTGAGCGCGGCATATGGCTCATTCTGGCATATTCTGACACAAACAACGCATTCCAGGCAGAACGCGAAAGAAGAGACGGGCAACTCAAAGTCGGCCCGCCCATTGGAGTAATCAATTCATTAAGGTGGCAGGAATCCCACATGTCGCCTGTAGCGCGTCTTATTCCCATTTGGAACCGTTCTCAAAGCACATGCAAAAACTGATGCAGCAACGAAAAGCCAAGCTTATCCCTGCTTACCCGGCTACTCGACTATCGTCACAACCTCTTCCCAAGGCCGCTCCTGCCGAGGACGTCGAGGCATCGGGCGTTCCTTCGGATACCCTATGGGAATCATGGCGACAGGACGGAGATGCCCGGGGAGTTCCAACACCCGACCGGCAGCCTGTTCGTCAAAGGCTCCGACCCAACACGCGCCAAGCCCGAATCCAACCACTGCAAGGAGCATGTTCTGGACAGCGGCAGCAGTATCTTGTATGCAGTACAGATCTGAACCCCGACTGCCGTATCTGCCGGCACTCCTGCCCGGGTCTGCAAGAACCACTATCACTACAGGCGCGTCCTGGACGAATTTCTGTCCATGCGCCGCTTCTGCCAAATTCGCCTTGAGTTCAGGACGCTTTACTATAATGAATTGCCATGGCTGCATATTACCTGCGCTCGGCGCTTTCAACCCACACTCCATAATACGCCTTACCGTTTCATCTGGCACAGGATCTGGTTTGAAGTGACGTTCACTACGACGTTCTCTGATAACCTCAAAAAGATCTGTCGTCAACGCAATCACCCTCCGCAAACAGTGATTTCAGAACGTTTCCCGAGTCACATGTCTGTTGTCTACGTCACGCGGCGATCCGGAATCACCGAATGACTCGTGCTTCCGAAAACCATTGGTATTCTTCGGTTCCTCATAATCTTGAGTTTTCTTAGGTTTCAGCTCCGGCCCGTTTCTCCGCAACCTCAAGTTCTGAATAAGGCCTTCAAATCCTAAACAAAGCCCTCAAGTCCTAAATAAGGCATTCAAGGTCTGAAGGATGCCTCTATGGCCATAGAAGGATCTCCGGACCCTGACGGCCTCTGCTATAATAGATTTCCCCGACAAACCGCAAGTTCCTGCAAAGCTGTGGCATGCAATAGCGTAGACCGACAAATCGTCATGTCGAAAGCGAAGCTGTCAGGACCGAGGAATTACGAAAATGTGCCTGGAAAGGCCAAGTCCTGAACAAGAGAAACCTTCCAAGTAGCAGGAGGGGCCCCTGCAGCAAGTAGACATTCTTATCTTCTATTTCCTTGATCACACGAATTGACCACGTGGTCAATTCATGCTATTATCTTCTTAGCGATCTGCGTTTTCGGAATTTGTGTAAGGTGAGGTGCAAATGGAATGCATATCATCGAGACGAGGACCTTGACTAAGGATTACATGCACGGACGCATGACTGTTCCGGCTTTGCGTGGGGTGGACCTGAATGTCACAGCAGGCGAATTCACGGCAGTTGTAGGGCCTTCCGGCTCCGGAAAGACTACTCTCTTGAACCTTATTGGCTGCCTGGACCGGCCCACCGGCGGGCAAATCCTTATGGACGGAAAGGACATATCCGGTTACAGTCCTACTGAACTGGCTGATCTTAGGCGGCACAAATTGGGCTTCATTTTCCAGACTTACAACCTTATCCCCGTCCTGACTGCTTACGAAAACGTAGAGCTTCCCCTGCTCCTTCTAGGCGCCAAATCCAACGGGGAAATCAAGGACAAGGTCATGTCTGCCCTTGCTGAAGTTGGCTTAGCAGGGCTTGAAACCAGACGTCCCATGGATCTTTCGGGCGGACAACAACAAAGGGTCGCAATTGCCAGGGCTCTCGTGAAGGAACCCAGACTTATCCTGGCGGACGAACCCACCGCGAATCTGGACTCAGAGAATTCCGAAGCCATCCTCTCTCTAATGCAAGAACTCAACCGGAAAATGGACACAACCTTCCTGTTCTCTACACATGACCCGCTTGTGATGAAGTTCGCTCGAAGACTGGTGACAATGCGGGACGGCAAGATCGTCGAAGACGAGAGGAGGTAGCAAGAAGTGCGTATGCTCAAGTTCTACCTCAATTTCACCGCTCGGAATCTCTTCAGGCGCAAGAGACGAACTATCCTTACTGCGCTTGCGATAGCAGTGGGAATAATGTACTTTATCGTATTTGACTCGATGTTATCAGGAGCGGATCGAGATTCGTTCAATAACTTGATCAACTTTGAAACCGGCCACGTAGAGATCTCATCTGTATCATCAGATATGCGCCCCGAGCTCGATGAGTTAATCCCGGACGGTAAAGGGCTCGCCGTGGAAATCAAGAAGATTCCAAAGGTAGAAGCTGCTACCCCGAGACTGGTCTTCCCTGCCTCAGTCATCGCAGGATTTGAAGAGCTTCCTGTATCGGGAATAGGTGTTGACCCTGAGACTGACAAAGAAGTCTTTCTGGTGCATGAGTGTGTTACAAACGGAAGATGGCTCATGCCCGGAGAAGAAGGAGTAGTAGTCGGCGAACGTGTCGCAGATCTCCTGGAACTCGAGTTGGAAGATGTGATTACCTTAAGAACCCAGACAGTGGGCATGGCTTTCCAAGCAGTGGATCTTTCGGTAATTGGAATCGTCTCAACACCGCATCCCGCTGTCAACCAAACACATGTATATCTCCCTCTCGATGTAGCCCAAGAAGCCCTTGAAGCAGGGCAAAGCGCAACCACAATCATTCTGCGCACTGAGTCTGAGCAGGCGATTAAGACAGTGTCAGACTCCATCCGAAACCTGGACGCTTGGAAACCTGCTTGGCACGTCAAACCCTGGTATGAAGCAACTTCATTCCTCGCCATCGGTACAGGGAAGCGAGCTTTTGGCGGAGTTCTTATGGGGCTTGTCCTGATTATAGCCACCATCGGTGTGGTGAATTCCATCCTCCTTTCCACACTTGAGCGTGTGCGAGAGATCGGACTCCTCAAGGCAATGGGGATGAAAGAGAAGGAAATCGTCGGCCTCTTCGTGTTCGAAGGATCTGGCCTCGGCTTGCTCGGTGGCATCCTAGGCGCTGCCATGGGCACCGCTATCAATGCTTACCTCGTCAACACCGGACTCAGCCTTAAGATGTTCATGGGTGAGTCCAATATGGATATCGGATATCCCATAGCTGACCGTATGTTTGGTGTCTGGAATTGGCCAACTGTGCTATGGGCGGTTCTCTTTGCACTCCTCGTTTCACTTGCTGCAAGTTACTTTCCGGCAAGGCGGGCAGCGTATCTTGACTCAGTCGAGAGCCTGCGCCAGGTATAACCGCTAAAAGGAGGGCTTTGCACATGGCTTACCTCACAAAAATGGCCTGGCGGAACCTTGGCCGCCACCGCGGACGCACTATGCTAAGTCTAATTGCCATTATCATGGGAGTTTTTGTAGTAGTAATAGCCAAAGGCCTCATTGATGGCATAGTTGACACCTTTATCACATATAACATAAACCTGAACTCAGGACACGTCCGAATCATCCAACCTGAGTACAAGCTTAAAGAGCAAACACTTTCCCTTGGATATACAGTAGGTGACGAAGATACCCCATATCACTCCATTGTGAAGGACATAAGGAACATCCCTGATGTTAAGGTAGCCACAGGCAGGATTAGATTCGGCATGCTCCTGGTAGCAGGGGATCACGTCCAAGAAACTGTCCTCGGTATTGGGACTGACTTTGATGAAGAGGAAAGAATAACTCATTTAAGCAGGTTTCTTGAAGGCAGTGAACGAGGAACCCTTCCCCGGGCAGGTCAACGTGAAATCCTCCTGGGCGATGCCCTCATGGATAAGCTGGGCGTCGGGGTGGGAGACAAAGTCAACGCAGTCTTTTCAACGTCCTTCGGTTCACTGGGGATCGCTACCTTCCGGGTAGTGGGACAGATGTCAAGTGGCCTTAAGTTCCTTGACGAATCACTGGCCTACATTCCTCTGGACACAGCCATGCATCTTTTGGACATGGATGATTCGGTTACCGAGATAGTTGTATTCGGCGAGACTCTCTCCAAGTCAGATGCGATCAAGGCCCAGATTGAACCTGTTGTTAATACCCTCCCGGGTAAACCGGTAGTCGTCCCCTGGGACGAATACAGCGAGCTAATCAGTCTCATGAGTAAAGCGAAAGCTATATATGCAGTAATCTATATCTTAATAGTAATCCTCGCGTCCTTCGTGGTATTCAACACCTTGCTGATGGTCGTATCTGAACGGACTCGCGAAATCGGCATGCTCGCAGCCCTCGGGCTTTCGCCTCAATCAATAAGGCGGCTCTTCCTCATAGAAGGGACGATTATGGCCTTAGCAGGCAGCTTCCTCGGAGCGTTACTGGGGGGTGTCTTCAACTTGTGGTTTGGCAGTCGAGGCCTGGATATCTCCAAGATGACTGAAAACCTCGGCGGTGAGTTTCTGTTGACACCAAGAATCTATCCTACGACAAACGTGTCCACGCTGGTATTCTCGTTTGTGCTGGGAGTTGTGGTAACAATAGTCGCAGTCTACATCCCTGCAAGACACGCAGGAAAGCTTAAACCCACTGAAGCTTTACGCAGCGTATGATATGCGCTACGCGAT
>DGZL01000081.1:10011-12060 GCA_002398515.1 Firmicutes bacterium UBA4981
GCGCTACGCGATGCCGGCTGCATGATGCGCGTCGCGTCGTGTCATGAGGTACGTGAAATGCACTGTGTAGTATAGGCTGTATGGCATGACAACCTTGAGTCAGAAGGAAGTGGAGACATGAAGAAACCTACGATAGTCGGGATTCTTATAGCTGCAGTGGTCACGTTCTCTGTGGTGACGGCGCCACCGGAGGTATCCGGCAACACCTCCGTGGCTCAAGCCCCTACTGCTTCTGAGATCATCAGAAGAGTGGAGCAAAACACGGACTTCAAAACCGCTTACTATGAGGCTAGGATGGAAATCACGCAAAGAGAGCGCGTCAACACAAAAACTATGAGAGCCTGGGTTGAAGGAGATGACCGTGCTCTCGTTGAGTTCACCAATAAACGCGACTTGGGCACGAGAATTCTGAAGATAGAAGATGACCTGTGGCTGTTCTCACCAACAGCTGAAGAAGAAGTGAGGCTTTCCGGTGAAATGCTCAACCAGGGCATGATGGGGAGCGACTTTTCTTATCAAGACGCCCTTGAGAGCGCGCAACTCATGGAACTCTATGAAAGCAGTGTCATAGGCATAGAGACCCTGGACGGTAGGCCGTGCTATGTCCTGGAATTCGTCGCTCGCGAAGGAGTAAGAGTCAGCTATTACAAGCGAAAGATCTGGGTAGATACCGAACGCTACTTGGGGCTCCGCGAGGAACTTTACGCCCCGTCCGGCAAACTCCTGAAACAGTCTTCTACGGAGCATATTGAGAAAATCGGCGAGCGGTACTATCCGATGGTCGTTGTCATGGAAGACATGACACGGAAGGGATCCAGCACGAGATTCGTTATTGAGAGTATTGTGTTCAATCAGGCTATACCTGCTGATACGTTCACCAGGCAAAGGCTCACTGCCAGGTAATATAGGGACTGTAATCCGGCGGATTCCGGTATATCGGGTTCTAGTCCGGCGGACTTCGATATGGTCGACTGTGATCCAGCGAACGCTGATCCGGTGGACCTTGATATGTAGACTCACGTGTGTTAACGGAGGAGACTCACATGTCAAATGAACTTTCAAGTCTTTCAAAAACAAACCTGAAGAGGGAAATAGCGAAGCCTCTGAGGATAATTGCGATTGTAGTGTTTGCCTCTGCCATCCTTTGGACAAGCCTGCCTATTGAGGCAAGCCCGGTAGGAACAAGCTCTTCGGGCATGGGGACATTCGACTTCAGTAGCCTCACCCTCCAGTGTGAACTTGAGGCAGGCGCTGTCTTTACAAGCCTCATCCCCGGTCCTCGGGCCAATTGGCGTCTCAGTCTGTTAGGCGACTGCGTATGGCAGGTGAACCCTGCTGTGACAATTGTGGGACGCGGTTCTGTCATCGGAATCCTCCCCTGTCTGAGCACTAATCCAGGATCTACCGTGGAGTTTGCGGCTCCGACAGGCGCAAGCACGAAGAGCACGAACACACCGATGAATGCACATGCTCAAGATACAGGACGCGTTGATCTGTCCATGGACAGACTCTTTCTGCAGTATGAGTCAGGCCGCGCTCGCGCTATCATAGGCAAACAAGCTGTTAACTGGGGGCTGGCGACAGTGTTCCGCCCGACGGACCTCATTACCCCGAGAGATCCCGGAGGATCCCAAGAAGGAAGATCGGGTAAGGTTCTCGCCTCTCTTTTCTGGAGAACCTCTCCTCTTACCGGAGTTGAACTGGTCTTAGGCGAGGATCTATACGCCGGAAGAGCCGAGTTCCGTGTAGGCCAGACAAACCTTGGGCTCCTGGGCCTAACCAGGAGCAGCAACCTAGCAAGAAGCGGAAACCCAGTCGCCGACGGAACCTCGGCCACGATCGGGAATGAGACGAGCATTACGAACCTAACTACGTCTCGTGTCGAGAACGCAGTTGGCCTGGACTTTCAAGGAGGGCTCGGAGGATTCTACGGAGAGATCTGTCACAGGTGGACAGACATGGGGGCGCAGAGCTCAGACATCGCACATTCTGGCGCTCCTGCTGAAATGCCCACGACTTCCGGGACCATCGGATGGAAGACAATGCTTC
>DGZL01000081.1:12247-13357 GCA_002398515.1 Firmicutes bacterium UBA4981
CGGAGGAAATCTCGTTTTTGCAGAGTATTGTCGAAACCATGTTTATTCAGGTAATATCAGCGCAGTAACACAACTTGCTGCTGCCGGGGTAACATATCAGTACGATGAGTTCACCACGCTTGGCTTGGTAGGTGCAACTGACCTGACAGACGGTACCTGGACTGCAACAGGCACACTTACTTCGCTTCTTACCGAAAATCTTGACCTTAACTGTGGTCTAAGTATCACAAAAGGTCCGTACGCACAGGCACAGGTCATGCTGAAGTGGTATCTTTGATCATGCTGAGACAGGATCTCTACTCCTAGCCGCTGTAATTAGGCCTGGCTCACCAGGTGCGCACTAAACTAAGGCAGTATCTCTAATGATAGCGAAACGGCATCTGTGATCGTATTAAGCGCTAACTTTGGTCTTGAACGTTGAGATTGACAGGTCCGACTTGCCGACACAGGTACAATTTGCGTTAGGATTCCGTCACTAAGCTTGGTATACCATATGATTTTTCGCAGGGGTGAAAGTGTGATCACACCCGGTATGGATGAAGAGAAAAGACAAAGAATCATAGGAGCAAGTATAGAAGAGTTTGCGAAAGGCTATGCCTTGGCGTCAACCAACGAGATCGTAAGGAAAGCAGGCGTCTCCAAAGGCCTTCTGTTCCACTATTTCGGCAGCAAGAAGAATCTGTTCCTCGAAGTTTTCCGGGAGTCCACAGCAAAACTCCAGGAAAAACTGCTCTCATCGCACGAGGCCGACCAGGAAGATACGCCAGGTGATATCTTCCACCGCCTTACAAGGCTTGCCTTAATCAAACTCAAGCTCTTTCAAGATGATCCTGCCCTCTACCAGTTTCTGGCGGTAGCAATCCAAGATTCACCCGGCGACTTAAAACAGGAACTCCAAGCCCTCATTGATACCGCTGCAGAAAAGGGAATGGGCAAGATCTTAGATGGAATTACCTTCTCAGATCTAAGGCCCGACGTCGATCCTCGTAAGGCATTGAAGCTGATCCACTCTGTTATGGACGGGTTTCAGCAGGACTATCTCAGGAGAAAAGACCTTGCCTCCCTCGATTGGGACGAGGAAGTAGCTGAATTCACTGAGTACATGGACAT
>DGZL01000147.1 GCA_002398515.1 Firmicutes bacterium UBA4981
ATTAATCGGGAGAAACTCTCATTAAACCGTGTCTTTATGGAACTGAAAGATCCTGGTTCCAGAACCGGTGCAGTCTATAATCGTCTGGCTACCATGCTAAAAACCCGTCGAAATCGTCTTGCGTTTCACCCGCAGGGAAGGCAGGAAGTTCTGTTTCTTAAGGATGAGATCTTCTCTTTAATCCGTACCTCGCCGGATGGAAGAGACCGGATTATTTGCTTTCATAATCTCTCCTCTCTACACCAGAACGTACAGCTGGATTCATCCTGCATAGATGCTGAACCTGTCCTTGGATATCAGGATCTTCTTACTGAGAGGAAGGTCTTCTCAGATGACTGCGGTTCATTCAGCCTGACGTTGCAGCCGTACGAGGTGCTATGGTTAGTTCCATATGAGGGATATTAGCACAGAGCTAACAGGTTCATTTTGTCAGCAAAAGAGGAATCTTCAATTTCACACAGAATTAAACATAGGAAGATCTAAGATCATTGACAAACGCAAGTGATAGTCATATGGGTTTCCAACCATATTTTTTTTGAGAGTTGTTGTCGGACATCAGAATGACTAGCATTTTCCAAGGAGATAGTTAGGGTTTTCGCTAAGGTCTTGAAGAACAAGGGGAGAAGGTATTTGAGGGGAAACAGCCTAATCGTAGACTTTTTGAATGTCGGATTCGGGGAAAGTATCTTCATCAGAACAACCGGTGTTAAACCCCTTCATATCTTGGTAGATGGTGGTGATAACCGGCATGAAATGTTTGCCCGCCATCGGAATCGGATAAAGCTCCCTGAGTATCTCCGTATGGAGGGTATTAGGGATATTGACTTAATGATTTTGACGCATTTTCATCGGGATCACATAGCAGGAATTCATGAAGCAATCCACGGCCTCACAGTGCAGGAGGCATGGGTCAATTATCTGTTACCTTGCGAATTTCAGAGTCGAAAACTAGATGTAGACGGTAGCGGCATAAGTCAATCTATTGACATGTACAATGACATTTTCCAAGTCCTAGAGAGAAGCGGGACCAGAATCCGGTTTGTCGACGAGGATATTGAACACAAAACGGATATTGGAGGCACTACGCTGAGGATTACCGGGCTCACTCCGGGCAAAAAAGTGCTCGCTAAACTAAGCCGGGACATGGAGATGATCTACGGTACCACAGGCCCTGATGTAAGAGCAGAGAAGTTGCGAGAAGTTGACCAGTCCCTGAACCAAACTTGCATAGTGACGAAGATTGATTATCTGAATGCCGGGATTCTGCTCGCAAGTGACGCACCACTGTCTTTTTGGGAGCGATTCAGTGACACTGGGACCTTGAAGGCAGTCATTTTGAAAGCGCCACATCACGGAGATATAGACTGTATCAGTAGCGAGTTGATCGAGGCTGTAGGCGGGAAGTACCTGGTAATCAGTGTCGATAATGAGGGAACTTATGACCTCCCGAGTCCGGGAACTAAAGTGCTGGCAGAATCAATGGGGCTGAAAGTCGTTTCTACCGAAGGTCCTATTAATAATGGTTGCGAGCATGACAAACAGGACTTGAGGGCGAATGTTGTCCGGTTCACCATCACTTGTCAACGAATAACCTGTGAGCATTACTCAACACACAAAGCATAAATGGCGCGACTCTATAAGAATTCCGTCGCAGGGGGATCGTATTCTACTGATCAACTTGAAGGAGTGTATCAGACATGTCGCTAAAGGGAAACGCTCTCATCGGGCAGTCCGGAGGACCGACTTCTGTAATCAACAGCAGTCTCCACAGTATCATCACTGAAGCAAAGAAGCATGGGTTTATCAGTGAGATATACGGTGCAATTCACGGTATAGAAGGAGTGCTGAACAAAAAGCTCATTGATCTCAGGTGTGAAACAGATGAGACAATTGAAGGGCTCACGAGGACTCCCGGTGCTGCTTTGGGAGGATGCAGACATAAGGTGCAAGAGTCTGACCTGGAGACTGTCTTTAAGGTATTTGACTCTCTTAATATCAAGTACTTCTTCTATATCGGTGGAAACGATTCCATGGATACCGCAGACAGGCTTAACAAGGCGGCAGGAGAGCTAGGGTATGAGATGCGGGTTATCGGGGTGCCGAAAACCATAGATAACGACCTTCCCGAGACCCATCACTGCCCGGGATTCGGCAGTTGTGCCAAGTACGTGGCTACCTCAGTCAGAGAAGCAGGCATTCATAATGCCAGCATGTATACGTCTGAGCCTATTACCATTCTCCAGACTGTAGGGAGAAATACCGGATGGCTTCCTGGCGCGAGTGCCTTGGCCAAGTCTCTGGAGGATGAAGCTCCCCATCTCATCTACTTTCCTGAAAAGCCGTTTGACATAGACAGTTTTCTGGAGGATGTGGAGAACACCTACAAGAGAATCGGTGGGGCTTTCATAGTGGTCGGAGAAGGTTTGAGGAATGCAAGCGGAGAGTACATAGAGGTTCAACACGGCGAAGTGGCTACTGATTCTTTCGGCCATCCTACACTTGGCGGGGTCAGTGAGTTTCTAAGGAGCGTTATTGAGAGCAACTTGAAAATAAAAGCCCGTAATATTAAACTGGACATCTGTCAGCAGGCAGCCATGCATTTTGCTTCCCAGAGAGACGTGTGTGATGCGATGGCAGTGGGGAGAGCCTCCGTGAAGGCTGCTGTCCAAGGCCTTAGTGGATTCATGGTAACCCTTTTGGAGGAAGAGGGTGCAACCGGCTTGGCTGAATTGAGGAGTGTGGCTAATGTTGAACGGCAGGTTCCGAAGGAATGGCTGAATAGCAAAGGCAACTTTGTAACCGCTGATTTCCTGGACTATGCTCGCCCATTGATTCAAGGGGAAGTAAAGATACAAATTGAAGACGGATTGCCGGCATATGTAAGACTTAGGAAATCGTTTGTCGAGTTTTAGAAGGCCTGTCATGTTCCCTATAGGGTGCCAATACAACAAGCTGGGCATATAGGCCATTTTATAATTAGGGGGCCGTTCGATGAGTAGAATTATGATCTTTGATTTTGATGGGACTATTGTAGATTCTATGCCTCGTCTTGCAGATATCGCTTCCGATTTGATTAACCGGCATTACGGGTTATCTCTAGAGGTCAGCAGGGATCTGTATATGTTGACCTCAGGTCTCCCGTTTGTGGAGCAGATGGAATACATGTTTCCGGGAAAAAATGGGAACCGTGAAATTGTGGAGGAGTTTGAGCGGAAGAAGGAAGATGAGGTTGTGAATGAACCTTTGTTTCCTGAAACCAAAGAAGTCCTGGCCGCCCTGGCCGGACGAGGGGACAAAGTGGTTATTTCGTCAAGC
>DGZL01000022.1:0-404 GCA_002398515.1 Firmicutes bacterium UBA4981
GCCTCTCACGATATCTTCGACAGAAGTACCTCTGCAAGCGGGGCTTCCGAGGGCCGCATCAAAACCTGGCGAGGTGATGGCGAAACCGGCAGGATCGCAGGTAACGGACTTCGTCTTCCGGACAAGGTGCTAGCCATAATAGAACGTTCACTGAGAGCAGGCAGGAAGATGTTCGTATTCGTGCCGACAGTAGCACTGTCCGACCTTGTATGCAAAGGAATAGCCAATTCATTACGAGTCTCGGGACCGCCGGGACAGTCGCCTGGCAACCACGACGCAACTCCCGTCGGAAGATCCTCACACGTCGGCAGATCCTCACCCATCCGAAGCTCCTTACCCATCCGAAGGTCTTCATCCGTCGGAAGTTGCTCATCCGCTGAAAGATGCTCATCTACTGAACGTTG
>DGZL01000022.1:609-4562 GCA_002398515.1 Firmicutes bacterium UBA4981
TCATCTACTGGAAGTGCCTTACAACTAAAAATACCGAAAATAGCTTCAATTTACTCAGCCCACCCTAACCGGGACTTACATCGAGAAGCTTTCAGGACAGGTGCAATTGACATCATTGTCTCAACCAGCGTGCTTGAACGGGGAATCACAGTTCCAAATGCTGACGTCCTGGTTCTTTACGCTGACTATGAACGAATATTCGATACCGCAACTCTTACTCAGATGGCAGGCCGCGCCGGACGCACAGAAGACGATACACAAGCAAGAGTTTACTTCGTTGCCCAGCATGTCACTGCCTCAATGCGTATGGCCATCCAACTGACTCAGGACATGAATCGCCATGCGGCTAGGTCCGGATATCTACGGCCATGAGGCATCTAGGGCACTACACTGCCATAACCACCGCTCACCGTCACCTGAAACATGTGCAACAACCGATAGCTATTGGCTTCAAACAGCCACAAATACTGCCACCTTGGAAAGAGAATAGCGGAAAACCGTAGGCTCTGTTCGGTGTGGTCGTAAAACGACCACTTTTTTGTTTTCATTGCGCGCTTTTCTACCACCTTTTCCGGAGCGACAGTTTGCGTGGTCGAAAATCGACCAGCCCGAGGCTTGTTGGTGGTAAATTATCAACCACGATCACGCGTCAAGCGGGTAGAATATAGAACACCTCAGCATAGGAAACGGGTTTACTGGGAAAGTGCTGCTAGAAAATCGACCACATTTTTCAAGAAGGTGGGCGAAAAACTGCCACCTTTTCTAAAAAAGTGGTAGAAAAGCTTCCACCTGAGCCTTAAAAAGGTATCAAAATCCTTCGTCAGACCAAAAATGTGGTCGAAAAACAACCACCTTTGCCGTTGGGGTGGTCGAGAACCTACCACTTGTGCATTTTTTGCTCCAAAAATCCGATTAGGTGGTAGAAATTGAAGCAACGTCTTGGAAAAAGTGGTCGAAAATCGACCTCATCCATCACCGCAACTGGCAACCCAGGCGCCTAAATTTGCCAACACTAACTCTTTATGTTATAATTTGGAAGAACATTCCTATTTCTTGGGAGGTATCCTCTATGTCTCATGAAAGGCTTATGTTGTCAGTCCCCGCAGACCTTGTACGCAACAAGAATCTTGATCCACTTGCGAAGTACTTGTACTTAATGATATGCCTGCACAAACCGAAGTCAATTAGAGAGCTTGCGGAGATCGCAGGCATCTATAGACATGGAGTTCGTAAGCACTGTAAGGCCTTGGAGGCAGCCGGTTGGATAGTGATGCCCAAGAGGCCAGGTGTGACGCCGCTAATTGCGACCGCTCCCAGGGCGACACAAGACGCATTGGTGTCGCGACTGAAAGACACCAGGTGGGAATCACAGCACGCGGGAGAATTCCTAATGAAGGCATGGCTCGATCTTCTTGTCGATTCTGACAACTTCGTCGACAACTGCCGCCCTTCATTCTTGGTGAATCTCGAAACCCAGAAAACCATGGAATACGATCGCTATTACAGAGAAGGAGTCGCGTTTGAATATAACGGCAGCCAGCATTACACACCTACACAGAGGTTCTCTGATATACACGAAATACGAAAGACTCAGTTGCGAGACCATCTGAAAGCCGGCTTGAGTCAGAGACAAGGGATTGTATACGTGGAGATTATTGAAAACGAACTCAATCTTGACAGCATGTTGGAGAACATACCTAATACCCTGCCACTTAGACCAATTGACAGAAACAGCGCGTATGTACGTGGGCTGACCCGCCTCAGTGAAGAGTACGTCGCCAACTGCATGAAGATGCGTTTGAAGGAGCAACGGTCAGAACCAGTGTGAACCATACCCGGGACAAGCCTGAGATGTCCGCCATTATCGCCTTTCAGCGGAGGCTACTGTCCGAGGGAAGCGCTACATCAAGAGACTCCTACCAAGTTGAGCTCTGATAGCGCCCGCTTTCCTTAAAGATATCGTCATAGCATGCATTACCTGTCCCTACTATTTCAGACGCGGTATGTCCGAACGCACACTTCTTGTGAGGATAACGAGAACCTCTAAACAGGAAACATATGGGCACGCTGACTTTGTCCAGGCTGCATCTGGTCCTGAGTGGGCTATCGGCAATTGACAAGCGAGTATAGGCACAGTGCTCATAAAAAATATTTGCAATACTGTTAAGCGAGAATCTTGCGAAGGAGAATTCAGACGAATATAGAATAGTGAAATTACCCCGAAAAAGGACAACCTGAGAGGAGAACAACCTGAGAAAAGGACAACCGGACGGAAAGCCTATCCTACCAATACCTTCCCATATTCTTACACAAGAACTATTATCTGCAACATAAGCTATGAACTTGAGAGTACAATTGGAAATAAGGGGTCAATCAGCATTAAAGTAAAGGAGGTGTAAATCCATCTCTGTTTGGAGTGTTTCTGTTCCCATATCTTCGGAAGCTCAATCCTAGAAAACGGAGGTGCATATAGGCATGATTCTTTTCATAGTGGCTGTCTATATGCTGGCAATGCTGGCAATAGGCTGGTGGTCAAACAAGTACTACATCAAGGGTATGACAGACTTCCTGTTGGCAGGCAGAAGACTCGGGATCCCAATGTGCGCAGCCACCCTTGCCGCCACCCATTTCGGCGGCGGAATGGTCATGGGAGGCAGCGAGTACGGCTTTCTATATGGTTGGTCCGGAGCATGGTACGGCGTGTCCTGTGGTATAGGTATCCTCATCTTAGCCTTTACTACTGCAGGCAAGTTCAGAGAGCTGGCGCTTTACACTGTGCCTGACTACCTGGAGCAAAGATACGGCGGGAAGACCATAAGGATATTGGGCTCACTCCTTTCTCTCGTTGCGCTGGTAGGGATACTGGCCGCCATGGTGCTTTCGGCAAGAGGCGCCTTGAGCATACTGGGTATTACAGGCAATACCGGAGCCATTATCGCTACATTAGTCTTTATTATCTACACTGCATTAGGCGGTCTCTGGGCAGCTACCATAACTGACGGGGTTCAATTGATACTGGCAACCCTCGGTGTGATACTCGCCGCTGTTCTGGTCGTTTCGAAAAGCGGCGGCATGGCAGCCCTTTCCACAGCATTGACGGCAAAAGGGGTAGGCTCCGGCTACTTCAGTTTCTGGGGCCTCGGCACATCCAGCATCATGTGGCTGCTGCTCCCAACGGTAATGTATACCCTCATCGGCCAGGACTTCTACCAAAGGCTATTTGCAGCAAAAGATAAGAATGTGGCTAGAACCGCATCCATTTTCGGTGGCATTATCCTGGTAGTAGTCGCATTCTTCCCGACAATCATCGGCATGGGAGCGCGAGCGCTGTCAGACCTGGAAGCAGGAGGCACCGCGTTTCCGTGGGTCGTGCAAAACCTAATGAATCCGGTAGTAGGGGGAATAGTCCTAGCTGCTATATTAGCTGCCATTATGTCAACCGCAGACTCTCTTCTGACTGCAGCTACATCCCATATAGTAAAGGACTTCTGGATAGAGACGTTCCAAGTGGACGAGATTACGGACGAAAAGAGACTGCTTGCAATATCCAGGAATTTCGCAGTCATACTAGGAATACTGGGCCTTCTTATAGCGCTTATCATGCCTGGGATTATAGACGCACTTATATACTCTTACACGATGTATAGCGCAGGCGTATTTGTACCTGTAATAGGCGGGGTGTTATGGAAATCAGCTACCAGAGAGGGAGCCTTGGCATCAGTGGTAATCGGGTCTGTAATAGCCCTTTGGGGCATACTCACAAAAGCCAATATCTTCGGCGCGCCTGTAGAAATATATGCAGCTCTGATATCTCTCGTAGTATTCATTGTAGTATCATTGGCAACACAATCCCAAAAAACCCATAAAGCCTCAGCAGCGAAGTAGCGCCAAAGGAAATACGCGACTCAACTTTCGCTCGTTTTCCGAGGCCTTGGGTGGCCCTGCACGGTACG
>DGZL01000022.1:4732-4865 GCA_002398515.1 Firmicutes bacterium UBA4981
GCAACTCAACGTCGCCGTCAGGAAACAGCAGCGAAAGCCCCTCATATCGCCGCGGCAGTGTAAAGTCCTGGTAGTTTGAAGCCCTGGTAGTGCGAAGTTCTGGTAGTGTGAAGTTCTTGCCTGATTGACAGCT
>DGZL01000116.1:0-335 GCA_002398515.1 Firmicutes bacterium UBA4981
GCATAGCCTGCACCGAGGTAGTTTCCGGCACCAAGAAGAGATGAATACAGTGACGTGATATTGCGCCCTTCTACGTATGTCAACCCTGCCGGGTTGTAGTATACTGCATTGGCGTCATCGGCAATTGCCACAAAGGCTCCGCCCATCCCCAGAGCCCTGGCGCCCATTCCGATATCGAAGATCACTGCTGTTCCAACCGGGTCTCCGACAGGCGCGGCAAGCGCCGTCTGCGCAAGTAAAGCGACTGCCGTCGATACTAGCGCGACCATTACTAACCGTTTCGTAAGTTTCCTATTCATGATGTCACCTCCTCAATCAGCGGCTGATAACAAGCC
>DGZL01000116.1:521-7669 GCA_002398515.1 Firmicutes bacterium UBA4981
CATAATGTCGGACTTGGTTCCGTTTGCTGTTACCATGTAGCAAAGGTACAGTCCGTTGGCAAGTGGCTTTCCTGCATTTGTCACAAGAGGCCATGCGTAGAAGAACTGCCCGGCTGCGATTTCATGAGAGAATACAAGCCCTCCGGCCATGTTATATACATAGAGTGTGGCTCCGCCCGATGCGTTGATGTAGAAGTTGAGTACATCGGACGCCGGAACAGGCCCTGCGATGAACGAGTTAGCGCCTGCATTGATTAGCAGGAATTCACCGCCTATTGCTTGGCCCGAGTTGCCGAAGCGATCAGACGCAATAACCTTCACACGGCAGGGACCGCTTCTGGGTGTCTCGCTTACATCCCATTTGTATACTCCATTGTTCACCAGGCCGGTTGCAAACGTTGTCCAGGTTGCGCCTTCATCGAATGAGTATGCAAGAGCTACGGTCAATTCCACGTCGTCAGGATGAATGGCTTCCCACTTGACGTCGTTCTTGCCGTACCATTTATCTCCGCTAACCGGCGCGAGCACTGTCACGTCAGGCTGCAAGCCGAGCCAGTCAATTATTGTGTCCAGAAGAAGCTCAGCAATGGATGGCGGCAACGGAGGCTCCTCCTCGTTGTTGGATCCGATGCCGGCCGGTTCAGGGCTCGCTGTTGGAATCGCCTCGAACATGAAGGCAAAGAAAGCCAAGCGGTGTTCGCCTTCATATCTCAGCGCGCACGACTCGCCTGTGTCATTGAGGAATATCGGATATGCCCCTTCAGCGAGAACCAGGGAATCAGTGCCGTTAACTAAGTCAAGGTCATCAAAGAGTATCTCCAGTCCGTCTGTAATCGGATCTCCTTCGACTCCTGTTACGAAGGTGGTGCCGACATCATCTTCCTTGCCTATGACATGCAAATAGTTCCGGACGAACTCGCTTTCGTCAGGGTCGAGTTCCCATAGCACTTCAGGGCCGGTAAGGAACAGTCTTCCGCCCTTATTCAGGAAGTCAGCTATGGCGGCTTGCTCTGCGTCATCAAGCCCGCCGTATTGGGCACACGTCCAGATGACCCTGAATTGATCTAAGCCTGCTTTGGCTTCGCCGTCTGCCACCACGTCAGCAGATCCGACCTCGACGTATTCTTTGCCGAGTCTATCCAGAAGATATGTCCAGAACTCCCCGGTATCGTCCTCACCCGGGTGATGGTCGTTGACAAAAACCAGGCCTCGACGATTGAGTACTGCCAAGTGCAGCTCAGCACCGACAACCTCACCTTCGGCGTCTTGCACCCATACGGTAGGCCAGTATTCGCCTGGCTCTGCATAGGCGTGTTTTGTTATTGCTGTGTCGGCAGAGATTCCGTCACCGAAATCCCACAGATATGAGAGTTCACCGTTCTCGAGGGCATCAGGGTCGTGCGCTTGACAGGCAAATTCGATTTCCTGGCCGGGTTTGGCAAAGTACAGGCTTGCCTCTGTCTTATCGATAGCAGGTGGAATGTTGATGTCTCCCGTGAGATACTCGTAGATCTTTGTGAGCAGATATGGTGTGGTGTTAATGTCCGGGTTCTCCGGATCGTAGCCACCCCATGCATACATTAGGGAAGACCACGGGGCTGACAGATATACGAGCCTATACGTATCGTTGGCATGGCGCAGGCCTAAGGCACCGGGGAGATCGTAAATTGTCGGTTCCTCATCGCCTTCGGTAATCATCATCGTCCGAGAAAGCAGGTCAGGAGCGATGAGGTCGTCTCTTCCCGTCATTACTTGGCATTCCATTTCGATGCCGTCGGTTATCGGATCGTCCGGGACGCCCTTGTAGATGTCGATTGGGATATTGACTCCATATGCGCCCATCATATGCAGGTAGTCGGCGCCGAACCAATCTAAGCCCATATCGTTCAGATAGTCGGGAGCTGCAAAGAACACTCTGCCTCCATTATCCATGAAGTCTGCCAGGAATTCCTGATCAAAAGGAGATACGACTTCACACCGTGTGAAGCCTGTGTCCCAGAAGATCGGACTTTCTACAGCGGTCTCAGAGAGGCCAAGCGGGTATCTGGTGTCGACACTCACGTAGGGGATACCGGCATCTTCAGCTGCCCAAGCGAAGAGAAAGTTAAGCGGAATGCCAACATCAAATCCGCCGGTATCGTCCACATAGATGATGGTGCCTGGTTCGGCTACAGTCACTTGCACCGGCAACTTGGAAATCGATCCATCGATACCTTCAGCGAAGAACCAAGCAATCATTGAGCCTTCATATGTTAGTATGTAATTCGCATCGAGTCCGCGCACTGCCTCTCCGCCCAACTGCCACCAGTAGTCAACCACCCTGCTTGGATCCTCGAGTGCAGCTTGGAAGTTGACTGTAAGCGGTGGGGCTCCGAATGTTATATCAGCACGAGCATATTCAATGCCAGGCGGGTATTCTTGGCTAAGCGCATTGTTGATGTTGAGACGCCTGCCTGAAGTCGTTCTGCCTACCAGATCAGGAAGGGGGTCTCCGGATTCCAGGAGTATGCCTTTAATTGTTTCCTGTCCGAAGGTCCAGTCAGGAGCATCAGGATAGTGGGGAAGATCCGGAAATTCCGCAATCAGTAACGCTGCTGCTCCGGCAACATGCGGCGTGGCCATGGAGGTGCCGCCCATCCATGCCCAAAGGCTTTCGGAGCCGTCCGGATAACAGGAGATGATCATGTGGCCGGGTGCTCCGATATCCACAGAGTTTGGTCCATAGTTGGAGAAGTTGGCCAGTTTATCGTTCCATTCAGTTGCTGCCACTGCAATAACGTTGGGCAGATCATAAGACGACGGATAATGCGGGGTGATGTCGTTGTCTATGCCTTCATTTCCTGCAGCGGCAATAAACAGCATGCCGGAGTTTTCGATTGCTTCCTCAAGAGCCTTACTGTAGCTACCTCCTCCCCAGGAGTTGCTGGTGAGAGTAGCGCCCATCGTTTTGGCGTAGTTTAAAGCCTTTATCGCGTCAGATGTATAGCCGCCTCCGGGGCCCAGGAACTTACACGACATGATCTTAACGTTCCACGCTACGCCGGCAACTCCGCCGTGAAAACCACCTTCAACTGCATCGTTGCCTCGGGCGCCTATGATCCCGGCGCAGTGAGTACCGTGATAATCTTCATCCCCGTCTTCGTGGTAAATCGTGTCGTCGTCGTAGAAGAAATCCCATCCATAAATGTCGTCGATGAATCCGTTGCCGTCATCGTCAACACCCGGTTCGCCGTTCAGCTCAGCCTCGTTCACCCACATGTTCGGTGCCAGATCGGGATGGTAATACTGTATGCCCTGGTCAATGACGCATACGATTACATCTCCCGCATGGGTGCGAAGATCCCACGCCTCCGACGCGTCAATGTCAGCATCTGCCGAAGGAACATGGAACCATCTCTCTGTGGCTGCCTTGAGACCAATATTGTGCATATTGTACATGTAGCCTAATTGGAAGAAACGATCGTTAGGCATTACATCCGGATACCACAGATAATTGGGCTCAGCGTATTCCACGAAAGGACTGGACTCATAGACTAGCACCGCTTCCTCGACAGACATGGTTTCGGGAAGCCTAATTATATGCACATCGGCAACATCACTTACAGCGATTAACTCTACGACTTCCGCTCCCAACCTGGTATTGAGAGTGTGGAAGGCGTTTTCAGCCGTTTTTGCATCTACGTCAGCCTCAGACACATACCTATGTCCTTTCAGCTTGACCAGGATCTCTCCGTCCACCCACTCTGTATCCGTTTGCCCTCTTGAAACAGGGATCACTGGAAATGGGTCTTCGCTGACAGCAAAAGAGATCGGGACATTTGGCTTGGCAGAAGCAGTGAACGCGCCAAGGATCACGATTAGAATACCCATGAGCGAAGCACGCTTCCAAATAGAGGATCTCGACACGTGTGTTCCCCCCTCATCAGATATTTCCAGAAACTCACCTAAGTGCCTACCTGAGCTCGCTTTTTACCGGGTAGAATGCATCACCTCCAACGTAAGTCGTGGGAATTTACCACCACTTTGACTAGCCGCTATTCCAATTTCTTCACCCGGCGTTGAAATCCTTCACCATTGACAGAATTGTGAGAACAGTTTGACTATAGCGCATCTGCGCACTGGTAAGGAGCAGACCGTTGGAGGACAGTCACCGTCTTATATAGAAGTAACATCAGAGGTCGGCTACTGCCGTTGTACGCAACAAGCGAGTCATGCTCCATACGCACCTGGTAGAAAGGCTTGATGGAGAGTCAAATTGCCAAGAGGGAATCGGAGGAATGAGACCTCGTGCCTATATGGAGAGCTGAGGTGGTCATGGATTGCATAGGAAGGGGAGGCTGTCACAATGCAATGGATCTGCGGATTATGAAGATGATCAGCAATATCAATCCCTTCCAGTTAGGTATGAGAACGAACTCCGTCGGGATAATATGCTAGCATGATATAATTCAAGAAAGGAAGGTGACGTCGGTGGCCTCCGATGATGTGGTCTGTTTTGATTTCGATGAGTTCCAAAGGTGGATGGCTCAGTCTGAGCAAACACTGCGATCTGCATATGTCGATGCTGAGCACGAATTCTACAACTGGTCATGCTTCAAGGCTCATCAGGCCGGCGAATACTCAGTAAAAGGGATTCTCCATGGTTTAGGGCTATCTGCAATAGGTCATTCAGTTCTTGTGCTGCTTAACCTCTTGAGTGACGAGGGGATACAGATCCCGGACAGCCTTTTTGCCGACGCCAGGGCACTGGACAGGCATTATATACCCCCAAGATACGCAGATGCTTATCCCAGTGGGAGTCCGTTTGAGTTTTACGACGAACCGACAGCATCTGAAGCACTGAAAGCGTCGGAACGAGTCATCGAGTTTGTCCGAAAGCTAAAAGATACCGTGACTTCTGATAAGGAGGGGACTTCCGGATGATTGCTGTCCTTAAGAAAAGGCAGGCTCTTCGTGAGCACTATCTTCAGCTTGCCCGCGAGTATGTGCAATCGCTGGAATCGGAGTTGTCCATAACTCTAGCTGCTGTCATTGGTTCAGTGGCCAGGGGTGACTTTAATGACGCAAGCGATATTGATGTGATCATCATTGCCGAAGACTTGCCTCCAGACCCCCTTGAGAGATCCGCTGTTCTTTATGAAGATGTCCCTCCTCTTATTGAACCCAAAGCTTATACAAAAGACGAGTTCATGAAGCTGCTGTCAAAAAGGAATCCTATCGCTCTTGCAACTCTTAGCGAGGGTGTAATGCTAATTGATAAGGGAAAGTTGCTGGAGCAAGAAGATAGCGTCCAAACTCGATGCCCTTCCGGCCTATTGTTGTGCCCATAGCTTTCGTCCTTAAGGAAGCGCGCTTCTGAGCCTTCTTGCGATGAGGCTTGCTGTGATGACCTTGGCAAGATCCCCGGGAATGAACGGGAGTACGCCGACTGCGAAGGCCGTCCGGAAAGGAAGCTCCGCGACTATTGCCAACTGCAGTACACCTATGGCATAGACTATTATTACTCCGCCGATAAGTGATGCAAAGGCCAGCATCAGCAAGGGGATTGGTTTTCCGGTTTTCTCCGCCTTTTGAATCACGGTTGCCGTGGCGTACGCCCCGACAATGAAGCCCCAGAGGTACCCCCCTCTTGGTCCTATCAGTATTCCGATACCTGATGCCCCTCCTGCGAATACCGGGAGGCCTAACGCGCCCAGAAGAATGTATATCGCCTGGCTAAGCGCAGCTAGATTAGGCTCAAGGACTAGTCCTACAAGCATTACTCCGAATGTCTGAGCTGATATAGCCACCGGGCTAATGGGTAGGTGGAAGAAAAGATATGCGAGTACACACATGAGGGCAGTGAACATAGCAACGCGTGTCAAGTCTCGTGTTTTAGATGGCCTCATAGTGTGTATACCTGCTTTCAAATGCTACATTCCGACATATCCTGAAGACTGCCGTGCCAATACGGTGACCCTCAAGACTGCCATGCCAACACGGCGATCCTCAAAACTGCCATGCCAACCCCGCGATCCTCAGTCACATTGTGGGGACGAGATAAGTGGTTCCGGGTGTAAACACATTCATTCTCTTAGTAAAACCCAGATTCCTGCTTGATCCCATTTCAGAGGTAAGCCGGACCGGACTAACCGGGCTTTACTCACCATGTTTTTCGGACTGAGTGAAGTTCGCGCGGTTCAGAGCGCTAAGGTTGAGGTAGGAATTCCGCAAGCCATAGAGTGTAACATGCAGTGAACTAACGTTATTACCGCAAGGGAGCAATTGGAAGAGGCCTTGAGATATTGGAAAATGTCGAATTAATCAAGGTGTCTCAACGTGTCCGCTTTTCGATCACGGAGCAAGCGTCAAATAGCCCCCACCTGGGATCACGCCGGTTAGGATGCAATGATCCCCATATGAAACATGGATATAGGGGGAATGTTTCCATGGCAAACAGCGAACTTAAGGAGAAATGGAAAAGCGTTGTGGATGAGTCTAGGAGCAGTGGGCTGACAGTCGCCGGATGGTCTTAGAGTAGGCAGCCCTACATAGGATCACGCCGGTTAACATGAACATGGTCGATTACCGACCACTTGTTTCAAAACGCTGCTTCAATTTCCACCACCTTCTTGGAGTTTCGAGGCAAAGAGCCGGCAAGTGGTGGGTAATCGACCACCCCCAACGGCAATAGTGGTTGAGTTTCGACCACATGTTTGGGCTGAAGAGGGACTCTAATAGCTCTTTGAGGGTCAGGTGGAAGCTTTTCCACCACTTTTCGAGAGAAGGTGGTTGTTTTGCGCCCACCTTTCCAAAAAAATGTGGTCGACTTTGTATCCACAATCCTCATGTGAAGGGATTCTCCGTGATGAGGTGTTCTATATCCCACCCCCTTGAAGCGCAAACTATCGCCCCGGAAAAGGTGGTGGCTATTTGACGCTTACGTAGAAAAAGCTTACAGCCGGGTCGAATACGTTGGTCGAATTTCTCTCACTCTCGCGTTGATTTCAGGCGATCACAGGGAAGTCCCCATATTCCCCGGAATGGTTCACCAGGCGAGCCACTCAACTACGTGAGAGCCATCAGATGCGTCCGAGTGGCTCTCGGGAAGAGCCAATCATCGACTGAAGGACCTTCAGATCCGCTTGAATGGCTTACTAGGTGAGCCA
>DGZL01000130.1 GCA_002398515.1 Firmicutes bacterium UBA4981
ACTGATTGCAAGATCTCTTGCGTTATGAAATAGTAACTTCTCTGAGACAATCTAGGGTCTCCTACAATCTAAGGTCTTCGATAGGCTAAGGCTTATGCCGGTAGAAGCGTTTGTATAATCCGAAATTCGGGTCGCGACATAAAAAGGGGGAACGACGAATGGCAGATAAGGACAAGATTTGGTTGACTACTGAGTGTCCTGCAATTGTCTTTGAGGATAATACTGTAGGCCGATTGAAGAAGAAGATCTGGGATGCCTCAGAAGAAGATATCAATGAAATCTTGGCGGAATACGGGATCCCCTCTGAACCGGAGCTGGGAAAGGCAGGTATCTACATCCAGAACACGGTTCGGAATGAACTGATAAAGAATCGTCGGAAAAACGATATCGTGTTGATTCCTGTAGGGTGCACCGAGAATCACGGTATTCATACAGTGAGCGGCCTCGACACTTTCATGGTGACTCAGATTTGTGAGGGAATACGCAGGTATACGGTAAAGCAGGGACGACCTGTGAATCTCGCATTTCCTCCGCTGAATTACGGCGGACACCCATACCATCACTTAGGGATGCCTGGAACAGTTATTATGCCTGAAGAAGTAGTCCGTGAAACCATGATCAATGTCATGCTGGGTCTGTGGAATGATGGATTCCGGAAACAGATCATAATTAACAACCATGGTCAGCTTTGGATGCTGGAAGCTGCCCTGCAGGAGTTCATGAAAAGGTATCACCTGCCTGGTGTGTTCCGGGTAATGGATTGGCATCGTGCTGTCAGGGAATTCTTCTATCCTGTTGACCGGGAGAATAACCTGGAGACACATTTTGTCCATGCAGATGAAGCGGAGACATCAGTGGGCTTATTGATGTTCCCAGAAGGTATGGTGGACATGAATGTTGTAGTAGATGCCGAGGGTACAGGATACCTCCCTGACGGTCATTTTGACAAGTCTGTAGAACCTTTCCGTCGCCCGCATCGTTGGTCTGAAGGCGAGGGGCATATGGCTATTGAAAGAGCAGCTACTCCTGAAGGGGTTGTAGGAAAGCCAAGCCTATCAACGGCAGAGAAGGCTAAGCGACCCATAGCAGCTATTCTTAAGTATCTGACTTTGGTTGTTGACCAAATCCTGGAAGCGTTTCCTCCGGGAGAAGTGCCACCTGTTGAGGAAGTAACTCTCAGAACAGCCGAAGAGATGGAGCCGTTCTTGAGAGAACCCGGTAGCCCGGGATGGAAATCCGTCTATGAGTTGCCGAGAATTGGTTTTTGAGTGAAATCCGCACACAAAAGCTAATAGCATAAACGTACCTTGATAAGTGATAGGGGAGTCCGGTCCGGAGGGCTTGAGAAACTCGGGCATGACTCCTCTTCGCTTATCAAAAACATTTGATACTTCTTTGTGAAACGAAGTCAGATATGTAGCTCATGACGTATAGACAAGGGGGAATCAATATGCTCTTAGGGTTTAACGGCGCAACCAGTATGAATTATGATCTCAAGACAGATATTCGCCTGGCAGAGCAGACGGGTTTTCAGCTATTGGAGATTTGGGCTTCCAAACTATACAAGTACTTAGAGAATAATTCCGTGGCCGATCTGGTTCAGCGATTTGAAAGGGCGGATGTTAAACCTTACAGCATAAATTCTATTGAGTTTATTACTTTCAAGCAAGGCGAGGATTACGAAAGGATCAAAATAGAGTGCCGAAATCTGTGCAAGATAGCCCGGGAACTAAGTTGTCCTAATATAGTAGTGGTTCCCAGTCCGACACCGCCAGGTGCGACTGAAGATGGCATATTAGCCGAATCTGTAAGGGTATTGCAGGAGCTTTCAGCCATTGCTGCCGAGTACAATATAAACCTAGCCTTCGAATTCCTGGGGTTCTCTCATATTTCAGTGTCAACGTTAGACCGATGCTACCGGATTGTTCATGAGACAGACAGGCCAAACATCGGCCTGGTACTGGATACGTTCCATTTCTATGCAGGCGGTTCAGATGTAAAGGATATAGAGGCGGTGGACAAAGACAAGATTTTCATCTTCCACATTAATGATGCTGAAGACAGAGAAAGAAGCCAACTTGAAGATGCCCATCGATTGTTCCCCGGGGAAGGTGTTATTCCGTTGATCGGGATATTAAGGAGCTTGAAGAAGATAGGTTATGATAATATGGCCTCAATCGAGCTCTTCCGGCCTGAGTATTGGGAGTTGGCTCCTGAAGAACTGGGCCGGCGCTCTCTTCTAAGTATGAAACAGGTTTTGAAGAGAGCGCTTGACCCTGCCTAGGCGAACTAACTTAAATTACTTAGATTAGTTCATCATCTTCACTTGCGGTATTAACCACTGATTGTAATTTGAGAATATCGTCATGGGTCAGAGTCTTCTCCAAGTCTAATAGGATTATCAGCCTATCATCTAATTTTGCAATTCCCTTGAGGAATCTTCCGTTCGAGGAAGTCATGATTTCCGGTAGGGGCTCAATAGCTTCAGTGCGAAGCCTCATGACTTCAGATACTGAGTCTACAACAAGCCCTACAAGGCTGTCTTGAATGTTAGCAATTACTACGCGACTATCATCTGTCCAACCTTCAGATGACACATCGAGACGTTTGGCGAGATCAATGACAGGGATTACCTTATTACGCAAGTTGATGACTCCTTCCACAAAGGAAGGGGCTTTTGGCACCCAGACAATACTAGGGAGTCGCATTATTTCTTGGACTTGCATTATGTCAATCCCATATTCCTCTGTGCCCAACTGGAATGTAACCAGTTGGATTTCTTCCATGGACATTTGTTTAGGATACCTCCCTCCCCACCGCATCGATCCCTGTCAGTCAATCTTAAATACGCTTACCGCTTCTGTGAGATTCGCTGCCATGTTAGCCAACTCTGCAGATGAGGCGGCTATCTGTTCGATAGACGCGTTGACTTGCTCTGCTGATGCTGAAATCTCTTCAACAGACGCGGCAGTCTCTTCTGAGACAGACGCTATGCTATCTATTGCCTTCCCAACCTCGCTTGCTCCGGCAGCCATCTCTTCAGTAGCAGCAGTGTTCTCTTCTGATATACTGACAATTTCATCGATGGATTTTGCTGTGGTATTTCCGGCTTCAGCAAGTTCTTTGACTGACACTATAAGGTTTGCTATGAGTGTCTCAATATCGCCTGTATTTGCACCTATCTCTTCAAGGACAGTCTTTGCTTCTACTGTGAGGGTATTTCCTGCTTCCACTTGTTCGCCTGCAATGTTTATGGCTTTTACTGCTTCACCGGAAGCTTGTCTGACTCTGGCTATCAATTCAGCTATCGCCTTCGTTTCTACAGATGAACGTTCAGCTAGTTTGCGCACTTCATCCGCGACAACTGCGAAACCTCTACCATGTTCACCTGCCCTTGCTGCTTCAATAGCTGCGTTGAGCGCAAGGAGGTTTGTTTGCTCGGCTATATCATCAATGACTTCCAAGATCTTCCCGATGTCTTGTGAATGAGTGTCAAGTTCGCCTATGGCTACCGCAACTGTATCAGCTGCTTCCTTGATCTGCATCATGCCTGCGATAACATTTTCTATGGATTGGCCTCCTCGTCCTGCGGATTCAGCGCTTTCCTTAGACGCGGAATTCACTTTTTGCAGGACTTCTATGGCTTCATCCATGGATTTCTTCATGTTATCCAGCACACTTGAAGCTTGGTGCACACTTTGCACTTGAGTTTCGGCTCCCTGGGCTACCTGTGCTATTGCCTGATTAACCTGATGGATTGAAGCTGCTGTCTCATTTGTGCTTGCTGTTTGCTCTTCAACGCCTGCTGACATCTGTCCCATTGTGCTTGAAATCTGATGTACAGCAC
>DGZL01000141.1:0-237 GCA_002398515.1 Firmicutes bacterium UBA4981
CCCCACTCCCCTGGAGGTGGTCGATTCTCGACCACGTTTTTGGAAATCGTGTACCATTTTCGACCACGTGTTCAGAAACAAGCCCGCGAGTGATAGAGAATCGACCACATTCTTGGAAAACGTGTACTATTTTCGACCACGTTTTCGGAATAAGTGATCGATTTTCGACCACCTAGCGCAAAAAACTCTACGTCTTAAGCGATTTCTGACGGTGACTGGTTGAAATTCGACCACATT
>DGZL01000141.1:427-10457 GCA_002398515.1 Firmicutes bacterium UBA4981
ATTCGACCACATTTTCAAGAATCGTGCTCTATTTTCGACCACGTTTTCAAAATATGTGGTCGAAAACCTTACACCTTGAGAGTCCCGAAAAAAACGTGTACTATTTTCGACCACTGATCAGCCTTTCGGTGGTCGAAAATCGACCACTTCTCCAGAGAACATGCGCTTTTTCCGTTTGTTGTAAAAAACTAGGTGGTAGATATTCTACCATCTCAAGTGAGTCAAGAAAAAACGTGTCCTATTTTCGACCACATTTTCAAAATATGTGGTCGAAAACCTTACACCTCTAGAAGACCGAAGAAGGATGTGCCCGATTTTCGACCACGGGTAGGCTTTTAGCATGCGAATCAGACGTCAAGGACCGACCCCCCATCCATTCGCTTCCTTCCATGGGCTGCAAGTTCCAAGCCTACCAATATTTACACCAGCTAGAGTGCGGTTTGGGTGAAGGAAGTGCGCTTGCTGCGAAGAACTAATCTAGCACCTGGTCAACATCCGCCTGAGTATCAAATGGTCTGATAACATTACTTACCAGGTGGCAAGCTCTGACTGCTGAGGATTGGAGTGCGGTTAGGGATTCGACTCCGGTGGTAAATTGCGCTCATCGGCAATGGACCAACGGCGTGAGCAATGAACCAACGCACTTAGCAATAGACCAGCGGATTGGGTAATGCACCAGCGGATTGGAACGCATCAGCGGGTTGGTTAAAGCACCGGCGGATTCGGTAATGCACCAGCTGATTCGGTAGTAGACCAACGGATTGGGTGATAGTCGGCGAATGGAAATGGCCTGGGATTGAAAGTCCGGTAGGCGTAGGAAAGGAGGTGCCCCCCTGATAACGCCGGAGACCGGGTGATATCACACATAGTGAGATCACAAAGTGGGATCATACATTGAGACGAAAAGAGCGAGATCGCGCACTGAAACCGGAAAGCGGGATCGTGCACTGAAACCAAAAAGCGAGATCACGCAGCGGAATCGCACAGCAAGATCACACAATGAGATCGCACACAGCAAACGGTGAAAGGGCATGCATCAAACACTGAAGCATGGGAATCTAAGGAGCAAGGTAACATGGACACTTGATCTCACATTCCCGTCGGTAGCATTGTTTGCGGCGTTCTTTCACCAAGCAATTCACCAAGGGGGATAGATCATGAAAAGACATATTTCAATACTGGCAATGGTTTTGGTTCTGGTAGTGGCAGCGCCTGTTCTGGCAGCCCCCAGTATCAACGTGGGAGGTTCCCTTTCCACAGTGTTCCAGATTGTTCCGAGTGATCCTATCGATGCCGGAATATCTGCAACGTCTGACTTGCACCTGGAACTCTCCATGGAAATGGCAGGCGGAAACCAGGTCCGAGGATACATAGGGTTTGGGCTGACCGAGTGGGATCCTTTTGAAAACGAGGCTGAGGATCCTGAACTAGGCGAGATGAATGGCAAGAGCCTGACTCCGCGTCCTTTAAACCTTATGAACGCTCTTACCATTAATAAGGTATACCTAGAGACAACCGGAGCGTTCTATGAGGGCGGGCCTGCTCTGACTACTCGGTTTGGAGATCTGGAAGTGGATTACTCGCCTTATATCGCCCACGTCTCCGAGACTGACGGTGTAATTGAAGGCGTCCAGACAAACGGCCTATGCCTTGGCCCTGTTGAACTTGCAGGCTTTTACGGATGGGCTACCCGCCAAGTCGGAGAGGGAGAAGAAGCGACTGATGTGAGGTTCGTTGACCTTGGCATGTATGGACAAGGTGAAATCGAAGGCATTGCTCTCCAGGGAGCAGCGGTGAAAACCGGTGATGACATTGCGCTTGCAGGAAGTGCTCAGTTCGCACCTGCGCCCGGTCTGGATATCGTTGGATCCGCAGCGTGGGACGGCGCAAGCAAGGCTACTGTAGCTAAGGTCGAGGCCGGCATCGGCGAGATTCCCATGTTGTCTGAAGCCAGCGCAAAAGTGGCCTTCAGGAGCTTCGATCCGTTGTTCAATCCTGTCTACCGTGACGACAGAAAAGATGAGGATACGGGCGAGGACATAAACGTGGTAGACATGAACGCAGGCAAGCGCGGAGTCGGCGGTGAGATTTACGCAGAAGTAATGGGTATAGAGCTTACCGGTAAAGCTGATTGGCACGAGCAAAGAGATATCAACCGCGACGTTGTCGGCGCCAGAACTACAGTAGGCGCAGATGCAGCCATGATGTACGAAGGCTTTGACATCACGGCCGGCATCAGCAACGTATGGTCTACGGTAAATGCGCCATACGCTATTCTCGATCGTGATGAGGATGCAGATCCAGCGACGAAGACCACCCTTACCATGGGCGTCAGCCGTGACATCCCGATTGGGCCTGCAGTGGTGGATGCCAGCTATGACCTGGAGCTCGCCACAAGCGGATCCGGCGTGGACAGCACACACAAGGTAGCTGCTTCCACAAGCATGGATTTCCCGATGTTTTCCGACGTAGAAATGTCAGGGAATCTGAAGTACGCTGAAGGCGAAGCCACATATATGGGTAAGGTGGCTTACACTGCTCCTTGCGGTATCGAGTTCATAGCCGGCTACAATCAAGGCTATACAGCCAAGAGGGCTGAAGGCCTTTCGCTGACGGCAGGCATGAGCGTGGAGTTCTAGTAACAACAACATCAGCTACTTTCCCACTTGTCAAAACACCGGCGAAAGCCGGTCTCGGGCCCTTGGACAGAAGTTCAGGGGCCTATCTGTCTTGTCCTAACATTCCTGTTGTTTCCTTTCTTTCCTTGACAGAGGAAAGGCTTTGACCTATAATCGTAATAAGAGCTACAACGTTATAGCATACTCACATGCACGCTATCTATCATGATACCTATTGGGTTCTTCGAATTGAGTTGAGTTCCGGCGACTCTTGTCGGGAAAGCGACATAGAGCGAAGGCAACATATGGTGAGAGCAACATACGGAAATGGCGACATGCGGAAAAGGTGACATACGCTAAAGGCAATACTCTCAACATTTCGACAAAGAGGATTTCAAGAAACAACTCAAGAAACAGCATTTCAGGAAACAGCATTTCAAGGAACAGCATTTCAAAAATTATGCCTCAACAGGACAACATTGAAGATAAGGCAAGGGAAAGGCGGAGTATGTCTGTGGCAAGATCCGGACGTGAGCCGACCATCAGAGATATCGCCAAAGCTGCGGGGGTATCTGTCAGTACCGTGTCCCACGTGCTTAATGAATACGGGGATATCAGTGAGGATACTGAGCAAAGGGTTCGGGAAGTCATGAAAGAGCTTAACTATCATCCCAGCGCGCTGGCGCGTCGTCTGGTCCGTAAGAGGAGTTACATATTGCAACTCCTTCTTTTTTCTGTGGAGGGCCTTAGACATCCTTTCTTCTATGAAGTCATATGCGGTATAAGCGCGGAAACGGAGAAAGCCGGATATGATCTTGTCCTTAGCATAAAAGATGTCCGTGACAAGAAATGGAGAGACAGCCTAAAGCGGTGTTATGAATCACGCTCTGAAGGAATATTCGTCATGGGGACACTACCCGGCCCTGAGGTGCCGGAGGAGATAGAATCAAGTCAAATACCTGCGCTTTTCATTGACATTCCTTTTGAGAGCGCGAGGGCCACCTATGTTACGTCAGACAACGTAGGGGGCGCCATGACCGCAACCCGACATCTGATATCTTTAGGACATACCTGTATAGGGCTTATTAACGGGCATGTCACGTCTCCCATTTCAAACCAGAGGCTCTTAGGTTATAAACAGACTTTGGAGATGCACGGAATACCTTTTGACTCAGGCCTTGTCCGCCCGGGAGATTTCACTGAAGAAGGCGGAAGGGAAGTCACAGCAAGACTTCTGAAGGATTACCCGAACATGACAGCCGTATTCGCAGGCAGCGATCTCATGGCTATCGGCGCGATGAAAGCCATAAGAGAGGCGGGACTAAGAGTTCCAGATCATATAGCAGTCATCGGATTTGACGATATAGAATTCGCGAGCTACGTAAGGCCTGCCCTTTCCACTGTGAAGCAGGAAGGGGAGGTAATGGGAAAGAAGGCAGCCCGTGAACTTCTGAAACTTATCAGATATCCGGATAGAAAACCCTGTAAACAGGTGCTCTCAACTGAGTTGGTGATTCGTGAATCATGTGGAGGATGTAAGGTTTGTCATGAAGGAGGTGGTGTGGAAGTAGTGTCAGGTGTTTGACGTTAGGTTGCTGTTTTGGTTGAGTGTGCAACTAATGCAGTGAACGCTTGTACAATAATTGTCAATCTAGGGAGGAAGCTGAAAAATGAGAAGGGTATTCGTGCGAGTGCTGGTTTCCATGATGTTGCTTGCCATGATAGTGCCCCTCGGCGCATTTGCCCAGAAGAAGATGACGATAACCCTTTGGACTAAAGAGAGTGAGGTAGAGGGAGTCCTCCAGGAGATCATTGAGCTTACGAAGGAATTCGGCAAGACCCATCCCGGAGTTGAATTTGAGGTAGTCAACTACGGCGTGGAAGACCTGAGGCAGAACTTCCAATCCGCAGCGTTTGCAGGCGCAGGTCCTGACCTTCTTTGGACTGTGTCTGACCACGCAGGTCCGTTCGAGGCGATGAAGCTCATCAAACCTGTAGACTCGCTGTTCGGAGCGGGATACATAGACAAGTTTGTTAAGCCGGGTATAGAAGCAGTAGAGCTCGGCGGCAAGGTCTGGGGAGTCCCGCTTAGCGTTGGAAACCATCTAATGCTTCTCTATAACAAGAAGCTCATTGCAAACCCGCCTAAAGACACTGACGAACTTATCAAAGTCGGCAAGGAACTCACAAAAGACTTAGACGGTGACGGTAAGCCTGATCAATACGCTCTCGTATACAACTTGAACGAGCCGTTCTGGTTTGCCCCGTGGATGGGAGGGTTCGGTGCCTGGCCGCTGGACGGGACAGAGCCTACCCTGAACACCCCTGGCGTTGTTGACGCGCTTCAGTTCATCTATGATCTGAAATTCACCCACAAGATAGTCCCGATGGAGTGCGATTATGACGCTGCAGACGCGCTTTTCAAAGAGGGCAAGGCTGCTATGATAATCAACGGAGACTGGGCCCTGTCAGGTTACTTGACGGATGAAGTCAAGAAGAATGTAGAACTCGGTGTGGCCAGAATTCCTAAGGTAACAAAGACAGGCATATGGCCGTCTCCTATGACAAGCGGCATATACTTCATGTTCCCTGAATACGTCAGCGCGGACAAGGAAGCAGTCATAAAGGATTTCGTCGAGTACATTTGCTCCGAAGAGATCCAGCTTGTGTTCCTTGAAAAGTATATGCGGTTGCCTGCACTTGAGTCAGCTCTTAAGAGCCCTCTGGTCACAGATGACCCCATTGTCAAGGGATCCAGCGACCAGATGGTTGTCGGCAAGCCTATGCCCACAGTCCCTGAAATGAGGGCAGCCTGGGACGCCATAAGGCCGAACCAAGAGGCTGTTATGGCCGGTAAGGCTACGCCGGTGGATGCAGCAAAAGCCATGCAGGAAGCATGTGAGAATCTCATCCGCGAGATGAAGAAATAGGATGAGTCCTCAAGTCTCTGGGCCCGGGTCAGACGTTAAGTGTTAATGTCGGTCCGGGCCTGTAGGCTCATTAAGGGGGTGTTGGAGTTGCTGCCCCTTACCTGGGATATAGTGGGTCAAGGAATAGGTGAAGTCGGTAAACTAATCTTCTTCGTCGCCATAGCGATTATTTCCCTAGAAGTGGTGGCTTATCTTATTCTGGTCAAGTGGATCAAATTCAAGAATGCTCTGCCTTTCATGTTAATGCTGCCTGCGCTTGTAGGTGTTGCGATCCTCATACTTTATCCGTTTGGATTCAACATCTACCTTGCATTTAGCAATATGAGCATGTATAGGTTCAAAGAATTCTCCGTGGGACTGCGATATGGGATCTCCAACTTGCTCGATGTTTTCAGGGTGCCTGTTTTGCAGAGGGTTACGTTTTTTCAGTTGTTCTTAAGGACATTTATCTGGACAGTCATTAACGTAGTGTTTCATGTCCTCGGCGGCCTCATCCTTGCGATTCTTCTCAACAGGCCAATGAGGGGGAAGGGGATTTACAGGACGCTTCTGGTTGTGCCATGGGCTATTCCCCAGGTCATAGCTGCTCTTGCTTGGAAGTGCGAGTTTCACTATCAATATGGGTTCGCTAATCTCTTATTGGAGAAGCTGGGGTTCCAGCCTGTTCAGTGGATGTCTGACCCCTTTTGGGCTTTTGTGGCTGTGATTATTGTTAATATTTGGCTGGGCATTCCCTTTATGATGGTCACAATCTTAGGGGGTCTCCAGAGTATATCGCCGGATTATTACGATGCCGCTCAAATTGACGGCGCCAGCGGCTGGCAGCAATTCCGTTTCATAACACTGCCTCTGCTCAATCCCATTCTTACGCCTGCTATCATTCTTGGCGTAATATGGACATTTAATAACTTCAATGTCATCTACCTGGTTACCGGAGGCGGTCCGATGGAGGGTACTGACATCTTGGTGACGTCCCTTTATAAGGCGGTATTTGAGTTCTACAGATACGGTTTCGGAGCAGCGTATTCGCTAGTCATCTTCCTGTTCTTACTAGTGTTCAGCGTGATATACTTGCGAATCAGCGGCGGGTTTAAAGGAGCGTGGGAAACATGACACCTATACATTCACAGGAAACTACGCTACTTGCGACAAGACCTAAGACTTACAGCAGAACCAGAAGGAAGGCCTTGCTGAAAAGCGCGTCTATCCACTTTGTTCTCATAGTTGCGTGTATCATCGCTGTGTATCCGTTTTTGCGTGTGGTAAGTATATCGCTGCGTCCCGGCGTGGCTTTGCTTTCGACGAGTCTATCTCTGATTCCCCCAGGGGCGACTTTTGACAACTATCGTACCTTGATACTTGACAAGGATTTCACGATATGGCTTTGGAACAGCCTGATTGTGTCTGTGGCTACAGTCTTCATCGGGCTGCTCTTGGCTGCCACTGCAGCTTACGCCTTTTCAAGGTGGAAGTTTCCAGGACGGAGACAGGGCCTGGTATTTCTCCTCTTAACCCAGATGGTGCCTCCTGGAATGTTGCTTCTTCCCATATACATCATGGTCGTGAGACTGAACTTGTTCAATACGTATACAGGGATGATCATCGCATACTCCGTTGGCTCCGTGCCTTTTTCAATATGGCTTCTGAAAGGGTACTATGATACTATCCCGAAGGAACTGGAGGAAGCTGCACTTGTAGACGGAGCGGATCCGTTGACTACGTTCTACAGGATTGTGCTGCCTCTTGCTGCTCCAGCTTTGGCTATCGCCGGCCTGTTCAGTTTTATGACAGCCTGGAACGAATATATGATGGCCAGGGTAATGCTGCAAAAAGCAAGCATGTTCACGTGGCCGCTGGGATTTCAGAAGCTCAGGGATCAGTTTACGACACAGTGGGGAGTGTTCTCAGCAGCTTCAGTCCTTGTGGCAATCCCTGCCATGCTGTTGTTCCTCTATTCATCCAAATGGTTGATATCAGGCCTGACTCTTGGAGGACTCAAGGAATAAGGAGGATTATAGGAAAGGTCGTCGAATAAATTTAAGAAGGCTGGAGTTACCGGTGGTAAACGGTAACAGGATGAGAAACTAGCCTGAGACGCACGTGATGTCCAGGGTCACGTATTATACCCGGCTCTATGCCAATTACGCTATCTTGGGAATTCGATTCGTACGGTTCCGGGAGATGGCACTAGGGGGTATTCTGGAATGGCCAGAGTATATCTGGAAAATGTATGGAAGAAGTTCGGTAATGTTGTTGCGGTAAGAGATGCTACACTTGAAATTGAGGACAAAGAATTTCTTATCCTTGTAGGCCCGTCCGGTTGTGGAAAGTCCACAACGCTAAGAATGGTAGCAGGACTGGAGGAAATCTCAGAAGGCAGTATCTATATCGGTGACACCCTTGTCAACGACATCCCTCCCAAGGATAGAGACATTGCCATGGTTTTTCAAAACTACGCGCTGTATCCTCACATGGACGTCTATAACAACATGGCTTTCGGATTGAAGCTCCGGAAGTTCCCCAAAACTGAGATTGATCGGCGCGTCCACGAAGCTGCCAGAATCCTCGGTATAGAGAATCTCCTAAAGAGAAAGCCAAAAGAGCTTTCCGGAGGGCAGAGGCAAAGAGTGGCCTTGGGAAGGGCTATTGTCAGAGAGCCTAAGGTTTTCCTCATGGATGAACCTCTCTCAAACCTCGACGCAAAGCTTCGAGTTCAAATGAGGGCAGAGCTTGCGAAACTCCATGACCGGCTCCAGACAACGATAATTTACGTGACCCATGACCAGACCGAAGCCATGACCATGGGCGACCGGATTGTTGTCCAGAAGGATGGCGTGATTCAGCAGGTAGGGGCACCGATGGAGATATACAACCGCCCGGATAATGCATTTGTTGCAGGTTTCATCGGAAGCCCGGCAATGAATTTCATGGACGCTGTGCTTAGGCGAGAAGGCGACGATCTCTGGGTGCAAGCTGATGGCTTCAAAGTGAAGTTGCCGCCTGCGAGATTTGAAACTGCAGGCGAATACATCGACAAGGAAGTCATCTTCGGTATCAGGCCGGAAGACATACTTGACTTGGATTTCTCGCCGGATGCGGATCCGGATTTGATAGTCACAGCTAATGTAGATGTGACAGAGCCTATGGGCGCTGAAGTCTATGTTTATCTCTCGGCAGGAAAGGAATCATATATCGCCCGAGTCGACGCTCATACCCGAGCAAGGCCCGGTACCACTCATAAGGCAGTCTTTAATACAGAGAAGGCTCACCTATTCTGTAAAGACACTGAGGCTTCCATCAGGTAGCCCTAAGGATACTAAGGATAACCGGCTTGCCACCGGTAACTGACCCTGGAGTGCGCCTGGGGATGGTTGGGGTAAACACCCGCTATCCCCTTTTGATAATTCAGGGTTGGACTAATTTGCATACGGAGGGCGTGTGGCAATGATGACGCATTCGGAACCTCGATTACAGCTCCTTCTTGATGACATAGATGAGATGCGCCGCCTGGATCCAGGCGGGATTTCGAATCTGGTTGCGGGTTTCTCAGGCCAGCTTCAAGAAGCGCTTAGGATTTCCGACAGTATACGGCTGCCGGAGAATCTAGGAGGCCTTAGGAATATCGCTACAGTAGGCCTGGGCGGTTCAGGAATAGGCGGAGACGTCATACGGGGATTGATAAGCCACGAAGCCGAGGTCCCTGTGACGGCAGTGAAGGGCTATGATTTACCTGCTTTCGTCAGCAACGAGACCTTAGTTTTCGTCTCAAGTTACTCAGGGAATACAGAAGAGACGCTCAGCGCCTATGAAATTGCACGCAAGAGAGGCGCAGGGCTTATCTGTGTCACAAGCGGGGGTCGGCTCCTTGAGGCCGCAAGATCCGGCAATGCCCCTGTAGTCGTTGTCCCGGGCGGCCTTCCGCCCAGATGCGCATTGGCATACTTGGCAACTCCTATCCTGGTGAGTTTGGGATTGCTGGGATACATAGAAGACAGACGAGAAGCCTTAAAGGAAGCTGCTCAGCTAATAGAGGATCTCACTAGAGTGATCCACCTGGAAGTGCCGGCATCCGTGAATCAGGCAAAACGTTTGGCACTGGCCATGTATGGGAAAGTGCCACTGATATATGGGTCTACAGGCATAACATCTGTGGCAGCCCTCAGATGGAAGACGCAGATTAACGAGAACGGCAAGGCGCATGCGTTTTGGAATGTTTTTCCCGAGTTAAACCATAATGAGGTTGTGGGCTGGAGCGCAAGGCCGGACATATCTAAAGGTATGCACGTCGTGCTCTTGCGAGACAAAGAAGACGACAGCAAAGTGCAGCGGAGGATGGAGATAACAAAGGAGCTTATGGCAGAAGCGTCAGGGATCAGTGAGGTATTCAGCCATGGGAAGACGAAAGAGGCGAGGCTCCTGTCCTTGATTCACATAGGGGATTTCCTCAGTCTGTACCTGGCATTTCTCTACAATCAGGATCCT
>DGZL01000141.1:10629-10760 GCA_002398515.1 Firmicutes bacterium UBA4981
CATTTCTCTACAATCAGGATCCTAAACCTATCAAGGCCATTGATTATCTCAAAAACCGTCTGGCTGATAAAGAGAATTAGTAGGCCGGTTGGGCCGGGTTCGGGGTGCCCCGTGCGCATCGGCGGGCAGCC
>DGZL01000141.1:11034-11574 GCA_002398515.1 Firmicutes bacterium UBA4981
GGTTTGAAGGTCAGGATCGAACATAGGTTACCGGCAACCTGACAAATGCTGGAATCCCAGAGTCAGACGGGATAAGCGTCAGAGTATGGGAATTAGGCGGGAGAGGGGTTTTTGTTCAGCAATGGGTAAATCGCTTGTAGTAGGTGTCGATCTTGGCGGAACAAAGATAGCGACTGCTGCTGCAGATCTTGAGGGCTCGCTCCTTTCAAAGGTCATTAAGCCTACTTGCCCGGAGCGAGGTGTAGATGCTGTAATTGATACTATTGTGGACAGTGTTAAGGAGGCAGTCTCTTCAGCGGGAGCTTCCAAAGGAGACATCAGGTCTATCGGTATCGGAAGCCCCGGGCCTGTTGATTCAGAGGCAGGCACAGTAATCTTCGCGCCTAATCTTATGTGGCATGACGTGCCTATTGTCCAAATACTCCGAGGAATCCTGGATTTACCTGTATGCCTGGAAAATGACGCGAATGTTGCAGGGCTTGGCGAGTATCGATTCGGGGCAGGCAAAGGTTCCAAGAACATGGTATACATTACAGTCAG
>DGZL01000114.1:0-3824 GCA_002398515.1 Firmicutes bacterium UBA4981
ACAAGGGAGCCCTCCAAGCCTTCGGTCGCTCCGCATATATCCGCTCCTTGGACTTTGACCGGTTCCTCTTTAAGCCTGACCTTATTTTCCCGGCTTTATTTCCACAAGAGGCATGTCTTTAGTAATTTCCACCACTGTATCCACGGGAAGCGTCATCCCATGGACCCTTACATCTGACCCTACAGCCACGTAGAACTCGGCACCTTCAGGGATTACTGCATCTTTGCCTTGGACAAATACAGCGCCGAGCGCGCCGACCGGTCCGAAGACGATGAAACCTGCAAGTCCTGCCCCGATTGCCCACTGCAGCGACTCATTGAGTTCTTTTGTCTTCTCATCAAAAACCAAAGGCACCATGGTTCCGTCCAGTGCTTTGATACCTTGTAGCTCAAGAGCGATTTTTCCGTCCCGTCCCAGTCTCCCTGCAGGGGATACTTCTGTCACGACTCCGTAAGTCTTAGCCCCTTTAGGAATGACAAGTTGGCTTTGGATAAGCACGTCCCTGGCTATTTCAATTTCTACTCGCTGCCCTTTCTGAGTAGAACTGGAATCGAGCTTCTTAAGGAGTTTTATGAGCACTGGTTGGCCGCCTTTGACAGCTACATCTTCTGTCTTAAGAGTCCCGTCCGGCAAGCACACTGCAAGGAGATAGTCCACCCGAGATGACAGAGAGCCTGTTCCGGGCTGGCCCAGTACAAGAGTCTCAAGTTTCTCAAGCTTTGTCATAACAGGCTCAGTGGCAACACGTCTCTTTAGGAACCATTCCACTGACGCGAGCTTATATGCTACAGAGACCTTGGCGCCAACAGCACCTCCTGTGGCTGAGCGAATACTGTTTATGCGGTTCACTATCGAACCTGTGTCAACTCGTCCGAAAACATCTTGCTCTATCTGTTCCAATCTGTCTATGATTGCCCCTGGGAGCAGCTCTCCATAAAGACTCATCTCAATATTCTCGAGGTTCTCCAAGAGAGTTGAGGCCTCACTTTGGGCAAAAGCAGGGCTAAAGACTGTTAACAAGACAAGCATAACCGTAGTGATAATCGCAGTGAATTTTCTCATAACGCCCTCCTCCTAACTTCGCATCAAAATACACAAAATGCGGGACTAATAGCCCGCAGACATAAGCTACCGGGAATCCAAATCATTCTGAGTTATGTAACCAAGTAAACCTCATCTTGATAATCGCAGTACCTTAGAATCTTATAGTTAACTCCGCAGTTGCGACATTGGTTCGGTGAACCTCCGGAAGCTGCGACTCAGGGTCCACCTCATGAAAGTCGATTAGCCTGTATCCTAATACCACAGATGCAGTTCCGCCAAATGTGTAGCCCACACCTAAGCTGGCAGTATGCTTCCTGGCGTCAAGGGATAAACCTGGGACGGAATAATCACCGAAAAAGCCTGCGGACTTGGTTGTGCCGTCACCTATCTGCTCGAGGCTTCCAGACGCGCCGAGTTTCACGCCTTTCGGGACAGGGACGTCCGTAGTCCTGGAATAGCTGTATCCCGCTTTCACAAACGCTGAATCAGACACAATGAAATTGTAATCAATTCCCAATAGAGCGGTAGCCCTTGCAGCAGAGGCCTCTCCGTGATCTTGAGACGCCTCGTCATCCTCAGTAGCCAATTCGCAACTTGCCCTAAATATCGCAAGCTGACTCAAGGCGTACTTGAGATCCAGCCTTGCTATGACATCATCGCCTTCACCCGTGACTTGCCCGAGCCCTGATCCTGTTCCCCCCAGTGAAAGCTCTGCCTTTGCCCCTCCGTCCAACGGAATGCTAATGGTTTTTGAGGGGTTACCGACAGAGATCCCCTGTGACTCAGCACGTTCTGTGCCCAGTATCTCTGAAAGCCTCTTTCCTCCGCTGATAGTCTCGGGATTAGGGCCGGTAGATATGGGAGAAATAGTAGATATGTTGCTAAGCCCAAGACTGCCTGTGGCAAGTTCCTTCGCATCGGAGCCGGTAGGTAATATGTAACGATCCGCCCCTGCCAAGAGCGACAGTTCCAATGCGAACTCTTCCTGCAAGCGCACCAGAAGCTCCAATTGACGTAGGGAAAGCGAGACAGGCACAACTCGGGAAATCGCCCAAGCCATTTCGTACCTGGTGATCAGCCGATCACCGGTGAATGCCTCCTTTGAGTATCCGTCTATGAGTCCTGCCTCTGCAAACTCAGCAAGAGTGTTATAAGACCAATGACTTTTCTCTACATCGCCGAAAGGGCTGGCAGCTCCGGCAATTCCCTGTGAGGCAAAAACGGCGCAAAAGACTATAAGAGACACCATTGACACCCACCTAAGCAGTGACTGTCGGCGTCCCCGGGAAACCGGTATGCCCAATATTGCCTCACCCCTATGCAGTCTCAAATGTTTTACCACTCTCCACCAGCTCAAGTCATTTTGACAATTACATCTGTACCAAATATTATTCTATATACGTATCGATAATCCCTCCCAAAAACCCTACCTTTTCAGACATTGGAAGAATCTTTCGGCAAGAATCACTGCAACGTAATCATCAAAAGGCTCACCCGGCGTCCTTAGCGACACCGGAATCAGCTTCAAAAGGCCGCAAAGCGGATGATCAAGGAGATATCGACGTCGTCCCTCCATGCTGCTCATATGCTCGTCTATGAAAATGATCTCAGGAGACGGATGTTCCTGGTTGTCGATAGACGTTGAACATGCTCTTTTTGCCTTCGCAATCTCGCCTGCAAACTCTCTCGAACCGGTCCGGTCGCCGAGAATTACTCGATGTGCCCCGTATTTCTTGGCAATTTCAAGGACCCTATGTACTGCCTCTTCTCTAGAAACGATTTCCTTCATAATCAGTTCCAGATCGCCGGTGACCACCGCCACTCCGCACTTTTCCCTTCCCGGGTCTACGGCTACTATGACTTCCTTTGAAGACTGCCCAGAATTCATGCATTTCACTTCCTATGCTCTTCCAAAGAGCCCTCTTGTGAGCGATCCCGGAATCGGGAGGGGATGATGGAAACACAATCGTTATCAGTAATATTATACCATAGGGCAGGTTAACATGAGGCAGTCCATTCTTAGACGATATCAAGCCGTTTATACCTGGACATAACGACTGCGCCGAATTCGAACGAGGCCTGCCGCGAGCAGGCCGTCCCTGAACGCAACACCGGCCACCATAGACACAACCCTATGGCATGTACAAAGCACCGGCGGAACCCCGCCTTAGTCTGCTTAGGAACTACCTGCCGATGCAATCCGGGAACATGCGAGATCTACGATATGCGTTGGAGAGCATAGAGGCTGAAAAAGTAGGAAACCCCGGGGGTGACCCCCCGGGGTGTAGTCCTATCCTAGACTAGAATGTGACCTTCAGTGAGCCGGTAACCACGCGGGCTATGTAGCTCTTGTACGGCTCTACATCATTATCTACGTCGGACTTAATCACCTTGGCACCGAGTTTCAGTACAGTGTTTGTTGTGATATCGTAGTTCCAGTTGATTCCGCCTATCATGTTGGTGACAGGAGCATACTTGTACTGCTCATATGCGCCTTCCTTTAGATAGAACCTATCCAGTCTCTGGTACTGGCCGTCTACGTCGACCTTCAGTTTCGGTGTCAGCTTTGCACCGACTCCCGCAGTCACAATGGCCTTTGTCCACGGTGTACCAACTACCAGAAGGTCTTTCTGCATTCCATACTGAGCGGTTGCCTTGAGGTCTACGCCTTCGTATATAGCGTAGTTTGCTTTGGCGCCAACGTTGAATGTAGTGGTATGTGCGTCTTTCTTCTTATCCACGCCGACATGTGCGTCTGCAACAGTCTGCTTCGCCCAGTT
>DGZL01000114.1:4162-4734 GCA_002398515.1 Firmicutes bacterium UBA4981
GTATGGTAGTACGACGCTTCGATTGGAGCGAACTCTGCTTTTACCCCTGCCTTGACTGTCACGCGATTATCGCCGTCTACCCAGAGCGTGGATGCCAGCTGATCCACATAGAAGTGTTTGCACTCTGCGGTTGCGCTGGGAGTGAGTTTCAGGTCACCAAATGCAAGCTCGTACTCAGCACCTACGTTTGCGATACCTGCTTTCTCCACATCCCAGTCTTGCCACTGGGTGCCTATGTCGCTGGCGTTACCGGTCATCTTGTAACCGCCGGTAAGCTTCAGAGCCTCAAGGACTGTCGCCTTAGCGCTGATACCTATCGTCTTGACGTCAGTCTCTAGTCCATCATCGTCATCTTCATCAGTAAGAACAAACTCAGGAGCATAGCCATCCGGGACTCTGACAAACTCACCTTCAAGCTCCACAGGCCCTATTACGCCGGTGAGATTGAGTCTTGTGGCTAAGCCTTGTGTCCCTACGCCGTTATCGTCATGCCACCATTTGGCTATTTCTCCGTCAGCCTTCCAGCCTTCTGCGAATGCGTAGTCTGCGGACACGGAAACGACATGGTCGAA
>DGZL01000018.1 GCA_002398515.1 Firmicutes bacterium UBA4981
ATCGTTTCGTCAGGTTTTCTAACCTAATATCCGGCATATCAGTTTCCTCCCAGACCTTCAGATAATTCGCTTCCTGTAATTCGTTGCATGATGTAAGTCATTACGACTATCACAATAACAAGCAATAGCACAACAGCATTGGACATGTGATAGAATCCGTAGTCTGAGTATCTGAAAGTCAAAGTTGTTAGCAGCTGCGTCCCTGGAGTAATGAGAATTACTACCATACTTAGCTCGCGCATGGCCGAGATAAACGGTAGTATTAATGCATTCAGCAAGCCACTTCGTTGAAGTGGAAGCACTAAGCGGCGCATCCGTGTCAACCAACTTGCCCCGGCAATAATACCTGCTTCCTCAATCTCATGTCCTAGTTGTATCATTGCCGAAATCCCTGACTTAGCAGCAAAGGGGAAATTCTTGGCAGTTGTCGCCAGAATAATCAA
The DNA here is from genome assembly GCA_002398515.1 of Firmicutes bacterium UBA4981. GTDB lineage: Bacteria > Bacillota > SHA-98 > UBA4971 > UBA4971 > UBA4971. The sequence goes on from DGZL01000018.1 coordinate 444, forward strand.
CATAAATGTGCCATATAAGCTTGGAATTGGACCACGCTGTTGAGCAAATAGAGATAGATATATTGCGCCGAAAGCAATGCTTGGAATTAGGTAGGGCAGAAATGATATCTGATCCAGCGCACTTGAAAGCCAGGTCCCTCTTAGGTTGACCACCGTATATCCAATTAATATTCCAAAAATAGCACTGAGAACAGAAGTGGACAAGCCCAGTTTTACACTGTTAAGAAATGCTTTCCATGTGTCCGGGTCTCTCAGAATGCCGGGGCGTCCATCTAGGATTCCAGGGGTCGACTTGCCAATCCAATAGTGGAGAGTAAAGTTGGATGGGCTATATACACCCGGTACCCGCATGAATGTATCTGCAGCCAAGACAAACAATGGCACCACAATTACCGCAAACAGGAACAGCAGTATACCCGCAGATGCAACGAATCTCCATTTCCCAAGACTGATAAGCTTGGCTCTGGGGGCTTGGCCGCTGATAGTCACAAAGCTCTTTCGCTTGCCTATTATCCTGTTGCTAATGAAAATAAAGGTAGCAGCCAGCAGAATCATGACTAGGGAGATTACATAAGCGTCCCCGGGACTCCCTGCCTGCAAGCTTGCAAACAGTCTGGTGGAAAGTACTCGATAATTAATGGGGTTCCCCAAAAAAACCGGGGTGCTGAATGAGCCAATGCCTCGTGAAATCGTCAAGATAAAAGAAGATGCTATGGACGGAGATACCATTGGCAGAACAACTCGACGCAGAATCGTTCGTTGATTTCCTCCTAACACAAAGGCCGCTTCTTCCAACCGTGTATCAAAGCCTTTAAAGGCGCTTCCCACAAGCATGAAAGTGAAAGGATAATAGTGCAAAGCCATAGTGATAATAATGGGTAACGGACCATAACTGATCCAATCAGGTAACTGGACTCCAAAGTACTCCAAAATTCCGGTGGTTCCACCAATGGTTCTATTCTTAAAAATAGTCAGCCAGGCCAATGATAAAGTCCAAGACGGAAGAATAAAGGGGACAACAGCCATATTGGATATGAATCGCTTAAACGGCAAATCCGTTCTAACCACAAACCAAGCAAGGATTGTCCCAATACAGATTGCCAGAACTGACATGAGGAAAGACACAATCAGCGTGTTCATGAGCGGCTCGTAAAATAGCACATCGCTTATGTCACTGGCAAAGACACGCTTAAGATAGTAAGTCGTGAATTCGCCGACTTTCTTGCCGAAGACGCGAAGGGTATCGCGACTATGCAGTGTTACAGAGGAAATCAGTACGCTAATTAAGGGTACAATAACAAGATAGATGGAAATGACTAAAAGCGCTATGCTTAGCACCAAAGGAGGGTTTGACAGTATTCGTTTACTGCGGTTCCAGCCACGCTCACAAAGCACGGCCAATCTATTGCCCGCTGCAGGTTGCGCAGAGTGTAATCCCATTTTGCAGCACCTCCTATCTCAAGGTTACATGACTGCCGGGAGATATACGCCCGGCAGTCATAACCTATTCTACCTGTTCCTCTCGAACATCATTTTCTATTCCCTATTAGAAATGGACCTACTTAGTTCCGGTAATGCTTACTTTGCATGCTTCATCCAAAAGTCAAAGAGCTCTCCATAGTGCTTCACTGTAGTTTGAGCGTTCAAAGGCATTGTGACTTTTGCCCATGCTTCAGTGCCACCCAACGGATCATCCGGATGAGTCGGTATTCTCGGGTCTGTGGCAAAATTACCTAAGTCTTTCGTCCAAGCCCTTACACCCTCTTCCAGCAAATACCTTACGAACAACTTTGCAGCATTAGGGCTGGCAGCATTCGCTGTTATGGCTACATAGGCAGGATAGAGATAACCCATATAAGGTTCCAGACCGTAACAGGCTTCCAGGGCCAAATTTTTTGCAGGAATATCCCTGTGCTTGCTTAGCACATATAAGCCAACCGGAGGATCTGCCTGACCTCGGGCTCCTACAGCTTCTGCTACATCCGTATCACTCTTAAACATAATTGGCTTATTATTCGCCAAGCGCTTGATAAACTCCCAACCTGCATTAGGGGTTGTTAGGGTAATTGGTTCGCCAAAACGTTTCTCATAGGCAGCTTCCATTTCATCTGCAGCTTCGACTATTTCCGCAAACCATGCCAAATTCGTAGATGTAAACTGTGGATCCCTCATTAGGACCTTACCACGCCATTCCGGTGTTGTAAGATCCCAAAGGCTTTCAATTGGAGATTCGTCATATGCTTCCGTGTTATAACCGATAATACGAGGCTGGAATTGATAAATCAGTGGATCTTGGTATTCTACAGGTATGATGTCCTTGTGAGTGGAAGGAATATAGTTCACTACATATCCTTGGGGAAGCAATTGAGCCATTAGAATTGCTGCGTCTTCCGTAACAATTACGTCAGCTCCTCTTGCTTTTGCTTCATGTTCACGCACTACGCGGTCGCTTACTTCAACGTCATTCATCTTAGCCCATTGTACTTCGATACCGTACTTGGCCGTAAAGCCTTCTGCCGCTTCTCCCATTCTACTGGATGGGTTATACACAATTAGCAAACCCTCGTTTTTTGCGGCGTCAGTAATTGCATTCCAATCCTCATCAGCTGCTAAAACAGGAAATGACACTCCGCCTAACATCAATATGAGAGACAACACAAGTAGTAACGTAGCAAATCGTTTCACTACCAAGCCCTCCTTAATTGCCGGGTCAGTATGATTTACCTACAGAACTTCTCTCAGTCTATTAGGTGCCACCCGCTAACGCTGAACTGACGTGCCCTCTCTTCAGAGCAAACTCACTGTACGCCGCGTTTACTCTGCTACTGTAGAGCGCACGTATTCCTATTCAATGAGCATGTGTAACATACTATTAATACTAGTCTCTATACGGGATCTGCACTCTTTGGGTGATAATCTCCATCGGAGAGGAAACAGTTCCAGATTGTATATCCCGCAATAACCTGAATCCTTAAGAATATCTACACAGTCTCTCACATAACCTTGATCTGCCACAATAGGCCCATGTGTTCTTCCGTCCGGTCCGATATCGTGAATATGAGTATGAATCACCTTTCTCGCAAACTCCTCACTAGGCAACCGAAAGTCCTGTTGATTGCGATAATTTGCTTGACTATGACCTACATCCCAACAGAGTCCCAGATTCTCTAGGCCAATCTGTTCAGACATAGAAAAGACATCATTAAAGGTAACGCCCACTGAACGGCGCTCTTTATAACGGCATAGTTCTAAGGCTACTGCGAATACTGATTTAGGTACGAGAGTTCTCGAAAGCAAGTTCAGATCATGTAAAGTCTGCTTAGCAGCTTCATCGTCAGGTATCTTTACGCTACTTTCATAACTATGACTATGCACGGTAAAAGGAATCAATCCTTGAAGTGGATACGCCATCAAAGCCTTTTCCAGCTTTTGAATCGCCGGAGGAAGACAGGGGTCAACCTTCATTTCCGGAAGCCACCCATGGATAGTGATTCCTAAGCCTATGTCCCCTATTACCTCTACAGCGTGTTTCAACTGTGAAGGCGAAGTTTCCTCAGAGAGCTTGTTAATTTCCACAGAGGTTATTCCCAAACCTCTTAAGCTTCTTAAGCATTGATCAACTGATCCATAGATCTGCGTCCATAGTTTATCTGCTTCACACGAGACTTTTCCCGTAAGGTAGTCAACAGGTAGGCTCACTCCTATTCTCAAACCTTCACCCCTCTTCAAATACCGGTTGAAGCTCACCTCCTCCATATGTTAGTTAAGTCTATTCTATCTTTCATATCACTTGCTAGCTTCCATTTTTCCGCCTGTTTGTATTCTCACCAAACTCCTGTAAATACTATTTGCTTTCGGAGAGATGCTCAAGGGAGCGCACTTCAATATTGAGTGGAAAATTCCAACCAGATTCTACATAGGCTTCTTGACCCATGGTCTATCTCTATACCCCGACGTTCTTTGATATTTAGACCATGTCCACCGATATGTACCCGAATTAGCACCTCACTTCCTGCAGGAAGAACGGAATC
>DGZL01000076.1:0-2180 GCA_002398515.1 Firmicutes bacterium UBA4981
ATCCAGGTTCGAGGCAAAGTCGTTCAATTCTCTCGTTGCTTTATACAGTCTTTTACGTTCTTTGGATATGACTTCTTTTGTGCCATCCACTCCTGCTGTCTGCATGCAGATGAGTTTGAAGTAGAAATCACGACGCAGGAGATTATCAGGAATCTCAGACTCTCTAACCCACTCTAAGAAAGCCTCATGCCCACGTTCAGTAAGGGTATAGACTTTTCGATCAGGACGGTCATCTTGCTCGATTCGCTCAAATGTCACCAGCTCATCACGGGCCAGGCGGTCAAGAGTGGAATACACCTGTCCCGGGTTTAGAGGCCATAGCGCATAGACCATGTCATCGAAAGCTGCGTGAAGTTCATACCCGTACGTGGGTTTTTTGAAGAGGAGCGCCATTAACGCATGCTTAACAGACATTCAAACACCTCGATCAAAGACCGAATACCTCAATCAAGTATCTCAACGAATATCTCGATTAAATACGTCCATTAAATACCTGGATAACGTGGAGAACGCCAATCCTGGATCATATAGATACTGAGAATATAGATACTGGGTATCTATATGACAATTGCATTATACTTCTCACGCAGTTTCCTGTCAATGCGAATTCTGGATGGATGTTAAGCGACTGTGATATTGTCACCCTATAACGCGTCTGAGATAATGTCACCCATGAACAAGGGGGACATCATCTTGACGGAGAAGGTACGAAAGAGGGTCTACGTAATGGATAAGCTTGTTGCGAAAGAGATTACAAATGCACAAGCTGCCGAGCTTCTAGGGTTAAGCATCCGCCAAATCAAACGGATCAAGAAGGAGATGCAAAAGAAGGGAGTCCGGGCTTTTGGGCATGGTAATGCTGGACGCAAACCCAAGCATGCGTTAGATCAATCTACTGTAGAACGAATTATCGAATTAGCGCAAACCGACCTTAAAGGTGCAAATTGCACTCACATGGCTGAACTTATGGCAGAGCATTTCGGAATCTCGGTAAGTCCGCGAACTGTACAAAGGGTGCTAAAAAAAGCCGGGATAGCGATCGCCTCCAGGAGGGCCCCTCGTCGCAGACGCATGCGGGAGCGAAAACTACAGCTAGGAATCTTGATTCAGTGCGATGCCAGCCCTCATAATTGGCTTGAGGGACGGGGCCCCAAAATGTCCCTTCATGGACTCATCGATGATGCCACAGGAGCTATCCTAGGCCTGTATTTTAGGCCTCAAGAGGATATTATCGGCTACCTCAACGTATTCTGGCAGATGTTTGAGACCCATGGCATACCGCTATCGATATACTCGGACCGTCATACCATGTTTTTCTCCTCAAGAAAGGACAAGCTTTCTATAGAAGAAGAACTCCAGGGAAAGCAGGTTAACCTTACCCAGATAGGACGCATCCTTGGCGAGCTGCATATCATACATATACCGGCATCTTCACCTCAGGCGAAAGGCCGTATAGAGCGCCTCTGGGGGACGCTTCAGGGCAGGCTGCCCATTGAGATGCGTCTTGCAGGGATCAACACTATTGAACAGGCAAACAAGTTTCTCCCCGGATATATACCCAGATATAATACACGCTTCGCAGTGCCTCCCGCCGAAGAGACGCTCGCATTCCGGCCTCTAACCCCCGATCTGGATCTAGACACAATCCTCACCATAAGGGAGCCCCGTAAGGCACTCGGGGGATCGATAATATCTTACCATAATACCAAGTTCCAGCTCCATGATGAAAAGGATCGAGTAGTCGGATTAGCTAAAAGGGATCCCGTCCTTTTGCTTACGCATATAGACGGCTCAATCAGTGCGCTCTATAAGGGCAAGCATTACAGCCTGGCAGAGTTTCATTCCTCACCCGTTATACAGGCATCTACCCCGGCTGTAACCATAGAATCTAAACCTATGAGAACACAGTGGAAGCCTCCGGATAACCATCCCTGGAAGCGTGCCAGTTACGAGTATCAACAACGAATTCAACAGGCACGTAATGCAGTTAAAGATCAGAATAACAAAGATGCTGGCTTCCCGCTGGCAGCAACATAATTCGAAGCAGGCGCAGAGGCTATGTCAAGGGGGCAAAGCAGGCCGAAGGCCCACCCTTGACATAGCATCGAGCCTGCACATAATTTGCTAATGGCCAGCGGGACAAAAACAATGGGGGGTGACATTTTCTCAGACGGATTAAC
>DGZL01000076.1:2362-2559 GCA_002398515.1 Firmicutes bacterium UBA4981
CAGTCCGTTGACATGCGAATTCTGGATGGATGGATTATCTTTACTATCGAACCACTAGATCCAAAGTGAGCATAGTGTACGGCATAGAAAAGCTATTAGGGGGTTGAAGAGAACCGATAATGTCTGGATTAATCTACAGGCACGACATCAGGGTCTCTCCAGAAAGAAACAAACCGTCCCAAGCGCACATAAACGCC
>DGZL01000076.1:2828-3477 GCA_002398515.1 Firmicutes bacterium UBA4981
GATAGAGATAGGTTAGGCTAGTGTACAACTTATCCCAAAGACAACTTGCTCTGCCAGGCAAATATCAAGAAACGCATTCTTGCCTTAAAGTGCCTGAGAGCTATGGTCCCCAGTGCTGCCCGCTGAGATCATTGGCGCACTGTTTCTCTTTAGACTTGCTTCAACTTGTCTATACATACATGATGTTTTGGAAGCACATTTCACTCGTGTTACTTCGGAAGTGGAAGTAGCATTGTCTCTCTTCCACTCTCGATGCTTGGAGTCAACTACCCGACTACAATTGTAAACCTACCTCTCATGCTAATACTGACATTCCTGTCAGGCTCCCCCATAGCTACGATTAAGCAACAGCATCAACATAGGGCACCGTGCTCCCAGCGTATGGAAGGACTGCCACTCTTGCTCCAGGCCCATGCTTGGTAAGAGACTGCTCCAATGCGTCACTCACAGTGGTGGCAGGAGTAAAGAATGCCTGGGCTACCACGGCAGAGTCCAGAGACGATACGAGAGTCACATTTGTACGCTTCATAGTGAGGGCTATTGCTAATGCCTTATGCCCTCCCATTGCAAACTGACATTTCATCTTCTCAATCAATTCATCTGGATTTCGCGCCCCTGTTATCCACGACTCAAATGCTTTGTCACCAAA
>DGZL01000076.1:3678-7064 GCA_002398515.1 Firmicutes bacterium UBA4981
CCAAATCCTTCTGCGCACTCTGCTACAAGAATGATAGTTCCACCTTTCCTTACCAGGAGCTTTGCGTTGTCTAGCGCTTTCTGTGCCTGATAGAGGTTGATATCCTTGGGAAATCCACCAGCTCCGGCCACCACTATATCCGCTGCCTCAGGGACACGAACCTTGAACACATAATCCGCAATACTACACCCAACCCTATGGGCATGAACATGATGACCAGCTACAGCGCCCGCGATCTTCTTCTTCTCGTTCAGAACCACATTCAAGATAAAGTCAATACCAACCCTGCCTCCTACTTCTTCGATAGCAGCACGCACTGGATTCCCTTCGACCTTGCCTACCTCAGCTCCAGGCAGCATCATCATGCTATGAGTCGCGGTAATTGCCCTCTTGGAAGATACCCCCGGCATCACCGCCTTAGCCCCACCTGTATAACCCACAAAATAGTGAGGATCTATGTTGCCTGTACAGATAACCAGATCCGCCTCTGCCACTGTCCTATTAATCTCAATCGGTACGCCACTCTCTGTCATACCACAATTAACGCAATTGTCAGGCGAATGATCTTCTACGACCATACATTCGAATATGTTGCCTCCCACAAGAGACCTCTTTTCCTCTTCTGTATGGCCTCTATGTAGCCCGGTCGCCACTACAATTCGCACACTCGACGGGCCGAGACCCGCGCTCCTAAGCTCATCGAGGAGTAGCGGCAGTAGAAGTCGCGTAGGCACTGGGCGAGTGATATCGCTTACTAGGATTACTGCTTTGCTTCGCCCCTTCACTATTTCTTTAAGCGGTAGGGTTTCAATGGGCTTTGATAGAGCCTCCCGAATTATGTCTTCAGGTTCAGCTGATGGCTCCATAACATTTGGTAGGAATACCCCAAGAAGGTTTTCTTTGGGCATTGATAGACTCATATAATCTTTGCCATACGGAATCGATATAGTCTCATGAGTCATACTGCGATTTCACCACCCCTCTCTAAGACATTCTATTAGCCGCATCCTTCAGGGCCTTGATGACAGGCAATTCCTCGCCGCTCAAGAACCTCACGAGACCTCCTCCGGCTGTTGATACGTAAGAGAACTGCTTCTCGAGGCCGTACTTATTGAGCGCTGCAATACTGTCGCCTCCACCAATCACCGAAAAGGCAGAAGACGCTGCAATTGCCCCTAGAAGTGACTTAGTCCCGTACTCAGATTCCTGCCTTTCGAACACGCCGGCAGGGCCGTTAACGAAAATCGTGTTTGCCCCACGTAACAGCTTGCAGTATGCGTTTACAGTCTCATTGCCGATGTCTGTGATGAGCCCGTCCACCGGGAAATTCCTAACTGCAACCTCGCGCCTGGAATTGTCGACGTACACTACGTCCGAAGGAAGCGCTATATAATCGAAGAATTCCTGAAGAAGTCTTTTGCCCGTTTCGATGTACTCTCCCAGACCTCTCTCTATAACCAGATTCCTCGAAGCCTCGCCGATATCAACGCCTTTCGCCAAGAGCATGATATTGGCTACAAGCCCGCATGTGAGGACTGTATCGCAGACCCTGTTTTCCAACACGGAAGACATTATGAGGAATGCATCCTGGACCTTAGCCCCCCCTAGAACAAACACGCATGGCTTCTCCGGAGACTCCCTAACCCTACTCAGAGCGGTAACCTCTTCTTCAAACAACCTACCCATTGCGGAAGGCAATACTTCCTCAAATCCCACCAGCGAAGGCTGAGAACGATGCACAGCAGCAAAGGCGTCACAGACATAGAGGTCGGCAAGAGGCGCAAGCTTACGTACTACAATAGTCTTTGCCTGTTCCTGAGGAGACAGCCTGAGTTTTGTCTCAAAGAGAGTCATTTCCTCCGCCATGAACCTCACGTTATCAAGCAAGAGAGTCTCTCCGTCTTTGAGTTGCCTTATCCTCTCTCTTGCAGCAGGGCCGCAGACATCGTCAACAAACCGCACAGGACAGGCCAGCAACTCGGCAAGCGCCTCTGCGTGAGGTTCCGTTGTAGAGAAGTTCTCGTATTCCAAATCCCCACCCTGGTGCGCTAGGAGAACGACTCTTGCCCCCTTCTCAGAAAGCTCAGATATAGTCCCGGCACATCGTTCAAGCCTAGTAATGTCACGCAACTTGCCCGTCTCCGGGTCTATCGGCGAGTTGATATCAACTCTACACAGGACAGTCTTGCCTGTGACGTCCAAGTCATCCAGAGTATGCATTCCATGCTTCACGGCTATCTGCTCCCTCCGGATTATTCAATTCCTAAGTACTTGTTTGTGAGAACAAGAGCATCGTCCTTGACTGCTTGCATCTTTGTGCATGCTCTTACCCCATCCATTGTCTCCGGAACGACGACCGCTTCTTGTGGGACATTTAACGCAAAGATAATGTCCTTTCCGCTAAACCCTATAGTCTCTTCGAAAATCGAGATCTCGTACATGTCTCCCCTCGGGTTGCCCAAATTGCGGGCGTAGCGGAATAACGCCGCGTTTGAGTTGAATCCGTCAGCTATTTTGACAACACGTATTCTAGGATGCTTCTTAAACTCGGATAAGACCTGATCCAGTTTAACATCACTCTTGGGAGTCGCAACGACAGTTATTATGTGTCCGTGGGTCGTTGGAACGTGAACAAGGAATCCTGTAGCTTTGACGTGCGGCATGATAAGCATAAGATCTTTAGCCTGATGGTTCGGAACCGGTTCGACCAGCGCAAGATCCACGACTCCTCTGTGAGTGTCCCCTGGATCGGCGCTCCTCCGGATAATAGTGACAGCCACCTGTTCAATGCCAAAAGAGCGATCTAGGCAATCCACTGCCCGGATGAGTCCTGTCGTATTACATGAAGTCAGTTTGAGGTAATCCTTCCCTATTCCCTTTTCGTAGTTGGCGCAACCGTGAAAGAATACATCAGCTATGTCATGCTTCTCTCCGCCTTGAAAGACAGCTCTGACGCCATACTTCTCATAAAGCTTCTTATTCTTCTTGCCGATCCCTGCGCTGGTGGCGTCAAGCATAACATCAACCTGACCGATCAGATCCTCAATAGTGCCCGAAACCGGAATTCCCAGCTCCGTAAACTTTGACGTATTATCCTGGGCTGCCAAAAACAGCCTGTACGGCATCCCTCTTTCAGCCAAAGCACGGATAGACAGAGTAGGAGCCACATCTGCTATACCCACCAATTCCATGTCGTTCTGAAGTGCAACTCCATCAGCAAGACGCTGGCCAATAACTCCGTAACCTGCGACGCCGACTTTCACCTTAGTCACGATACCTGCCTCCTTTACTGGTGCAAATGGTATTGTCTGCATCAGCGTTTCCTCTCAACAACTTCCAGGGCAGCTTTGGAGACGTGAGCGACAGAAAGTCCATACTTCTTAAGA
>DGZL01000013.1 GCA_002398515.1 Firmicutes bacterium UBA4981
TACGGGTGCAACAACTTCTGCTCCTATTGTATTGTTCCATACGTGCGTGGAAGGGAAAGGAGCCGCAAGTTCGAGGACATTACAGATGAAGTCAAAAGACTTGGGCAGGAGGGATTCGGCGAAGTTGTCTTGCTTGGTCAAAATGTCAACGTTTATGGACGGGATCTCAAAGACGGTCGTGATTTTGCAGACCTTCTTCATTCTTTGGATAAAACACCCGGGATATCGAGGATACGCTATATGACCAGTCATCCCAGGGATTTTACTGATAGACTCATTGGTGAAATAGCCTCATCGGAGACTGTGTGTGAGCATTTCCACCTGCCTCTCCAGGCAGGCTCAAATAGAGTGTTAGCTCGCATGAACCGAGGTTACACCCTGGAGCGCTACATGGACTTGGTTTGCCGGATACGTCAGATTGTGCCAGGGTGTTCCATTACGACAGATCTGATAGTGGGCTTTCCCGGTGAAGACGACGATGATTTCGCTGACACCCTGAGGGCAGTGGAGGAAATCCGGTTTGACTCCGCATTTACGTTTGTATATTCGCCACGACGGGGCACGGTTGCCGCCTCTATGCCGAACCAGGTGCCTGAAGAGGTGAAAAGCGAGCGAATTCAGCAACTGATAAGTGTACAAACGGAGATCACCGAACAGATCAACCGGACTCTTCAAGGCGAAGTTCAAGAGGTCTTGGTTGAAGGAATGAGCAAAACAAACCCGTCTATGCTGTCAGGACGCACCCGCACAAACAAGCTGGTAATTTTCCCGCTACATCCAGAGGTTTCAGAGGGGAACCTGGTGAAGGTCAAAATCACGGAGACTCGTGCTTGGACGCAAATCGGTGAGGTGGTTTCAGTTTGACCACTCCTATGATGCGGCAGTACACTGCCATGAAAGCTCAGCATCCTGATGCAATTCTAATGTTTCGCCTGGGTGACTTCTACGAAATGTTCAATGAAGACGCCAAGACAGCTTCGAAAATCTTGGAGATAACGCTGACTTCTAGAGACGCCGGCCGAGGCGAGAGGATGCCGATGTGCGGGGTTCCTCACCATGCTGCAGAGACATACATAGGTCGGCTTATCGAAGCCGGGTACAAAGTCGCCATATGCGAACAGATGGAGCCTCCTCGTCCCGGACGAAAAGTCGTAAGACGTGAAGTCGTCCGTGTGATCACCCCCGGGACGATTCTTGAGCCCGAGTTTCTCGAGGCTAAGAGGAATAATTACCTGATAGCTTTGGCAGCTCAAGGCAAAGCAGTAGGCCTTGCCATGCTTGATGTGTCTACAGGGGAGTTCGCGATTACCGAGGCCAGGGGGGAGCGCGCTGAGGAGGCCATCCTTGCTGAGGTGGGCGGCCTGGGTGCTAAGGAGTGTGTCATCACACCAAGCATTGCGGAAAATCCTCGCCTTGTTGCAGGACTCAGGTCCTTGGAAGGGCTTGCTACGACTTTCGTAGATGACAAGGCGCAGTCAACGGTATCTGGCGCCCGTGGCGGGTCTTCCCAGGCAGTATCAGCAAAGAAGGCATTAGTTGACCACTTCGGTTCCCTCAGTCTGGAAGGTTCAGGTTGCATGGAATACCCCCTTGGCATGCAGGCTGCCGGGGTTCTTTTGCTATACGTATCAGGCACGCAAATGACGTCATTGTCCTACATCAACAGGATTCGATGTTTCTCTATCGATGACGCACTGGCAATTGACCCTGAAACCCGACGCAGCCTTGAGCTTGAAGATACTATCCGGCCTCGGCAGCGCGGGAAGGAACGCACCCTGCTCAGCGTGATGGATCACACGGTGACATCAATGGGCGGAAGGCTGCTCCGAAAGTGGATGGATCGCCCTTCGCAGGACTTGGCGGAAGTCACGAGGAGACTCGATGCAGTGGAAGAACTTACAGGTGATGTCATAACACGAGATGACGTCAGGCGAGTTCTGTCTCGTGTTCGAGACTTAGAGAGACTTGCTGTTCGCATCGGTACAGGCGGGGCAAACGCCAGGGACCTGGTGGCTTTAGCCGAATCCCTAGATGTCATACCCGAGCTCAAGGACCTTGTGGATGGGACGAAAAGCGATGCTTTGCAGGGGCTGGCTTTGCGTCTTTTGGATCTTGGCGCGTTGACGCATCTCATATCAGGCGCGATTGTCGATGATCCACCGCATGTCCTGACTGAGGGTGGGATAATCCAAGAAGGATACAGCACAGAACTGGATAAGATCCGGGATACAAGCGCACGGAGCAGAGAGTTTCTGGCCTCTCTCGAGGTTTCGGAGAAAGAGAAAACAGGCATAAAGTCGCTAAAAGTCGGCTATAATCAGGTGTTCGGGTACTATTTCGAGGTTACACGCGCCAACTTGCATCTGGTCCCTGAGGCCTGGACAAGAAAGCAGACTCTCACCGGAGCTGAGCGGTTCATTACTCCTGAGTTGAAGGAACATGAGACTATCATTCTTAAGGCCAAGGATCGAATGGCTTCCCTGGAATACGAGCTGTTTTCAGAAGTCAGGGATAAGGCTGCATGCGAAATTCCCAAGATTCAGCAGGTAGCAGAGGTCATGGCTGAGATCGACGTATTTGCGTCTCTTGCAGAATCAGCCGCGATATACGGATATGTGCGTCCAACGCTCCACGATGGACTGGATCTTGAGATAATCGGGGCACGTCACCCTGTTGTAGAGACATCTCTTCCTTTAGGGGTGTTCATTCCCAATGACATTCGGCTGGATTCTGAATCATGCCGGATAATGGTGCTTACCGGCCCGAATATGTCTGGCAAGAGCACGCTTGGGAAGAGTGCGCTTCTCATTACTCTCATGGCTCACATGGGGAGTTTCGTCCCTGCGAGTTCCGCCACTATCCCGCTTACAGACAGAATTGCGGTAAGGGCCGGGTCATCTGAAGAGATAGCAGAAGGCAAGTCCACATTTATGGTGGAGCTTCTCCAGACCTCTCTAATCATTGCTCAAGCCACGGAGAGGACACTGATATTCATTGATGAGCTTGGCCGTGGAACCAGCACTTACGACGGAATGGCAATAGCCCAAGCAGTAATTGAGCACATACATGATAAAATAGGCGCGAAAACCATATTCACAACTCACTTTCATGAGCTTGCTGCACTCGAAGATAAGTTGGACCGAGTCAGGAATTTCCGCATAGAAGCTGAGGAGCGCGGGGGAGAGGTGGTATTCCTCTACACGCTGAGGCCGGGAGGGTGTGACAAGAGCTACGGCGTTAATGTGGCGAGGATGGCAGGGATGCCCAGGGAGTTAGTGAAGAGAGCAAATGCTATTTTGAGAGAACTTGAGAAGCGGAGCCCTTCGCGGCCCCAACAGATGAGCCTCCTTGCTGTTCTTATGGATGAGGCGTGCGCTGCATCCTCACCTTCTAAGGATCAAAGTATTGTAGAAGACATAAGAGAGATGGACGTCAACTCTATGACGCCGCTTGAGGCCCTTACGCGCCTTGCGGAATTGAAATCAAGGATTGAGGGGAAAGAGAATCTGTGAGT
>DGZL01000127.1:0-206 GCA_002398515.1 Firmicutes bacterium UBA4981
AGACCTCGGAAAACGAGCGAAAATTAATGAACTCACACTTAGATGAAGGACTCCAAAAAACTATGGCGTGATGGGATACACCACGCCACGAGTTGCCTAGAACCAAACGGTATTCATTCCATTTCCACCATAGGAAAGACGATCTCACCTTAGTCACACAATGATTTCTAACCTACAGATTAAAGTACGAGGGAAAGGATCCTTTC
>DGZL01000127.1:437-8896 GCA_002398515.1 Firmicutes bacterium UBA4981
TAGTATTCAATCTCGATTCTTCCCTTTTTCTTGCCGGTGCGAACCCGAACTTGTGTACCAAGGGCACGTCTCAGCCTCTCCTCAATTGACACAATATGCGGGTCTTTTGCCTGGTCCGTCCTGGTCTTAGCCTTCTGTAATCGGCCTGTGGCCACTACCCGACGCACAATTTCCTCGGTTTCCCTCACAGAAAGCTGCTTCTCAACTACATGCTTACAGACCTTCTCTTGTAGTCTCAAATCATCAACTGCCAGCAGCGCCCTGGCATGTCCCATAGCAATTGTTCCACGTGAAACAATTGCTTGCACTTCGGGAGAAAGATTCAAGAGTCGTAGGGTATTTGTGATTGTCGGCCTGCTTCTCCCAAGGACTTTTGCCAGCTCTTCCTGGGTCATCCCAAACTCTTCAACAAGCCGCCTGTATGCTTCTGCTTCCTCTATTACATTAAGCTCTTCTCTTTGCAGGTTCTCGATAAGAGCCACCTGAACCATCTCAATGTCCTCAAAGGCCTTCACGATAACAGGCACTTTCTCCAGGCCGATAATTCGAGCAGCCTGAAGCCGGCGCTGGCCCACCACCAATTCATAGGAGTTGCCTTTCTGCCTCACTACGAGAGGCTGCACTATACCATGCTGTCTAATGGACTCGGCAAGCTCCGCCAGTTTCGATTCATCAAATCGTTTTCTCGGCTGAAAGGGGTTGGGCAGGATCCCGTCAATCGGTAATTCCCTTACCTCATGACCTGCAACTATCTCCATATCCGGTATGAGCGCTCTAAGCCCCCTCCCTAGCCCCCTCTTAGCCACCAGCCATCACTTCCTTTGCCAATTGTCTATATGCTTCAGCGCCTTTTGATCTCTCATCATAGGTAATGATAGGGACTCCATGGCTAGGCGCCTCGCTTAATCTAATATTCCGAGGTATAACAGTCTCATATACTTTGTCGGAGAAGAACTTCCTTACTTCTTCCGCTACTTGTTGAGAGAGATTCGTTCGAGAATCATACATAGTAAGGACTACACCCTCAAGTGCCAGGCTAGGATTCAAGTGTCTCCTTACTAATTGAATTGTGTTTAGCAATTGACTAAGTCCCTCAAGCGCATAGTATTCGCATTGGATGGGTACGATGACAGAGTCTGCAGCAGTTAGTGCATTTAAGGTCAACAAGCCCAGCGAGGGAGGGCAATCAATAACTACATAGGCATAGTTCTCACGTATTGCCTCCAGTGCTTTCCTCAATCTCATTTCTCGCGACATAGTGGAAACTAACTCAATTTCTGCGCCTGCCAACTGAATAGTGGCCGGCACTACCTGCAGATGTTCGACTGACGTATTAAGCACTAGGTTTTCGATGGGTTCATCGTTTATTATCGCATCATAAACGCACTTCCCGGTGGAAAGCTTATCAACTCCCACACCGCTGCTTGCATTACCTTGAGGGTCAATATCCACTAGAAGGACATCTGTGCCGCCATCTGCCATGCATGCACTTAGATTCACTGCGGTAGTGCTCTTTCCTACTCCACCCTTTTGGTTGACAACAGCTATTACCTTTCCCATAACCACCCGCTCCTGAGAGGCTTTTCTTTCCCAATTCAGATTCGCTGGCATCAGACCAGCTTTTGTCTGCTACGATTCTCCTTTTTTGCTCCATCCCATGGCTTCGTTATGCGAATCCTAAGCTCCAACACATCCTCATCGCCGACTTCTTCGGTGACAACCCCCACACCAGTTGCTTTCAGTTGTCCCACAACGTCTCTTATAGCATTTAGGAAAAGTCGTATGTCCTTGATCGCACGAACAGAACCGTCTTCTTCTCCTCGTATCTTTCTTTTGAGCTGTCTCTTATGAAGCTCTTTCGTCCTCACGTCTATTAGTGCTTCTGTCTGCCCGACAGTAAGTCCCTTCTTGCATATCCTGTCTACCATCGCGACCTGCTCGCGCTCGGACTTCATCTTTAACAGGGCTCTTGCATGTCGCTCAGTGATTTTCCTCTCTCCCAAAGCGTTGAGAACAGGCGTGGGCAACTTCAGAAGTCTAAGCTTGTTAGCAATAGTCGACTGGCCCTTACCTACGCGTTTTGCAAGTTCCTGCTGGGTCAATCCGAATTCCCTAATCAATCGTTCGTACCCGTTGACCTCCTCAACTACTGTCAAATCTTTGCGCTGCAAATTCTCTATTAAAGAAAGCTCTGCTGATTCACCGACGGTAAGGTCTCTTACTAATGCAGGGACAGTGGCGAGCCCGGCCATACGACAAGCTCTAAGACGCCTTTCACCCACAACCAACTCGTACCCCTCACCGCCTGGCCTCACAATTATCGGCTGAAGCACCCCGTGTTCCTTAATGGAGGCGCTCAACTCTCCGAGGCTCTCTTCGTCAAAAGTCTCCCGAGGCTGGTAAGGGTTTGCCTTGATATGCTCAACGGGGATTTGTGTAATTCGGTCCTTTGTCGACGTCTTGTCCCTCCCACGAAAGCCGATAAGACGTGACAGCTCCTCTCTCATCCAAAGACCTCTCCTTAGAAATACCGTAGATACTATTTCGTCGTAGAGAACTGAGTTCCTTCCCTGCCTTCTTCGTACCCTTTTGACCAAATTCCTGTTCAGGGAGGGGCATTCCTCTTTCTCGCCAGCTCAAACCCATATGAACAGTCTCCAATTTCTCTGGATTTTATCACCTATCACCAGAAAATCCTACTTTCAGACGATAGGACGCTTGCCGGGAATCCCAGGCCGTCTCGGATACTTCTCAGGCGTGGATGCGTCTTTCCGAGTTATTACTATACACCTCTCCCCATAATCCCACGGCAATGCCATTCGCACGATCTTCTCCATCCGCCCCCCCATTATTTCCATGGCCTTCATGGCTTTCGGAAGCTCATGCTCAACTCCGGGTCCTTTGAATGCGACAAACGCCCCGCCGACCCTGACAAATGGTAAACACAACTCAGCCAAGACCGCCAGTTCAGCAACTCCCCGCGCAACCGCCAGATCATAGTTCTCCCTGTGCCGCCCCATCCGACCCACATCCTCAGCCCTACCCCATATCACCTCTGTGTCACTGAGTCCGAGCTTGGATACGAGGAGCTCGAGAAATCTCACACGCTTCTGCGAAGATTCCAGTAAGGTAAGGGCCAGAGAAGGCCTTTCCACCTTTAGCGGCACTCCTGGAAACCCTGCACCGGTTCCGATATCCACTACATCCCAGTCATCCCTGATCTCGATTGCCTTGGAACATGTGAGAGAATCCAGAAAGTGCTTTACAGCAACTTCCTCTTTCCCCTCTATCGACGTTAGATTTGTTTGCCTTCCAAACTCCATGAGTGCTTCATAATGAAACCCGAATAGATCTAACATGTCTTGGCGGATCTCAACACCCAGGGCCTGCCCACCGGCAATAAGCGCCTCCCTAAATTCCATCTGCATCACCGCTGTCCTGCTTTCGTCTATGACTGCCTGTCTCAAGATACGCGACAAGTGCTACGATATCCGCAGGCGTCACACCGGATATCCTGGCTGCCTGTCCAAGAGATCTGGGATCTACAGCAGTTAGTTTCTCTCTTGCTTCCCGAGAAAGCCCATGAATCAGCGAGTACTCTATACTCCTCGGTATCCTGCGTGTTTCCAAACGTTGAGTTCGTTCTATTTGACTCATCTGTTTTCTGATATAACCTGCATACTTCAGCTCTATTTCCACCACAAGAGTCACATCTTCGGGCAATTTGACTCTGTCCTTATCAATAGCAGCCAGAGACTGATAGCTCACTTCCGGACGTGACAATAAGTCCCCCAGCGAAGTCTGGGATTGCACAGGCATAGTTCCTATTTCTTCCAAATGCCGTGTAGTAGCTGCGTCCCCAGGAACGATTGTTGTCTTGAGTCTGGCGAGTTCGTCTTGGATTTGCCGACGCCTCTTGCTAAACATCTCATATCGCTCCTCTGGAACCAAACCCAAAGCAAATCCCTTATCTGTCAACCGCAGATCCGCATTGTCTTGCCTAAGAGTCAAGCGGTACTCCACACGGGAAGTCATCATCCGGTAAGGTTCTTTGGTTCCCTTTGTGACCAGGTCGTCAATGAGCACACCAATATATGCCTCAGAGCGCCCTAACACGAAAGGCTCCCGTCCTCGGAGCTTCAAAACCGCATTGATCCCTGCCATGAGACCTTGACTTGCAGCTTCCTCATAACCTGATGTCCCATTGATTTGTCCCGCAGTAAACAGACCCGGCACCTTCTTCACTTCCAGCCATGGCGATATTTCGGTAGGTACTAGACAGTCATACTCTATGGCATATCCGGGACGCACAATTTCTGCGTCTTCCAACCCTGGAACACTATGGACTATCTCTCTTTGCGTGTCCAAAGGCAGGCTTGTTGACAGGCCTCCCAGGTACACTATTTCCCCGGCTCTCGTCTCAGGCTCCAGAAACACCTGGTGCCTTTCTCTATCAGGAAACTCCATCACTTTTGTCTCAATAGAGGGGCAGTAACGGGGTCCACGTCCTGTGATAGCCCCTGTATAAAGCGGCGCTTTGGAGAGATTGGCTTTGATGATATCGTGCGTCTTGCGCGTAGTATAAGTCAAATAGCACAGCACCTGATCCCCTCTGGTGCCATGGGTTTCAAAAGAAAATCCGAATGGAAGGATATGGCCCGGCTGCTGCTTAGTATTACGGAAATTGATGGAAGCTCGAGCTATCCTAGGTGAAGTGCCTGTCTTGAACCTTGCAAGTTCAAGTCTGAGGTTCCTCAAGATCTTGGTCAGCCCGGTAGATGCAGGTTGTCCATGAGGTCCTGAAGAATAGCTTACATCTCCTATAAAGACTCTACCTCCAAGATATGTCCCTGTGGCAAGGATTACAGTCGGCGCCAGATACACTTTACCTTCCCTGGTCTCTACACCTCTGACTTGGCCTTCACGGCTGACGAGGATCTCCTCTACATGCGAGACTTCTACTGCCAGATTCTCCTCTGCGTCGAGAATTTCCCTCATTCGAGCCTGATAAGCGTCTTTATCTGCTTGAGCACGTAATGAATGCACTGCAGGGCCTTTTCCCGTATTAAGGAGCCTAATCTGTAGATAGGCATCGTCAATGTTCCTGGCCATTTCCCCGCCTAAAGCGTCTATCTCCCTAATAATCTGAGCCTTCCCTGGACCACCTAGGGATGGGTTGCACGGCATATCCGCAATTGACTCCCACCCCAAAGTCAGCAGGAGAACAGTTGCGCCCATTCTCGCAGCAGCCAGAGCAGCCTCACAGCCTGCATGGCCTCCACCGACGACAATGATATCGTAATCAAGCACTCCTACTGACACCTCCTTAGAAAGCGCTTAGATAGTTGCTTATTTACCAATACAGAATTCACTGAAGATCTTCTCCATCAAGTCCTCTGAGGCAGACCGACCCGTAATCTGGTCAAGCCAGAAGAGGGCTTCGTACATATCAATAGCAGCGAGATCCGGCGAAACACTATTACTGAGAGCATGTGCCGATTCTTCCATGGAACGCATAGCATTCTCTAAAGCCTCAAGCTGGCGAAGATTAGCCATGACCGGATTTTCACAGGCACCTGTGATTTCTGCTACAGCAAGGTCGGCTAAGGCTTGTTCCAGCTCATTGATACCTTCTCCTGTTTTGGCGCTCATCCTCAGTATCCTCTTATCCCCTGCATGTGGTATGAGACTGCCTTCCTCGACTTCACTTTCGAGATCACACTTATTTACAGCCACTACACCGGACTTGTCCATTACCTGCAACAGCATATCTCGGTCCTCGTCACAAATAGGACGACTGCCGTCGATAACCGCCACAACGAGGTCAGCCTCTTCAGCCTGCTGATTCGCTGCTTCTACCCCAAGTTTCTCTATCAAATCCCGGGTTTTCCTCATTCCGGCTGTATCTACCAGTCTTATCGGCACTCCCTTAATCGTAGTCCAATCATCTATGACATCACGAGTGGTCCCTGGTATGTCAGTGACAATTGCACGCATCTTACCTACAAGAGCATTAAAAAGACTTGACTTACCCACGTTAGGCCTTCCGGCCAAAACTACGCTTACACCATCTCGATAAACCCGGCTGCTCATTCCGGTGCGGACGAGTTCATTAAGCTCCGATACTGATTCTTGAGCCCGCTCCGTCATATCCTTTACTTCTAAAACCCCGATATCTTCGTCAGGGAAATCAATTGAGGCTTCTATGTGTGCGAGGAGCACCAGCACATTATCTCTTATTCGACCTACCCTGGTTGAAAGCTCACCCCTCAAATTCGCCAGCGCGAGCCTACGTGCAGAGTCCGTCTTGGCGCGAATAACGTCTATTACAGCCTCTGCCTGTGAAAGATCTATTCTGCCTGCTAGAAATGCTCTTTTCGTAAACTCCCCGGGTTCTGCAAGCCGTGCCCCGCATTTTATTACAGTCTCCAGGACTCTCGTGAGAACTGCAACTCCCCCATGGCAACTGAACTCTACCACATCTTCCCTTGTAAAACTATGAGGGGCGGGCATAGCAACAGCAAGAGCTTCGTCGACGTGCTCTCCTGTCTCGCAATCCACTATAGAACCATACCTAACCCCCCATGGTTTGAGTTCTCGTTGGCGCTGACCCGAAGGATCCCTGAAGACCTTATTAGCGATGGCAAAAGCCAGGCTCCCGCTGACCCTGACAATTCCGATGGCGCCCTCTCCCAAAGGGGTGGATATAGCTGCAATTGTCTCTCTGTCTTTTGACACAAGCAGAGCTCCTCTCAAGACTATCCCCTACTCAGGCAATTAACCTTCTAACCAAGAGTGTAGCATAAATGAGTGCAAGTTCCATCCCAGGCATTTCGTCTTGAGTGATGACAGGCTATCATACACCCTCTGGGCCTCAGTGGACGAAAGCAGGCCTTCTTTAGATTTGCGTACCTCGTCCGTACTCTCTTCCAACGCTTCCACGTCACCATTCTCAGGCGACGTCTCAACCATTGATCGAGTGTCTCTATAAGTTTCTTCATATCCGCCAGTTTGAAGTAGTTGACCCAGCCACGTATTATGTAGTTCAGCTTCGTTTTGCGACTCTCGACGCTCATCCCGTTACTGCGCCCTGTTGATTCACGGAGTTTGTCTTTTAGCTTCTTGACGCTTTTCGGGTGAACTCTCAACCGTCCTTCTCCCCGGTACATGTAGAATCCGTATCCCAGAAATCTCACGTCTCTTATGTCTGCGACCTGTGTTTTCTCCCGGTTCACCTTCACGAACAGTTTCCCTTCAATGTACTGGATGATGTTGTCCAGCGTCCTTTGCGCCGCTTTCCTGCTCTTGCAGAATATCATCAGGTCATCTGCATAGCGTACAAGACGGTGCCCCCGCTGTTCCGACTCATGGTCGCCTTCATTCAACATGATGTTTGCCGGAAGCGGGCTCATCTGCCACCCTGCACCACATATCCCCGCGCTTGCGTTTCCGCTTGTTTAGGGTTACCGATTCTTCGGATAATACAGGGCTTCCCCATATTTGGCAAGGTTACCCACCTGGCAGGCCACCCTCGGTTCGCTTTTGCTGTGTTCCGTGCTCCCCCTTCGGCTTCCTTCAGACCCCACCGTTACCGGCGACGGCCTTGCCTACAGGTTCTCTTCCCGCCGGTTAGGTGATAGGACTTCTTTCAGTCCTTCGGCTCAGCAAACATGCCGGACAAACGAAAAAGCGTGTCATAAAGACACGCATCTACTTTCATCCTGCTCTCAGTCTACCTATATTATTGTGTTGTCATGCCCCAACTGATACTATTAAAGGACTCAGTTGTCTTCATTCTTCTTTGCACGCAACAACCACATATCTGAACGGGTCTTCGCCTTCACTGAACGACTCCACACTTCTACACTCTTGAACAGCAAGATGAACTATTCTTCGTTCCATAGGATTCATGGGCTCGAGGCGGATTTCTCCACCGTCTCTCATAACTCGCTCTGCTACAGACCGCGCCAGCCTCTTTAGGGATGCTGCCCTTCTACCGCGATATCCCTGAGCATCAACGATAATCCTAATCCTCTCTCCGGGTTTTCCGCTAGCCTCCAGCTGTCTCCAATAGTTTCCTGCAACA
This sequence comes from Firmicutes bacterium UBA4981, assembly GCA_002398515.1. GTDB lineage: Bacteria > Bacillota > SHA-98 > UBA4971 > UBA4971 > UBA4971. Next base: position 8,524 of record DGZL01000127.1, read on the forward strand.
AGATTCACTATATATTGCACTGCATCAAGAGTAGCCCCGCGCCTTCCAATGAGGGCTCCCACTTCGTCACCGAATATTTCAAGCTCCAGCGTACCATCGTCAAAGGAAGATTCAATGGTAATATCTTTCAGATCCATATAGTCAATCAATTTTCCGAAAAACTCACAGATTTCATCTGCCAGATTCACCTTTTCTGTTACCTTGACACGTGCTAACCTCTGACCGACAAGTCCGAGAATCCCCCTTGAAGGCTCTTCAAGAACCTCGATCTCCACTTCATCTGACGGCAGGCCTAAGTCCTTCAAAGCATCTTGAACTGCTTCTTCTATAGTCTTGCCGCTTTTCTCAACGCTTCGAGTCATCTTTGTCTTCC
>DGZL01000037.1:0-5303 GCA_002398515.1 Firmicutes bacterium UBA4981
GGGGCTATTTGACGCTTACGAATCAACCACACATCCTTTTTTGCTGCATGATTTTCAACCATCTTCTTCAGCGCAATCGCCTGGATGGTTGAGAATCGACCACCTCGAGGCTTGTTAGTGGTCGATTATCGACCACGATTAGGCGTCAGGGCGGTAGGATATAGACCACCTCATCACAGAGAATCCCTGCACATAAGGATTGTGGATACAAAATCGACCACATTTTTCAGAAAGGTGGGCGAAAAGCTACCGCCTTTTCCAAAAAAGTGGTAGAAAACCTTCCACCTGAGCCTCAAAGAGCTATCAGAATCTCTCTTCAGCCCAAACATGTGGTCGAAAATCGACCACTATTGCCGTTGGGGGTGGTCGAAAACCGGCCACTTATCGGCCTTTTTCTGCGATAATCCAAAAAGATGGTCGAAATTGGAGCAGCGTTTTGAAAAATATGGTCGAGAATCGACCATATCCCTCTGAGTTCGGTGTTTGACATGAGATAATCCCCTTGGAAAACCCAACTACCTCTTCCAATTGCTCCCTTGCAACATACACACCAATAGCCCCCACAGACTGAAGGTGGGGGCTATTTAACACTTACGCATTCATGCTGATTCACCACATGTTACGCTCTATGGCTTGCGGAATCCCTGACCTAAAAACGGTCCTGGAAGAAAGAGATTCCCGTTGCGGAATTCGTCACAAGTCGAAAATCTTACCCGGGTTTAGAACGAGATTAGGGTCGACAGTCTGTTTTATTGATCGCATGACATCAAGGGCTACCGGATCCATGAGCTTCTCCAGGGAATGAAGCCTCTTGGCCCCTATTCCGTGTTCGCCTGAAAGGTTTCCGCCCAGCATATATGTGGCAGCATACATTTCCTCAAGAGCCTGCTCCTTAATATTCCCCCATGTGTCTTCGTCCATGTCTTCTCTAAGCAGTGTCGCATGGATATTGCCGTCGCCTGCATGTCCGAAGCAAGGTATTTTCACGCCGTGCTTTTCCGAAATAGCGGTTATCTCCTTAAGCATTTTAGGAATCTCGCTGGTGGGCACAGTTATGTCTTCCATACAGTACACCGGGCTCACAACACGCAAAGCCTCTGCCACGCATTTCCTGGCTTTCCATATGCGCTCCTGGGTAGATAAGTTGTCAGCCACATATACTTCTATGCCGCCGTTTTCCAAGCATAACTCCCCTATGGTTTCGTAATCCTCTTCCACCTGGGTCTCTGAACTGCCTTCAACTTCAATGATAATGTAGGCGCCTGCATCACTATGAGGAAGAACTTGGTTGAGATAGAGTTCAGCAGATTTTATCGACATGCTGTCCATGAATTCCACTGATGTGGGGACAATCCCGCCCATCGTCATGACCTTCGGCACCACTTCTATGGCTTTTTGCATCTCCTCAAAAGGCACTAAGAGGTCAGCCCTGCACTTCGGAAGGGGAAGGAGTTTGAGCCAAATCTTCGTCACCACTCCGAGAGTTCCTTCGGAACCGACGATCAAGTGAATCAGGTCATACCCTGTGACATCTTTCACGCACTTACCGCCGAGAGTCATTATCTCCCCATTTGGAAGGACTACCTCGAGTCCATAGACATGTCTCGAAGTTGTCCCATACTTGACAGCCCTGTTACCACCTGCATTCTCAGCAATATTACCGCCTATATGGGAACTTTCCGCGCTACACGGATCACCCGCGTAGAACAGGCCTGCATCTTCCGCCCGCCTCTGGACCTCTCCGGTAGTGACTCCCGGCTCCGCAATTATGAAAAGGTTCTCTTTGTCTATCTCAAGGACTCTATTCAATCTCTCCAAAGAAAGGACTATCCCTCCGAACACCGGAACACACCCTGCGGACAACCCGGTTCCCGCCCCTCGCGGAGTAACCGGGATCTTCTCTCTATTTGCCAACTTCATGATAGAAGCAATTTCCTCTTTCGTCCCAGGCCGCACCACAACTTCAGGCATTTTGACATATGCGTCTTCAGACACCTCATCGTGAGCGTACGGGAGCATCTTTTCCTCATCAGTGACTACAGAGGAAGGCCCGACAATACTTCTAAGTTCGCGTGTGATGTCTTCTGTGATTCGACTGTATCTTGACACAAGCCTCACCCCTCCCTCACGCATTTTCCGTTCTTTTTCTCTCTTAGCTTTTCGATTAATTCCGGAACAACATCAAATAAATCTCCGACAATACCGAAATCAGCCACTTGAAAAATCTGAGCGTCCTCGTCCTTGTTTATTGCGACAATAGTCTCGGATGTCTGCATACCTGCAAGATGCTGCACCGAACCGGAAAGGCCTATTGCTATATAGAGTTTTGGTGATACCGTTTTTCCACTCAGTCCTATCTGGTGAGGATACCCCACCCAACCCAGATCCACAATATCTCTGGTTGCGCCTACGGCTGCGCCCAGCAAGGAAGCAAGTTCCTCTATCATGTGGAAGTTGTCCCGGGTCTTGAGGCCTTTTCCCCCGCAGACCACAATATCCGCATCTTGCACATTTACATCCTGAGTAGTGTCCTTCACAAACTCAACCAGTTCTTCACAAGTGGAAAATATGTTCGCCTCGTAAGTCTTCAATACAACCCTGCCTTGTCTACCTTCGTCAGCCGGGAGAGGCTTTGCCGACTTCGGCCTTACAGTAGCCATTTGAGGCCGCGATGTCGGCGTCTTTATGGTCGCCATTACATTACCTCCGATGGCAGGCCGTGTCTGAAGGAGTGACCTGTCAAGAGGATCTATGTCAAGCCCTGTACAGTCTGCTGTCAGTCCTGTATCCAGTTTCGCTGCAATGAGAGGCATAATCGTTCTGCCTTGCGTGGTCGCAGCAGACAGCACGATTTCAGGCTTCGCCTCCTTGGCAAGTCTGGTCAACGCTGTTGCATAAGGCCGAGGCAGGAAGTGCTTGAGTGCGGGGTCGTCCACTACATAGACGACATCAGCGCCCCTTTGGATCATCCCTTCTGCAAACTGTTCCATCTCATGCCCGAGGATCACACAAGAAAGCTCCTCCGAGAGTTTGTCAGCAAGAACGCGTCCTCTTGCCAATAACTCATACGTCACAGGGTGAAGCACCCCGCCTCTTTGCTCTCCTATTACCATTACACCTCTATACGTCAAAGCCATCACCTGCTTCCATTTATCGTACCATGCAAGAATCAAATGATACCGCGTTCTTCAAGAAAAGACAGAAGGCTGTCCACTGCCACACCGCCGGTGTCTTGCGGGTGAACAATCGTATCCCGGCTTAGTCTCGGCCGAAACACCTTGACAACCCTTGTCGGGGATCCTTTAAGCCCTACATCATCACCGGAAAGACCGAGATCGTCAGGGATAAGAACACGAATCTCCCTGGACTTGGCCTTGAGTTTTCCGGAGAGAGTGGGGAATCCGGGTTGATTAATATCTTTGACCACAGTTACAACAGCGGGCAGAGACGCTTTGATGAGCTCGAGACCCTCTTCAACTACTCGTTCGGCCACGATAGAATGGTCTTCCAAGGCAATCCTACGAACATAAGTCATCACGGGAACATCCAAAATAGCGGATACCATAGGACCTACCTGTCCTGTTTCTCCGTCAGTTGCACGGTCTCCGCAAAGGACTAAGTCATCGTTGCTAAGGGGACCGCCGGCTAACGTCACCAAGGCTTTGGCCAATGCCTTGCTTGTCGCCAAAGTGTCAGACCCTCCGAATCCCCTGTGGGATAGGAGCACTCCTTCATCGGCGCCAAGGGCTATAGCTTCCCGCAAGGCTTTCTGCGCGTGAGGCGGACCCATGCTGACTGCCGTAACTTTTACCTCCGGTCTGATATCCTTTAGTCGAATAGCTTCAGCCAGTGCATTCTCGTCCAAAGGGTTAATAACATTTTTGTGTTCCGTTCTTATCATTGTCCCGGTCTCTTCATCCATTTTCACATCGGATGTGCCCGGCACTTGCTTCAGCAAAACATAGATATTCATGTCGGCCCTTCTCCTCCCGAGTTCAAGTGGGGATCATTCACGATTTTGGCTACGTAAGGCTTTGCGACTTTCGTAAAGTGGTCTCTCATTGCGCTTCCTGCGGCCTCTGAGTCCTTATCCGCTATGGCGGAAGCTATCTTCCGGTGATAACCATATGACTCCCTTGTGACTCCATAAAGCTCCATGATTTTCCGCAACTGAACCATGAGAATGTCCTGAATTGTGGAAAACAGCTCAATAAGAACCTGGTTTCTTGACGCCTCAACGACCATCACATGAAACGCAAAATCCTTTTCCACATACTCTCCGGGACTGGTGATGAGGTCATCCATGTCACCAACCAGTCGCAAAAGAGCTTCAACCTCTTCATCCCCTGCCCGCTCAGCTGCTAGCATGGCTGCAGTTACTTCAATAGCTTCACGGGCTTCAACAAGATCGATCAAGGTCGTTCCGCCCAATGTGAAGAACTGAAGAGCGCGGGTAACCAGGGAGTTGCCGGTTACACGGTTAACATAAGTTCCGTCACCGTGCTTGACTGTGACTATGCCCATAGTCTCCAATTGACGAACCGCTTCTCGAAGCGCATTTCTGCTTACCTGCAACGTTTCAGCAAGGTCGTGTTCAGGCGGGAGTTTCGCGCCTGCGTCAAATCTGCCTTCTGATATCGCTCTTACAAGTTTTTCGGAAACAGAATCTACTACTCGGACACGTTTTACTGGCTCCATATCAATACCACCCATCACCCCTTACAAATAGTTGTAGGATGACCCTATAACAGTATCATCCTTCGACATTACCCGGGGATCTCCTGCTATAGGCTCGAGGTTTATCTTGCTAAGAGAGGAGGGATGAATTGGTCAATGAGGAAACAAAGCCGGGTAAGCAGGATAGTTCCTGCTCAGCGTGGTCCACCGACGAGCCGGAGGGCCCGGGCCAAGGAATTGCCTACAACGGGAATAATCGCTATCTCCCGGGAACTGAGTTCTCCGAGAAAAACCAAAGCCAATCCATATACAACCACACCTGTGAGGATTGCACAGGACGCAGATACCGCACAACTCAAAGTACGCATAAGCAGGAGACCGTTGATACCTTGGACTACCGGAAACATGATTGCAGAGCCTACTGCTGCGCGCCACCCTGTCATGAAAAGTTTGAGGCCTGCTCCTGTCAGTTTCCCACAATCGATCGTATTGAGGATCCCTGTTATGAGAAATCCAAGTCCGATTCCAAAGGCAGCCCCTTTTATGTCTACTCCGGGAATCCCTGTAAAAACGTAATTGGCCAAAGTAGCGCAAGCTACCCCAATAAGCCCGTTTCTGAGGGGTAG
>DGZL01000037.1:5527-5679 GCA_002398515.1 Firmicutes bacterium UBA4981
ATAAGCCCGTTTCTGAGGGGTAGGCCTACCTTCCCCACACCATTCAAGACACTTGCTGTCGTCTGTTGCAGACACAAAAAAGTGGCGCTAAATGCCATTATCCTAAGGGGAACTCCTGCGCCGGGATCCCCGAAAACAAGAGCGCTTATCTC
>DGZL01000037.1:5915-6082 GCA_002398515.1 Firmicutes bacterium UBA4981
CCGAAAACAAGAGCGCTTATCTCCGTAGGTAATGTCAGAAGTCCGACTGAAGCAGGGATCCCGACTAATAATGCGCCTCTGACTGCACTTTTTGTCAACTGAACTGTTCGGCGCCGCTGTCCCTTTGCATAAGACGCCGCGACTTGTGGGACAAGGTTTATCGCCAT
>DGZL01000048.1 GCA_002398515.1 Firmicutes bacterium UBA4981
GAAAACCTTACACCTCGAGAGTCCCGAAAAAAAACGTGTGCTACTTTCGACCAATGATCAGCGGTTAGGTGGTGGATGTTCTGCCACATCAAAGGATTCCAAGAAAACTGTATGGCAGTTCCAATCCGGAGTAAATGCAAACAGGCCACGCCGTAATTGCAGGTGAAGTCGCGCAGCCTGTTTCAGTTCTGATTATCTCATTGTTTTCCGGATCATACTTGTGTCCTTGTGTCGCAACAGAAGTCGTTATGTGACTGGATTTACTGCCTAGCTGAACCTGCTGTCCAACTAAGTTTGGCGCCCAGCTGTGCCTGATGAAAAACAGGCCTGTTGACTAAGTAAGCTTCCGTTTGAGTTGGACTTAGTTCCAACAAAGCTGTTTGCACAATTGGGCTTAATGCCAACTGGATCCGTTGCTTCACTCACTTTGTTGCGCAACCTGAGTCATTGCACACCGAGACTTACAGCACAAGCTTAATACTGGATAATCAGAAATCCATGCCTACAAGGACTCTAAACCCTGTAGTGCTAGGTGCATTTTGGGTCTTGAAAATAATCTCACCGGCTAACCAGAACGGGGCGTAAACCTCTGCCATAACGCCACCGGACGCCTCCAGCCATGCCCTGGCACTACCGGAACCGAACCTAATACCGAGGCCGGCATCGCCATACACTACGAGTTGCGGGTGTACCGGCTGTTCTCCCCATACACCTACTAGCAGAGCAGGCGAGGTTCCACCGGCAGTATGTAGTCTGATTCCCCCGTATGCGCCGACAAGAGCATCGCCGAATTCTTTGAGATCCATCGATCCATAAATATCGGCCCAGCCTGCGTTTTCAATGCCAAAGTAGTCTAGGCCCACGTCTATCGTGTCAGTAAGCGCCAATTCGCCTTTCAGGGTCAAACCTCGTGCATCCCCCTGAAAATAATAACCGACACCGACATGGTTTGCTGCAGATGCTACACCGGCAAGCGCCATCGCACCAATGATCACGACTGCTATGAGCAGCTTTTTGTTCATCCTTATCCCTCCCTTTCTTGTCGCATTCAAGAATATGGTTCGACAATATGACGGGAACTCCTTCATAAGCACTCCCAAAACATTGTTTTCCCAGATCAGGACAAGACTATGACTGAAAGGAGGTACGCGGCTGACGCAAGTGCTAGATAAATTCTGTAGGAATACCAAGTGAAACTCGATTGAACACAGGATGACTTATATATGACCCTTAGCTGAGCTGCAAGAACACTGAGCAGTCTATAAAGAAACGCTATCTTATGGTGGAGAGCCGCGACACAAAAATGCCAACTATTACCGTAGACTCAGACCTCTGTATCGGTTGTGGGCTTTGCGCCGAAATATGCCCTGAAGTGTTTGAAATAGGGGATGACGGACAGGCTCACGTCATTGTCATTGATAAAAACGAGTGCGACCGGTCGGACTGTTGCTCTGAAGCGAGAGACTCTTGTCCGACAGAAGCGATCAAGTTCGAATAATGTGGATAGGGGCGCCGCAATACTCACACTTGGCGTCCCTCAAACTGAATCGCGCCACGCCGAAAACAGTCCGCTCAATCACTTTATTGCCACACTCATAACAGACAGTGTCACAGCCTTCCATGCCCGGGACATTCCCAAGATAAACATACTTTAGGTTCTGCCTTGCAATATCAGCGGCCTTGCGTAGTGTGTCAATGGGTGTCGGGGGCTCACTAAACTTATACGCCGGGTAGTACCTGGAGAAATGCACAGGCGTTGTGTCGCCGAGGGCTCTGGCAACCCAATTGACCAGCTTGTTGATTTCATCCTCAGAGTCATTCAAGCCGGGTATCACCAGGTTCGTAATTTCGATATGACAACCTGCTTCCCGTGCAAGTTCAGCTGTTCGTAACACGGGTTCGAGCTTACCATGACACACTTTGGCATAGAACGCCGGAGAGAATGATTTTACGTCAATATTCATGGCGTCTATGTATGGAAGCAGCTCCTTGAGTGGTTCTTCGTTAACATGGCCATTTGTCACCAGCACGTTCTTGAAACCTTTTGCACGGACAAGCTCGGCAGTCTCCGACACGAATTCGAACCAAATCAAAGGCTCGGAATACGTGTATGAAAGCCCGATGGACTCCTTCTTCCTGCCGTAATCTGCAACAACTCCAGCTAATCTCAGAGGAGTAATCCTATAGGTATCTGCGTCAGCTTGGGAAATTTGCCAGTTTTGACAAAACCCGCAAGAAAGATTGCACCCTTTGGTTCCAACTGAGAGAATCTCGGAACCCGGGTAAAAATGGTACAGAGGTTTCTTCTCAATCGGATCCAACGCGAAGGAAGTCACTTCGCCGTAGTTCAGGGAAATGAGCTGACCCGCTACGTTTTTCCTTGCACGGCACACCCCGACGTTGCCCGGCTGAATCTTGCAGTATTGTGGACAGAGAAGACACAAGACAACCTTCTTCGGCCCAGCCTCCCAGTAAGATGCCTTCTTCATCAAGTATGCCTCTTGACTTCAAATCTCTCGAGCTCTATATCTTCATTCGGACCTATGCCGGCCTTACCTCTTGCTATCGCCACTTGCTCCTCGGGAGTATCCACTCCTTCGATATCAGGCAGAAGCAATCCTCGCCTCCGCCCCTTACGGACTATGACACCGTAGAGTTTAGGATTCAGCTCATCCAGGCCAAAAACAGGTTCGCTGGGCATTAGAACATCCACGGAATAGTGAAGACTGCCCAGTTCATCTTCTCTGACAGGATGAAACCTCGGATCTTGAGTCGCAGCAGCAATGGCATTCCCGATAATCTCTTGGGGGATGCTGCCTGTTGTCGGTTCTATTGTCCCTATGCAGCCTCTTAGCTCGCCACTTATCTTCAGAGTGCAAAATACTCCTGCCCGTCCCTGAAATTCTCTCGGGATCTCTTCAGGAGGATTTATCCTCTTTCCAGATTTTACGTAGGCTTCAACTGCAGCGCGAGCCAGCTTTACGGGAAAGCTCTCACCGGACGAGCATCGGCCGGAATCGCAATTCCTCGCTAAATCCATCTCCGGACCGAAAAGCGCACATCCATAACCCACTCCGAACGGGCCTTCGTATGACAATACCTCCGACCGAAGATCATCACCGAAGAGAGCGCCAAGCGCAGTCACCACCGGACGGTATCCGCACTCACCTGCCTCATCCAGCAAGGAATCATCTAAGGACAGAATTCCTTGGATATCCATGTCTCGCAAAAGCTGAATAAGTCTTTCATCGAATTCCCGACCCCGGGGGCTATAGCCTGCAGGCGCCTGCCTAGTCAGGCGGTGTGATAAGTCTCCGCTTGCAACAAGGACAGCATTTCGCTCCAGCCTCCGGGCTGCCTTATCTATAGCCTGTCCAAAAGCATAAAGCACATCACGGGGAAGCAAGGCGGTGCCCATGACTACTACAGGAACATCCTGTCCTACCTCTTTATTTATGAAATGCATAGGGACAAGAACCCCATGATCCAGCCCCATAGGCCTCCTCGACATGCCTCCGCTCTCTGAGTCGAACCTGTAAATTCTTACCCCTATCTTGCCGGCCTCGTCCACGATAGCCGAGACAAGCTCCGGATCATTCCTGAAGCGGTATTTGGCTTCAGGCACGCCGAAAGCGGAAAAATCCCCCCTAAGCGGGTCATCTACTAAAACCGCTACCACATCGCGGAACAAAGGCGCATGAGGACTGATGACAATGATAACGTCAGGTTTGGCTTGATTTACACGACGAGCCAGCTCTCCCATGGCTTCCTGCGTGGCCTTGACAGCACGGATATCCCCTTTCCCTATCTCCGGTATAAGAAGGGGCGGATGAGGGGCAAGGACACACAACACCACGCCTGTTTGCTTCACAATAACCACACCTCGACTTTCTCGCGCAAAAGCGCTTTTCTCAGTCGTAGGATAATCCCCAAGATGCTATGATATTCTGTAAGTCGTCAGGTTTTTCCTCTTTGCCCCATCTCAGAATTGCTTGAACTCTATGATGTCGAAGTTGGGGGAAAGAGGTTCGTCAAGGATAATGTGGCCTGCAATGGTGGAGGATACCAGACCTTCGATAAGAATCTGGACTTCCTTGATTCCCGGGACATCTGTCAATGTATTCACAATGGAATAGACAGTCAACTCCTCAGCCCTGCTCCCTCCCCAGTGATTCTCCATGAGTTCCTCGCTGAAGTCTACATAAGCTACATTATCCACAATCTTGACAGACTTAAGGCATGTGCCTCGCGGCAACGTGGGGCACAGCACACTTCCGCGTGCAGGCCCTTTTATGAGTTCTTGGACCACTCGAGAAGCACGTGAGTCCGGATTGCTCTCTGCTCCCAGACCGGGGATTTCGCGGACCTCAGGCATGAGATCATCATCGAAATTGGTGGGGCCTGCAAAGTACAGGGCTACTTCGTTTTCCTCCAGGTTCAAAGCTGCCCTGGCTCTTGAGTATAGGGAAGCATAGTCCTGGATGTCCGTGAATTCACTTGGCAAATCAGAGCTCGGCCTGGATTCATCACCCTCCTGAAGCCTGCCTTTCTTATAAGATTCCACAAGATAATTGACAGTTCCATAGAAGACAGCTTCAGCCACCTGCTTCCGGTAATCAGCTTGGGCCAACAAGGCTTCTTCCCGCGGATTTGACAGGAACCCCACTTCTACAATGACTGCAGGCATCGTCGACTTGCGTAGCACAAAGTAATCATCACCGGTTTTCGCTTTTCGGAGATTCGGCCCGAGACGACTGACAAGTTCCTTCTGTATGGCTATGGCAAGTTCCTTAGCATCATCTGACTTGCTATGATAAAAAGTCTGCGCCCCGGACCAGACTTGCTCCGGAAAACTATTGGCATGAATACTGACGTAAATGTCTGCATTGTGTTCAGTTGCGAGCGCTATGCGACCTTCCAGATCAAGCCTCTTCCAGTTGGCATGGGAACGGTTGCCGGGTTCTATGAGACCGTCGTCTGTATTTCGGGTTAGGACTGTGTAAACAGCAGCTCGGTTAAACAAATCTGCTAAACGCAAGCCTATGTCCAGGACTACATCCTTCTCCATGACTCCTGAACGACCCTTTGCGCCTGCATCGATTCCCCCGTGGCCGGGATCGATAACAATGGTTTTACCACATACTGCTTCTGAAAGAGGAGCACTGACTTTCACTGATACATAGGTGAGGATAAGGAGGAATGCCATGACTATCCCAATCGTTCCCAAGGCAACAAGCCAAGCCCGATTTGTCCAGAGGATAACCACCGGTGACTTCAATAGGAATTCACCCTTTGTAGCGCGCCATACCAAGAGAAAGAAAGCTCTCTTTAGGCGAACAGCTCCTACAACATAATTATGCGCACGCTACTTAGCAAAGACCGCCGCCGGAAGCGGAGCCTTCCATAACTCGATAACCGCCACCTTTCTCAATTTCCCTCGCTACATCAAACACCTCTGACATATGTTTTAGTATGCTCTTTGACCCTTGTTTCGTACGGGCCACCACAAGCAGACACCCACGGGGCTCGAGAAATTCCCGCGCTTCTGTGATCAGGGGGAATACTACTGACTTGCCTGCTCGAATCGGAGGATTGCATAAGATGAGATCGAACCTCATACCGCGCACGGGTTCGAATCCGTTACCTGACAAGACCTTTGCATTCGTCAACCGGTTCAGCCTGACGTTTTCTCGGGCGAGTTCACATGCTCTCTCGTTTACGTCTACCATAACAACCTCTGACTTGGGAGAAAGCCTAGCAGCTACAATGCCTATTGGGCCATACCCGCACCCGAGGTCCAGAACTTTCTTAACCCCGTCAAGATTCATTGCCTCTATGAGGAGTTTTGTTCCACGATCGATTTTGCCCCTGGAGAATACCCCTCTGTCTGTACGGAATGTAAAAGGAATTCCCCGAATGTCGATGGTAATCTCTTTTATCGACCGCTCTGAACTAGGCTTTTCTGTGAAATAGTGCTCCGCCAATAGCGGTAGTCCCCCCCTATTCCTCTTGTCTGCAATCCGGCGAATACCGGCATCTTTGTCTTGAACTTGTTCCGACGGACGCGGGTCTTGACTGTATCGATGAAAGCCCGGTCAAAGCCTATCTTCAGCAGTTCTTGTTTAGTTCGTCTTTCATCTACCATGAGATAGAGAAGTTTGTCCAGATCATCATAAGTGAAGCCTAAGTCTTCCTCATCAGTCTGGCCTGCCCAAAAATCCGCGCTTGGGGGTTTTGCCACTATGTTTTCCGGCACCCCGAGATACCTTGCATATGAGCGAACCTGTGTCTTATAGAGGTCGCCTAGAGGATCAAAAGCAAATGCAAGATCCCCATGGAGGGTTCCATACCCCAGAAGAAGTTCTGTCTTATTGCTTGTTCCTATGACGAGACCTCCGGTGGCTGCAGATAAGTCATAAAGCAAGATCATTCTCTGCCTGGCCATTATGTTCCCCAGCCGGACCCTGCCGGGTTCTTCTCCGGTCGCAGCAAGAAGCGCGCCACAACACTCATTAACCATCGCTGTAATGTCAATTGTCACGCATTGAAGCCTGAGAATATCTCGGACATTCTTTGCATCTTCAAGGCTCTCAGGGTCAGTGGCATGATACGGAAGAATAGCAGCAAGGACATTGTCCGAACCCAGAGCCTCAGTTAGGACAAACGCCAAAACAGCTGAGTCAAGGCCACCGGAAAGCCCGAATACAGCTTTCTTCAGCCCTGACTTTGACATTTGGACTTTGACGAATTCAACCAGGATTTCATGGACGCTCTCCGCGTCAATTTGGAGGCCGGGGACAATAACAGACGAATAAAGCATGCACATACCTCTTTTGAATTCTCTTATTTTCCGATAAACTCAGCCTTGCGCTTCTCAAGAAATGCCAAAGTCCCTTCTTTCATGTCTTCTGACGCGCAGAGCTTCCCAAAGCATTCTTCTTCCAGCTTCAAGCCTTCCTGAAGTGACATTGTAATCCCTTCGTTAATGGCTCGTTTTGCCATCTTCACGGCAAGCGGCGCTTTACCCAAGATAGTCTTTGCAAGCTCTATACAAGTATTCCGCAAAGCTTCCTGAGGCACCACTTGATTCACCAGGCCTATCCTTAAGGCTTCCTCGGCATTTATGACGCGGCCTGTAAGTATCAACTCCCGGGCGACACCTGTACCTACAAGCTTGGGCAACCTCTGAGTCCCGCCCCACCCCGGTATTATTCCAAGGTTTACTTCAGGCTGTCCGAATCTTCCGCTGTCAGCTGCAATCCTAATATCACACGCAAGAGCAAGCTCCATGCCACCACCGAGACAAAGCCCGGAAATCCCGGCAATTACAGGCCAGGGGAAAGCTGAGATCTTACCATACACTTCGTGCCCCTTCCTGGAAAGGTCTCTGCCTGTTTCCAGTGTAAGCCCATGGATCTCGCCAATATCAGCTCCGGCCACAAACGCCTTCTGCCCCTCGCCTGTTACTACCACAACCATAGGTTCAGCACGTGTTTCTAAGTCCCGAAGCACCCTGGAAATTTCGCTCAAGACCTCAAGGTTCAAAGCGTTTACAGGGGGCCTGTCTATCGTCACGAACGCCACACCGTTGTCATAAGTCAACTTCACAGCCTCTAACTCCAACGGTTGCACCTCCCTGGTTATTTCCTCATCCCCTCGTCACCTAAGCCTACTCGTTCCAATTCCTCAGTATGCTTTGCACTACCCTCGGACGCTCCGCACTGCCGCGGTATCCTCCGCATCGGCCTGGTGTTTTCCGCATCATCCGGGTATCTTCCGTACCACTATGGTATGCTCCGGAAAACCCAGGCCGGCATGCCATGCGAACCCGGAGTATGGTCTGCCAACCCGAACATGCTCCGAGACGGCCTCTAGATGGCAAACTCCGGTCATGCTTGGCATCTATACCCTTCCAGCTCAGATACTACATGATCACGTAACATGACTCACACCCTGGCTACCTGGCATCACCATAAGCAAGACTACCTCGAGCGCCTCAGTATGCCCTCGATACCTCACTAATGGGCTGAAGCTTGATTAGTCCCGCTCCGGTGTCCACAGCGAACATAAGTCCGAAAACGTTGTCCGGCACGGTAAAAGCATATTTCCCTTTGATCTTTTGCCCGGGGTTAATCTGTCTCATCCAAAGGGATTCATCGCGCGTCACATAGTAAACACTCGTGCTACTGGGCATATAGACTTGTCCTCCCCTATCCGCCAAACGCAGGTCTTTACAGAGAATTACGAAACGCGAGTTGTTTTCGATACGGATATTCACAATGAGAAGGTTCGGCCCCCAAAATACCGCATTTTCCACATCAATCTTAACAGTCAAAGGAAGAGTTGCCAAATCCCATAGTAATCTTGCTTGGTCTATGAAATCTGTGGCGCCAGGTATGATCCAGGGATAGCGCATGACAATTACAGAAACGCCTAATACCACCACAACCACAACGACAATCAGCTGAGTTATGATTTGCCTCTGCCGCCTTACTTGGCGCGGCACATACGCTTTCAAATGAAGGCCCCCAAACGTTCAGAAGTCCGTCTGAAGGTTACTTTTCGAGGCGCCCCGGCGGATCTCCTTCTAGATCCTTCGCACCTCAGCCGGAAGGCCTTATCACCATATTAACGCTGATAAGCTTTCACCTTATGACACCGCGGGCTTCAAAGAGCCTCCGCGACTGATGCTCAGGTCCCTCCGGCGCCTCCGTACCATAAGCCTCCGTACCATAAGCTATACATCCATTCGAAGGAAGCAGCACAGGCAGCAAAAAACCGGCCGCATAATCCCACAACAGGAATGCGTCCGGTATTCAGCGTGAACCTGGAAAAGCAAATACCTCGCTATATGGATTAAGACATACAGCAAACTTATCTCTTAGAGTACTGCGGCGCTCTACGGGCTTTCTTGAGTCCGTATTTGTAGCGCTCCTTCATACGGGGGTCACGCGTCAGGAGCCCGGCCTTTTTCAGTGGCGAACGCAGGTCCGGGTTGTACACCTGCAAGGCCCTGGCGATGCCGTGTCTCAGAGCCCCCGCTTGACCTGACATTCCACCGCCTTGAACTTTCGCAACAATATCGAACTTGTCGCCTGTGCCGGTTAGAACAAGGGGTTGACGCACAATAATGTCGAGAATTTTCCGCCCGAAGTATTCGGACACCGTTTTCCCGTTAACAACTATCTGTCCACGCCCTGGCTTCAATTGGACCCTGGCGATTGAACGCTTACGTCTACCGGTAGCTTGCACCGGTCCCTGCCGTGTCTCTGCTAAATCCATGCCTTACCCTCCTTCATTCGGAATAACGCTGCTCGGACCCGTCAACCCTCAATTTCAAGAGGTTTCGGTTGCTGTGCAGCATGGGGGTGGTTAGGTCCGCTATAGACCTTAAGCTTTCCCCTGAGCTTGCGCCCGAGCCGGTTATGAGGCAGCATTCCCTTAACTGCATTCTCAATTACAGCCTCAGGCTTTCTTGCAAGCATGTCTCCAAGAGAGACGGCTCTGAAGCCACCTGGGTATCCGCTGTGTCTATAGTACATCTTCTGCCTCAACTTATCGCCGGTAACTCTTACTTTTTCAGCATTAACCACTATCACATAGTCACCCATATCCAAGTGCGGGGTGTAAGAAGGTTTATGTTTGCCCCGAAGCACACTTGCGACCTGGCTTGCCAGCCTACCGAGGGTCTTTCCCTCGGCATCAACGATGTACCATTCGCCCTCTATGCCTTGGGGACTTAGTCCGCCACGAGCCATCATGATATCCCCCTCGTGAAATCTTCGCACATCAATAAAGTAAATACGGGCATCAAGCCCCACGAGCTATTCTAATACAGCAGTATCTGCGTGTCAAGATGATCATCGCCAATGT
>DGZL01000167.1:0-287 GCA_002398515.1 Firmicutes bacterium UBA4981
GGACTCCGCATAAGGATGACAGGTGAGCATCCGGAGGCTGCTGACACAGTCGGCATAAACGTGCGCGCAATCCGGTATTTCTGCGTGATCCTTAGTGGATGTTTGGCAGGGTTAGGAGGGGCATATCTATCCCTTGCACAGCTTAACTGGTTCAGCAAGGATATGTCTGCAGGACGTGGATATATGGCGTTGGCGGCATGTATATTCGGCGGTTGGAATCCTCTGAAAGGTTTGGGCGCAAGCTTCTTGTTCTCATTTACTGACGCGATCCAGATGCGCATGCAAAC
>DGZL01000167.1:497-4161 GCA_002398515.1 Firmicutes bacterium UBA4981
GCGATCCAGATGCGCATGCAAACTTCGGAGATGCGCATAGCAACAGAACTAGTGCAAATGATCCCCTACATTCTTACTATCCTAATACTTGCCGGCGCAGTAGTCAGATCCAGGCCTCCGGCAGCTTTGGGGAAACACTACGAGTCCGGGAATGTAAACAAATAGGATATCTTTTGCCGGTCCCTGAATATTGCTGCTTCACGTTTCTTGAATTTTTGCCGGACACGAGACCCTAGTGTCACTACTCTCCCTGGATCCCGTACCCAATAGACTTATATCCACGCACTCGCCTTCCATACATTCTCATTAGCATTGGCACATTTTCATCTACGTAATCGTATATCTCAACCAGGCGTTTCCCCTCATATGAACGGTGGAGCCTGCCTGCATATTGCTGGATTGTTCCCCTCCATGAGATTGGAAGCGTAAGAAACAGAGTGTCAAGGCGCGCATCATCAAAACCTTCTCCAATGTACCTGCCGGTAGCTACGATAACTCGTTCTTCAGAACCAGGGATTGCAGTAAGCTCATCTCTGGCTTGCTCACGTTGCTTTTCAGTACGGCCTCCGCGTAGCACGATGACGTTCTTTACATATTTTCGGAGTTCAGTCGCCAGCAGCTTGAGATGTGCTGTCCGTTCAGTCAGGACTAACGGGGATCTGCCGGACCGAACCGCCTTGACGATGTCTGCAAGGATCATGGCGTTACGGTTGTCGTCAAGAGCGAGCAAGGCGTAGATCTGATGTATGTTGGCATCTCCTGCGTCAGGAGGCAGAATGAAACCGGTATTGCGCGGGAGCACAATATGCTCAAATTGTCGGAGAGAGTGATGCCTCGGATCTATCCGCATCCTTAGAGGCCCGCATTGCATCATTATGATTGGATGACGGCCGTCCTTTCGGACGGGGGTTGCAGTCAATCCCAGCACGTACCTGGCCTTTGCCTGTTTCAAGACTTGCTCGAAACTGAATGCTGATACATGGTGACACTCATCCACGATGATGTGCCCATATGTGCCTACTATGTCATCGACCACTCCAGAACGATTCAAGCTTTGGATCATGCCTACGTCCAGTTTGCCGTTGGGGGCGACTTTCCCTCCACCAATCTGCCCTATGGATTCAGGCGTCAGTTCGAGGAACGTAGCGAGCTGTGCACGCCACTGATCTAATAGTTGGCGTCTATGGACCAACACTAACGTATTTGCCTTTCTTGAGGCGATCATCGAGGCCCCCACGACCGTTTTCCCAAAACCCGTAGGAGCGCTCAGCACACCGTCATCAAAGGAAAGCAGTGTTCTCACGGCTTCCTTCTGGACCTCGCTGAGCTCGCCGTGAAAAGCGAAGTCCGCGGGAGTTCCTAAGAACCTTTCATCCTCAATGATTGGAGAGACGCCGTGTTCGAAGAGTAGCGACATGGCTTTATCAAGGCACCCTCTGGGAAGAGCAAGATGGCGTGGGTAGTCCTCTGCGCAGCAAATCACGCGAGGCTTGTCAAACGTTGAAAGGCGCATTCTTTGAGCCCTGTAGAACTCAGGGTTTTGAAACGCCGCAATGCGGCGGAGACGAGTGATCATCTGAGCAGGAAGACCTTCCTTCTCTATGTAGACCATGTTTGCCCGCACACTACGCACCGTCTCCGGGAGAGGGCCCGGGATAGGCTCATCCGGTGTTTTGCGCGACGGAGGAAGAGTCCAAGGAGTCGTCCAGGGATCAACAGAGCCGGTCCCATCATCAGGCTCTTGGCCGTCGGAACTCATGTGCACACCTGTAATGGTATTATCAGCAACTGCTTGTTGCACTAATGCTACGGCTTCCTCAGAACTCATGTGGCGGATTTCCGACAGGCAGGCCCATTGATCCGGATAGGGTTCGAGGTCATTGTTTATGAAGGCGCTGTTGCCTGCGGACAGCGGAATACGCTGAAGGGGAAGGGCAATCAAGTTTCCGAATCCACCTTTAGGCATTGTGCTCTGGTTCGGGAAAAAGCGATCATATGAGTGGAAACTGAGCTCAGGCCTGCTATTCATTGCCTTGGTAAGGATAGTTGCTCCGAGATCGCGTGCGATGGAGGCCTCAAGTGGGCGATCGAAGAAGATCCATATATGTCCTCCCTTGCCCGAACGAGAGCGTTCCACATACGCGGGGACTTCCATTTCATTTGCGGCTGTAACAAAGGCAAGAGCATCATCGTACCAATGGTCTCCGTCAAAGTCAACCGCAAGGAACCAGCACGTCTCATCGAACATGAGGGGATATATGCCAATAGTGCGCTTCCCTGAAAGGTGTTCTCTAATAATCTGATCCGTAAGAGGTAGGTAGTCAGCGTTGTTGCACTGTGAGCATCGCTTACGGCAGACGTGGCGTACCCATTCGTTTTTGCAAGCAGGGGAGTAGCCGGATCTTCCTGATTTGTTCTCCCAGCGTTTCGCGTAAACGTCGTCGCGTCCTCTAAAGAGCCTGCGAAATAAGGCAATCTTATCATCTGCGGATGATGCTGAGGTGACTCGCAACGGGGGTGTTTGGGCAATCTCCGCGAGTGGCGGCCCTAAGGATTTGCGAGTGCTATCAGGGGTGCGCTTCTTAGGTATGGCTTCGGCCACAATACTTGGCGGATTGCCGTGAATTTCCCCACTTGGCCGATTATCGTGAATTTCCGCTCGCAAGCGGTCGTTCTCCTCCCGCAGTCTCGCACACTCGGCAGAGAGCCTTTTGATCTCTTGTTCAAGTTCCTCGATTTGATCCGGTTGCGTTTTCAATGTCACCCTCCACGGTCTGCCAAGTAGCTGAGATAACGACATGTCCATAGGTCTCTTTTGACAATAGTCAATTCTTTGTCTTAAGGCCTATGTCCTTCACGTATTGTCTCTGCATCGGCGATTTAGGCCGGTGTATCTGGGTTGCGAGATTTCCTGCTCGGCGAGTTTTTGTAGCATGCTCCTGCGTGTATTCCATAACCCGACCATCTAGAGCGCCTGCGGGTCTCTTGCCTTCCGAGTGAACGCTGAGATTTCCGGAGAGCTCAGATTTTTGACACACACAAAGGATACACCAGGAATTCCGCAAGCAATAAAGCGTAACGCATGATAAAGTAGCATGAATACTGCAAGGGAGCAATGACCAAGGCATAACATCTTCGGATTGGCTCTCCAGGAGAGCCATTCGACCGTCTGGAAGCCTTCAGATCCGCTCGAATGGCTCTTCTGCCGAGCCACATTGGACTGAGATATGCTATAAGGTAGCGCCATTAATGAGTGAAGTAACGTTGTGGAATTCTTTCACATTTCCCGGCACCTTGTAAGGTGCTTTGGATCAGTGCGAAGACGTAGTTATTAGAATAGAACAGAAAAACAGGGCTTTAGCAGAAGACATAGATGGCATGGTGGCAAGCAAAAAGCTCAATGTTATCTTACGTTAGGTGACCCCAAAAGGAGAAAAAGGCAGAGACGGCCAATGTCAGGGACAGGATAGGCTCTTCTAAAAGCTGGTCGGATGGTTCGGGATAAGACAAAAAGCATACAAAGGAGGCACCCTCCAAAAAAGAGTTTAATGTGGGGGAAAGGGGATCCTATATGCTCTTTCACAGATGGGTAAGACTTCCATCTAGTCTGATGGCTACAACCAGAGCGCCAGTTGGAACGCATATCCAGAAAGCATAGTGCTTG
>DGZL01000167.1:4406-5557 GCA_002398515.1 Firmicutes bacterium UBA4981
GTATAATTAGTTTTGACAAGAGGCTAATCTATGGTATACTTACCAAGTAAAATACTTTCCATGGGGACTGTTACATAAGTAGAATCACTGATGGAGACTACAGTCGTGAGAGGCTTCTATCCTTCCGTCCTTCGTGCTTCTTGGCTTTCCTGTTCTTGCTGAACGAACCGAACCATGAGCGGAGATTTCCATTCTTCTACCTACGGTTTTTCTGTGCATCCTAATATGATTCTAAGATGTCGGGCATCTCTTGAAGGCATAGCTGTGCCCGGAGTTGGGTATCCCTGTGGTTTGAATACAGTAATTGGAGAGGATACATATTCATGATTGAGTTTAGACACGTGAACAAAATCTACGACGATAAAGTAGTGGTTGTAGATGATATCAACCTCGATATCAAGCAAGGAGAGTTTGTGGTGCTTATCGGCCCCAGTGGCTGTGGCAAGAGCACGGTTCTTGAGATGATGACCGGCATCGAGAAGCCGACGAGAGGGTCTATATACCTTAATGACAAGGATATCAGGAGACTTAACGAGGCAGAGTTGAGGCGCAATGTCGGACATGTGACTCAGCAAACCAGCTTGTCCCCGAATCTTACGATTGGTAGAAATATCGGACAGGCGTTAAGATCGTCAGGATCAAAGGGACAGACTGAGGAGCGCATTAATTCGCGAACAAAGGAGCTTCTCAAGATGGTGGGAATGGATCCGTCCAAATACATGGACAGACTTCCCAGCGAGTTAAGTGGTGGGCAGCAACAACGTGTAGGTATCGTGCGTGAGCTGGCCAGAGAGCCTAACATTCTTCTGATGGATGAGCCGTTTAGTGCTTTGGATCCCATTACCCGAAGGAACCTTCAGGATGATCTAAAGAAGCTGCATGGCATGATGAAGAGTACAATAGTCTTGGTTACACATGACATAGATGAAGCATTTAAGCTGGGAGATCGAATCGTGTTAATGAGGCGCGGCAAGATAGTCCAGTCTGGCTCTCCGGAGGACTTCTTGAAAGACCCTGCCACCAAGTTCGTTAAGGAGTTCATAGGACGAGACCGTCCTGCCAAGAACGCAGAGGCTCTGACTGTCGAGAAAGTAGCGGTTAGGAGGGCGATTACTGCTTCTCCCGATTTGGGGTTAGCCCGGGCTACCCGG
>DGZL01000167.1:5569-6383 GCA_002398515.1 Firmicutes bacterium UBA4981
TTAAGCTGGGAGATCGAATCGTGCTAATGAGGCGCGGTAAGATAGTCCAGGCTGACGCCCCGGAGAACCTCTTAAGGCATCCTGCTAACAAGTTTGTTGAGGAGTTCATAGGACGAGACCGTCCTTCCAAGAACGCAGAGGCTCTGACTGTCGAGAAAGTAGCGGTTAAGACGCCGATTACTGCTTCTCCGGACATGGGGTTAGCCCGGGCTACCCGGCGGATGCGCAAGATGCGAGTCAGCGCTCTCGTGGTTGTTGAAGATGATGAAACACTTATTGGAATCATAACCGCCAGGGATGTCCGGAAGCACAGGAATCGCCCTGGCAAGATTGCTGACATAGTCCAAGGCGATATACCTGTAGTCTATGAAGGCTCTTCAGCAAAGACCGCGTTTGAAGCGCTGTTTCTTGGCAACGCAGGAATACTGCCTGTTGTTGACGACTCCAACAGGTTGAAGGGACTTGTGACCAAGACCAGTCTGGCTCAGCAACTCTATCAAGCTGTATGGAACTGCAATAGTTGTGACAATGTCAAATAGCCGTCCGGATGCCTCCGACTGTCCTACTTTCTGTGCATCTTGAACTCAAGGAAAAGCTCGTTGTAGTAAGCTGTCATCTTCTTGCCCAGGTTCTCGTAGAGCTCAAACTTGTCGGTAATATCCAGGCCGGGATAGAACCGTTCGTCCTCGGTAATCTCCTCGGACAGGTACTCTAAGGCCTTCCAATTAGGTGTCGAATAACCGACGTATTCAGTGTTCTGGGCTGCGTTTTCCGGATCCAGCATGAAGTTGATGAAAAGGTGCGCGCCTTCTAC
>DGZL01000040.1 GCA_002398515.1 Firmicutes bacterium UBA4981
AGGCCTCTCCTGCCCATTTCATCTACGAGTGTAAGCATAGACTCGATCTTCTCATCCGAAAGCGGACATATCTCCTTGCCGTCAAAATACGACCCACTTAAAGAAAGCAGGATGTCAGGTGCGCCTTTGACAAACGCGGCAATGTCCCCACTCGCCCATGGGCCCCAATCGACACCAAGGCGGTGAAGCGTAGTCATGCGCTTCCTTTCTGAGTCGAAGGGGAGCTCCCCTATGCGCGGGAACAATGACTCAATGATAGCCTTATCTCTGTTTCCTTTGGCTGCAAGGGTCACAAGCGCGCCTTCAGTGGGGTCTCCTACGATAGACCAGATAGTAGTAGCCCCGGCTGCCGTGATTCCTTCCTCTTCGATAATGGAAGCGTCATTACAGCCTGCAGCGACATCCAGCAGCTTCAAAAGCTCAGGGCCAGCCTCCACCGGCTCTTCGTCCTCAACGAAATCCCCCTGAGGCGCATAGCCTGTCCCGGTTACCTGGATATGTCGCCCGGACGCCAAGAATACCTCTCTTACAGTCATCTTATTCTCAGTCAATGTCCCGGTCTTGTCAGAACAAATATAGGTCACACATCCAAGAGTCTCGACAGCGGGCAATCTCCGGACAATCGCATTGCATGCGATCATCCGCTGCACGCCAAGGGCAAGCACGATAGTGACAACAGCAGGCAATCCCTCAGGTATGGCAGCCACTGCCAGGCTCACTGCTGTCATGAACATATTAAATACAGGCTCTCCGCTTATCAAACCCAACACGAAAACCAAACCGCAAATGGCAAGCGCCCCAAAACCCAACAACTTTCCGAATTCAGCCAGCTTCCTCTGGAGCGGAGTATCCTCTTCGATCTGGGCAGAGACCATCGTTGCGATTTTCCCTATCTCAGTTGCCATCCCTGTAGATGTAACAACACCAGCGCCACGCCCATAGGTAACCACTGTCCCGAGATAAGCTAAGTTCGCCCGATCGCCCAAGGATGTTTCACCGTCAAAGACACATAACGCGTCCTTTTCCACCGGGACGGATTCCCCTGTTAATGCAGACTCATCTATCTGCGTATTCACGGTTTCGATAAGTCTCACGTCAGCAGGAATAAAGTCGCCGGCCTGAAGAAGCACCACATCCCCTGGGACAAGTTCTTCTGACGAAATCTTCTGGACCCGCCGTTCCCGAATCACGGTAGCGACTGGGACTGCCATCTTCTTAAGGGCTGCAAGGGCTTTGCCTGCCCGCCCCTCCTGCACTACTCCCATGATGGCATTGAGGATTAGAATCGCTATAATTACAGAGGCATCGACCCACTCTCCCATTATCGCTGCGATAACCGTTGAAGCAACGAGTATAAGGACAAGGAAATCTTTGAACTGGTCAATAAACATCTGAAGCAAAGTCTTTTCTTCTTCTTCTGCAAGAGCATTGGGACCGTATCGTTCCAGTCTGGATTTGGCCTCAGAGCCTGTAAGGCCTTCCTTGCCATCAGTCTCTAAGAGTTCAAGCGCCTCGTCTATGTTTATTCTGTGCCACTCGTGACCCAAATCGCCATCTGAACCGTGATCCAAAGGCGTTACCGCCTCCATGTCAACAACCTCCTCAATACTCTTTCGCTGCCGGCCATCTAATCTGTCCGCCATCACATCAACACTTGCGTCTGCTCTCCAGAGCCCGTGATTCGCGCCTACTCGCTACAGTCCCCTGATATCTGCGTCGGGTCGCTACAATGTTGACTGTTTCGCCTGCTCGGCAGGACACTGACACCTGCATCCGTTCGCTATGACCCTGACACCTGCACCGGCTCGCTATGACGCTGACTCATACATTTGCTTATCCAAGAGCAACTATATTACGCTTTGATTCGTCGTAGGATCTGTCAATTCCTCCACGCTGTAGGTGAAAATCAATTACGCAGCAGATTCCCTGTAGAGGTTGTCTGTTTCCTGTGACTGAAGGATGCTCCGGTGACTGCAGGCTGTTCCGAGAAAAAAGTGTCCGCTTTGCAACCACCTATCCGGATCTTCGTGGTCGAAAAGCGGACATCTCCTCATTGAAAAACGTATGGGTCGTCTATACCCTATTCATTTATTCTCCACTACCGTCAGATTCAGCGGAACTTGCGCCTGCCATCAGCAAACCGATTTCGTCAAGGGTCACGTCATCGACACCCGCAACTTTGACGATCTGTCCTTCATAAAGCACAGCTACGCGGTCGCTGAGGTTAAGGATTTCTTCAAGCTCCTCAGAGATCAGGATAATAGCGCATCCCTGAGCCCGCACATCAAGGAGCTTTTTGCGTACGTATTCAGTGGCAGCGATGTCCAATCCCCGGCTAGGGTAACACGACAACAGGCAAGCCGGATTCCTCGACATATCCCTTGCCAAGATCAGACGCTGGATGTTTCCGCCTGATAGGTGAGATGCCTGAGTATCGGTGGTAGGGGTTCTGATGTCGTAGGTGTCCACCATTTCGTCGGCAAACTTACCTATCGCGTCTTTCTGCAGAAAAATCCCATGAGAAAACGGAGGTTTGCAATGATCCTTCAAAATCAGGTTCTCCTCCACAGA
>DGZL01000154.1:0-876 GCA_002398515.1 Firmicutes bacterium UBA4981
GGGTACCTTAGGAAGAACTTGCTTCGGTCGTTGGAGTCCTACTGCAGTTGGGGTCCTACCGCTTCTTCATAAGGCTTGGCATATAATGGACAGCTTTCCATCAGCATGATGTAGGGAAACTCGAATTTGCCTTTAGGCGGAAGAGACACACATAGGATTTGGCTGTCGCGTCCCATTTTCGACCACCGAAACCACGATCGGTGGTCGAAAATCAAGCACACTCTCTGTCGGCCTCCCTGGGATGGTCGATTTTCAACCACATTTTTCAAAATGCTGGTTCAAATTCTACCCCTTTTCGGGCTTTTCACAGCAAAAAGCCGGTAAGTGGTCGGTTTTCGACCACCCCCAATGGCAATAGTGGTTGATTTTCGACCACAGTCTTGGGTCGAAGAGGGATCTTGATAGCTCTTTGAGGTTCGGGTGGAAGGTTTTCTACCACTTTTTTGGAAAAGGTGGTAGTCTTTCGCCCACCTGTCTGGAAAATGTGGTCGCTTTTGTATCCACAATCCTCAAATGAAGGGATTCCCTGTGGCGAGGTGGTCTATATCCTACCCCCTAGAGGCGAGATCATGGTCGAAAATCAACCCCTGTGGGGCCCCACGGTGGTTGATTTTCGACCACGCAGACTGTCGCTCCGAAAGAGGTGGTAGGGAATCGACCATTGACAAGCCCTGAGGTGGTCGATTATCAGCCATCCAGGCAATTGCGCTGAAAAGGGCGGTGGAAAACGACCACCTACAAATCACATGCGACCAGAGTGCAGATTGGGGAGCCCACGGGGAAGCTATGACAGAGTTAGGAAAGGCTTTTGGAGCCGCGTTTGGAACACGCTTTCGAACTGCGTTTGGACACGCGTTTGGAAGGGCGTTTTGACCC
>DGZL01000154.1:1143-3977 GCA_002398515.1 Firmicutes bacterium UBA4981
GGGCGTTCGTTAGACAGGGAAGACTTCAGAATTATTGGCTCGTGCCAATCGACATTGCGTGGTTTCGCCGGGCGTTTTCTCCCCTGACGAAGTCGCGTTTTTTGTTTGTGTGGGAGGGACCAGCAGTCCCTCGATTCTAAGAAGTCTGCTTTTGCAGCGTCTTTTGCCTGCAGCCATTGGGGGGCTATGGGCGCGTGTAGTCATTCACTGCAGCAGGAGGTATTCATATCGGAGGGGTTAGATGTCATGTAGTAGAAGGTCACAACGAGAATACACAAAGGAGCTTCTTTATCTCGCGGGTCCGCTGATTCTGTCTAATCTGGCTTATACTTTGCTAGGAGCCTTGGATACGATTTTCATGGGCCGGGTCGGGACAATTGAACTTGGCGCTGTCGGTGTCGCAGCCACTCTTTTCGTTGCTGTGTCAGCGATCTTCCGCGGCACGGTCGGCGGCACCCTGGTCATGGTTTCCCAAGCCTATGGAGCAGGTGATAGGAAACGCATAAGGAGATCCCTGCAGCGATATATTGCACTGTCGGCTCTTCTCGCACCTCTTTGTTTGGTCTTGCCAAAGGTATTTGAATGGTATTTCACGCTTTCCAAAGCCCAACCGCAGGTCAAGGATCTCGCCCTGATTTACATGACGATAAGGTCTTATGAGATCCCTTTTAGTCTGCTGTCAAAATGTGCAGGTAGTTTTCTTCTTGGAATAGGCAACTCCACATTTCCCATGTTTGTCAGTTGGCTGACAGTGGGGGTCAATGCCTTCGCCAACTATGTCCTCATCTTCGGCAGGTTTGGTTTTCCAAAGCTTGGCATAGCAGGGGCTGCTTGGGGGACAGTCATATCTCAGGTCGTGCAGACAGTCATATACGCGGGATTCGTCCTGTGGCAATACAACAAAGAATACGGCCTTCTCAAGGGGTTTTCACCTCCCAGCTGGAAAGAGCTGAAGGACAGCTTCACCTTGGGATTCCCCATGGGGCTTGCCAACTCCATTGATCTTGGCGCGTTCGGAGTTTTCCTCACGCTGATTTCACGCATAGGTCCGATTGAACTTGCTGCAAGCCAGATCGTAAGCCAGCTCAATGACCTTACCTTCATGCCGGCTTTTGCCCTTGGCGCGTCTACCAACTCATTGGTAGGAAGGTCATTAGGTCAAAAAGACGTAGAGAAAGCTGAGCGGTTCGGGCGTACAGGCTTGATTATCGGGGTGGCAGTGGTAGGCCTCGTCGGACTTTGCTTCTGCCTCTTCCCGTCAATCTTCATCGCTCCTTTCACAGGAGATCGTGAAGTAACTGCACTCGCAAGCGTCCTACTGAAGATAGTCGCTCTCTATCAGCTACTGGATGTCGCCTATGTCGTTTTCCGAGGCGCCCTAAACGGGGCCGGCAGGACCAAGTATACCGGGTTGATGACATTGGCGTGTGCATGCGTTCTATTCATCCCCGTATCTTACATCTGTGCATTTGTGCTGGGATTTGGTGTCATGGGTGCCTGGATTGGACCCTTGGCTCACGTGACATGCTTGGTGTTTACTCTAGGCTCGCAGTTCTATGGTGGTTATTGGAAGGAAAGATGGGTGGTATCCAGGAATACCAAGGGGACCATAGAAGGTAAGCTGGGATTCGTGCCGAAGTAACTACTTCAGATCTCATACAGGTTGTCATATTCGGAGGTGGTAGCGCATAAGCATGGATGTGACACTCTTTTTGTAGTACAAGGGGAGAGTGTATTACAAAGAGAGACTGTAGCAGAAGAGGAGAGGAGGGGCTGTTGAAATTGAGATGGTCTAAATCCAGGCAAGCCACTGTGATAACTGTTATCACTCTTTTGGTGCTGGCCTCTGTCGGGATGTCAGCCGGTGCGGTTGGTCAAGGGGCAACATCGACCACGCTAGCCGGCACTGAACTGCCGGGCGAACTTGCCACAGTGAGATATGATGATATCTTTCTTCGTGGCTTCATCCTTGATGACACGATGATGGTGCCTATTCGCCCTGTGGCAGAGGCGTTCAAGGCTACTGTCCACTGGGATCCGGAAGGCCACACAGTTGTAAACGGCTACATCGTAGACATCGTAATCAGGTGGGACCAAGCATGGATGCCGGCGAAAGACCTCGTGCCTATTTTGGGGTGCTGGTATACTTGGCACCAAGAGACTCGGACTGTAACGATTAGCAATGGTTTTCGGAATGTTTACGTCCAAGCGCCTTTGGGTATTCCGTACCCAGCAGGCAAGACCAACGCAACTTCGGAGGCGCCGACCGGCGCCTCTAACACTGTTTCAGGGGATAATCCCGCTTCGCTCCGGGAGGATGGACCAGACCTGCGGATCCCGGTGGAGAGGCGGGAGCCTAAGGGCAAGGTCGCACTGACTTTTGATGACGGTCCGGATCCTGTGATTACCGGGAAGATAGTGGATACGCTGGCTGAGTACCGCGTCAAGGCCACCTTCTTTTTCGAAGGATGGCGTGCGGTAAGCTGCGCAGATGTAGCCAAGAAAGTGGCAAAAGCAGGTCACGACATTGGAAACCACGGTTATTCCCACAAAGATCTGAAAGAGCTTGACCTGGAGGAGGCCAGACAGGAGATTCGGAAGGCGCAGAATGCGATAAAATCCTCAACCGGCATTCTTCCGAAATGGTTCCGCCCTCCTTATGGGAGCTACAACGACGATATTCGCGCGATTGCAAAGGAAGAAGGCGCATCTATCGTCCTGTGGAATCTTACGCCGGATGATTGGAAGAATCCCGGTGAAGCTATAATCAGAAAACGCGTTACGTCCTCAGTGAAGGACGGTTCCATTGTGCTGCTCCATGTCAGAGAGCAGAC
>DGZL01000154.1:4206-7529 GCA_002398515.1 Firmicutes bacterium UBA4981
ATCATGTAATCCCGTAGCTACATAACTGAGCGGTCCTGGGATGCGGAACCTTCGCAATCTACGAGTCGCGCAATCCACGAGTCGTGCAATTCAATAATCATGTAATGCGGGAGTCCTGCAGCTCAGACGTGGTGAAATGGGGCAATTATTCACTCAAATAGTGATGCAATCAGATAGTAACGTGATAGTGATGTAATCGGCGAGTCGTGCAATCGGGGATTCAGGCGGCTTGGGAGTGGCATAGCATACATAGGTTGCGTTAGGCGCCGTTTACCTAGGCGAGGTATCATGTTAGAATAAAATGGCATCACGATCTCACGGAGGATGGACATGCTTTCGATTCAGGGGACAGTTGAGAGGATTACTTACCGTAATGAAGATAGTCTCTATACTGTAGCGCGAGTCAACTGTGAAGGGCGGGGCCCCACCGGACGGGGACGCCAAATCGTCACAGTGGTCGGCGCTTTTCCTTTTATGACTGTCGGGGAGACCCTCCTTATGAAGGGTGAATGGACCAGTCACCCTGAGTATGGCAGGCAGTTCAAGGTCGAAAGCTATGAGTCGATAGTCCCGGCTACAGTCAGAGGCATAGAGAAATATCTCGGGTCCGGCCTTATCAAGGGGATCGGGCCTGTGACTGCCAAAAAGCTTGTTACGCGCTTTGGCGCAAAAACCCTTGACGTGATTGAACATGAGCCCGGAAGGCTTACTGAGGTTGAAGGGATCGGTCAAAAGAAGGCAGACTTGATAACTCGGGCGTTTCAAGATCAGAGAGAAATCAGGCGGGTTATGGTTTTCCTTGCTGACCATGGCGTGACTCCAGGGCTTGCAATCAAGATATTCCGTCATTACGGGGACGCTTCCATCCAAGCAGTCCGCGAGAATCCATACCGTCTTGCAGATGACATCCACGGAGTGGGGTTCAAGACTGCTGATAAGATAGCTGCTGAACTCGGCATCGAGCCTGTATCCATGGAGAGGGTCACTGCAGGGATTGTGTATGTCCTAAATGAACTTGCAACAGACGGACATGTCTACTATCCGGAGGACGCTCTCATAAAAGAGGCTGCAGGTATCCTCGAGGTGGAAGAAGCCTTGGTCAAGGATGCAATCCCTGTTCTGGAGGAGCGCGGCGCGATTGCGAGGGACATGATCCAAGGTGAGACTGCTGTCTACTTGGCATATCTCTATCGAGCTGAAGCCAATGTGGCTAAGGGGTTTTGTGCACTGGCCACGGCGAAGCCACGGACGGTTTCAGGGAGTATCCGCAATCTCATGGGGGAAATGGAGCGAAGGGACGGTATCCGTCTCAACGATGAGCAAAGAGAGGCTGTGGAGAAGGCTGCCCAAAGCTCAGTGTTGGTGCTTACAGGAGGGCCAGGCACAGGGAAGACTACTACAGTAAGGACTATGCTCAGGGTGTTTGAGGCTGAAGGGCTTCGCGTGTCGCTTGCTGCGCCGACAGGACGTGCTGCGAAGAGGCTGGCTGAGACGACAGGACGCGAGGCAAAAACCATCCACCGGCTCCTCGGTGTGAACTTCACTCAAGGTTACATGGCATTTGAACGTAACGAGGGTTCTCCAATTGATGCTGACGTAATCATTTTAGATGAGACGTCCATGATAGACGTCCTCTTGATGAGCCATTTCTTAGCTGCAGTGCGTCCCGGGACAAGGCTTGTGCTTGTGGGTGATGTGGATCAGTTGCCGTCTGTAGGCGCGGGGTCGCTGCTTAAAGATGTAATTGCGTCAGGTGTCGTAGGAGTGGTGCGTTTGACTGAGATCTTCAGACAAGCGCAGCTTAGCATGATTGTGACTAATGCGCACAGGGTGAACAGGGGAGAGATGCCTGTTTTCAACAGAAACCTTGTGAAAGGGGTAGACGCTGATTTCTTCTTCATTCGTGAAGAGGACCCTGAGAAAGTCACCGAACTTGTCAGGGATCTTGTGGCAAGACGCCTCCCTCGGTACATGAAGTGTAATCCTATAGATGATATCCAGGTGATGGCGCCTATGCGCCGGACTGTAACCGGTGTCGATAACCTTAACCTGCTTCTCCGGGAGGCATTGAATCCCGGAGGCAGTGGCAAACGTGAGATTCGGATGGGTGCATTCATCTTGCGTGAAGGCGATAAGGTTATGCAGATAAGAAACAACTACGACAAGATGGTGTTCAACGGGGACATCGGCCGTGTGGTAAAGGCCGATCCTGAGGAACAGGAGGTCGTGGTTGCCTTTGATGAGTCTGACGGGTTACGTCGCGTCACATATGAGCAGCAAGAACTAGATGAGCTTGTGCTCTCTTATGCGATTTCCGTCCATAAGAGTCAAGGAAGTGAGTATCCTGTGGTGGTGATGCCAATCACCACTCAACATTATGTAATGCTTCAGAGAAATCTCCTATATACCGCTATCACCAGAGCCAAGCGCATGGTGGTCCTTGTGGGGACGCCTAAGGCTTTGGCAATTGCTGTCAAGAACGATACCCAGGATATGCGCTACTCCGGCCTTAGCGAGAGGCTGGCTTGTTCAACTGAAACATCTTCTTAATCCTTCTTTGTCCTTATTTCCATTTCTGTCTTTAATCTTCAACAATCTTGGTATTCCATGAATAAATTAGATCCGAATTAGCTATATATAGCTATGTAGTCAGCATGTTTTATGCCAAGCTGTCTACATACTTACGTAGGTGTCTACAGACGAGCACACCTTATTTGCTGTACTACTTGCTGCTTACTGACAGTTCCAAAGGAGAGATGCTTCAGGCATGTCTATAAACTTCGACACACTGGTGTTCGCGACTTTCGGCCTCTTTTCTCGTCACCCGGTAAGTCCCAGCTTTAAGTGGTTTAAAAGAATCTTAGCTATCAAAGACTGAATGGCATGATAATTGCGATAATAAATTATGTACTACTGATAAAAACATTTTTTGGCTAATACGTTAGAAGGCAGATAAGTGGAAGAATATCACAATGCCCGCTTAGGGAGGGTTCAGGATGGCGCGTAGGACGATATTGGGGTTAATTATCGCATTAGCCCTCTTAGTGTTTACTCTTCCTGCATTAGGAGCGCCCCTTACTGCGTTTAGGTTAGTCCCTATGATTGGATGGGAAAAGTTGGAGGAAATAAATCCCTATGCCACGATTGACTCGGATTACGTCATGGAACTTCGGAGTCCAATGACAGGATCGGCAAATGCTGAGTCCTCTGTTGTGCCGGTAACTGTGCGGGCCAGGGTAGATTTAGATACGAGTGAAGCTGAGATCTGTGTAGACTTTGTCCCTGTATCCGGGGAAATAATTCAAGTCGGTTCAAGGCTGTTT
>DGZL01000154.1:7830-7985 GCA_002398515.1 Firmicutes bacterium UBA4981
AGCGTCGGTTCCGCTTTTCAGCCTACAGTGACAGGGAGATCCCAGGGTAACGTACGCCTTGAAAGTAATGATCCCCGCGGGATTTCACAGTCGGATTCATTGTTTATCTGGGATGTGGGCAGTCTACTGCCTAATGAAGCTGCTCGTTGCGAGAT
>DGZL01000154.1:8245-8436 GCA_002398515.1 Firmicutes bacterium UBA4981
CCAAAGAAGGATCGTACACCATCGACAGTGGTTTTCTGCTTACATATACAATGCGCGGGAAGACTCAGCGGCAAAGGACGGCTCCGCATTCGATAATTGCCCAAAGGAACCTTAAGAGCCTTGGGGTAACTACTGATTCTTCTGTATCAACCAGCAATCCGTTTGAACGTCAATGGCCTTATCCTGAAAGG
>DGZL01000080.1:0-182 GCA_002398515.1 Firmicutes bacterium UBA4981
ATTGTCACAAGGTCATGTTTTTCGCCGAGGATACTTGGATATGCGTGCATGAGGCTGTATGTGTATGGGTTTTTCGGCCTCTTAAACACATCGTCTGCAGGACCAAGCTCCAGGAGTCTGCCTGCGTACATTACGCCGACTATGTCACTTACCTCGGCAATAACCGACACGTCATGAGAAAT
>DGZL01000080.1:391-4716 GCA_002398515.1 Firmicutes bacterium UBA4981
ATAACCGACACGTCATGAGAAATGTAAATCATGCTCATATTGATCTTGCGTCGTATGTCCTCTATTTCCCGAAGGATCTTGTCTTGCACAATTACGTCCAAGGCAGTCGTAGGCTCGTCCGCAATTATGAGGCTGGGGTTACATGCAAGTGCCATAGCGATAACGGCGCGTTGTTTCATGCCGCCGCTGTATTCATGGGGATAGTGGTCCATGCGTTCTTTAGGGATTCCCACGAGCTCAAAGAGGGACTTCACACGCTCTCTGGCTTCGTCTTCGCCGGTCTCAGGTTCATGGGTCACTATGGCTTCGACGATTTGATTTCCCACACTATAAACAGGGTTAAGAGAGTTCATTGCAGCTTGGAAAATCATTGCTACTTCCTTCCATCGAAGCTGCCTAATCTCTTCATCACTCAAAGCGTACAGGTCATGCCCGCCGAACAGAACTCGTCCCTTGACAATCTCGGCATTGTATGGCAAGAGCCTCATTATGGACATAGCAATTGACGTCTTGCCACAACCGGATTCGCCGACAAGGCCCAGAGATTGGCCTCTGTCCAGAGAGAAGGATACGCTGTCTATCGCCTGAACCCAACCGGCTTTGGTCTTGTAATGCATAGTAAGATCTTCAAGACGGAGTAAGGTGTCCATTCTTATATCACCTCTTTCTAAGCCGAGGGTTCACGACTTCGTCGAGCCCTCTCCCGACCATATAAAATGCAGCACAGAAAAGGGTGATGGCAAGGCCTGCAGGAGCCCAGAGCCACCAGTACCTGGCAAAGTCGAAGAGGTACCCGGCGACATCAGCGGTATGAATCATCATACCCCAGCTCATATCTATATTTAGGACACCGAAGAACGATAGAGTCGCTTCGCTTAAGATAGCTGATGTAACGCTGAACATCATATAGAGGAAGGACAAGGGCAAAACATTGGGAATAATATGTGAGACGATTATGTGAAAATTACTTCCTCCGGCAACGCGTGCTGCGTCAATATAAGGCCTTACAGACACAGACAACGCCTGTGCCTTCAGGATAATCGTTATGCCTCCGAATCCTCCCAGCACACCCATGATTACGGCAAACGGGAGAAATGACAGCCTAACCATGGCGCCTACGACAACCAGCAACGGTATGAATGGGAACAACAAGATGATGTCAGCTATACGCATGAAGAAAGTATCTATGAGTCCGCCGTAGTAAGCTGCAGCTGTGCCCACCGCAGTCCCGATTACCACTGTAATGAGAGCTGACAACACACCTAGCAGGAATTCCCGGCCTGTGCTGTGCATAAGTTGGGCCAAGATATCTCTGCCGATCGGATCCGTGCCTAAAAGGTGCGTAGCGCTTGGAGGTGATGGGTGCATCATCATTGGATCAAACCCTACCACAGGGTCATATACCATCGGATCCCATACGGTATTAATCATGATAGGCCACAGGGCGCCGAATATCCCGAAAGCTATGATTAAGATGATACCCAGCATTCCTATGCGACTTTCTTTGAATATCTCCCAGTTTTGCGCAATACTCCGCCGGGTGAGCTTCCATCTAATTTTCCAAATAGGCTCAGCAAGAGAGGTAGGCCCTGTCTCGTGAGTCGGTACAAGTTCATTCATTTTGATTCATCCACCTTATTTCGGCCGGGCTGAGTCTAGACGCCCGACTGTCCTGTATACGTAATCCTGGGATCGAGCACAGCATAGAGCATGTCTGCGATAAAGTGTGCTATCAAAAGAAATATCCCGGTGAACGCCAAGGCGCCGGTAGCAAGGGGATAATCGTTGGATAGCGCTGCCGCAAACAGTGTCTGACCCAATCCAGGCCATGAGAACATGGTCTCAGTAACCATTCCTCCACTCATTGAGCTTGCCAAGGAAAGCACAAGGCTTGTCACCGTCGGTAGCAGGGCGGTGCGTGCTGCGTAGCGATCCCTTACAACGCGATCAGGCAGGCCTTTGGCACGCGCTGCCAGCACATAGTCTTCTTGGACTGTCTCAAGCATCGAGTCACGCATGAGGAGCATGGTGCCTGCGAAGTTTATCAGGGTAAGTGTGAATACAGGTAAAATCATGTGACGCGTTATGTCCCATATATATATGAGCATGCCTTTCCTTGCTGCGACAAAAAGCACTGCCGCGATAAGGGCGCAAGCTAAGGCCCATGCCTGCGCTACAGAGCGTCGTGAGGGTTTTAAGCCTCGAAGCAGGTAATACAGAATAAGGAATATGCCAATTCCTATTATCGCTGCGCTGTATACCATGTTCCCGAAGACTTGATTTGCGGTAAAGGGCGCTGTACTCCAGAGCCTGGGATCAATGAATTGGTTTAGAGGAAGCCACTTCAAATTGTACGCGAAGATCCATATCACAACCAAGGCAAGAAGAGGGTAGAAGGCGGTCCAGAAGGTTATGCCCACTACAGTTGCGGCATAGTCAATCACCCTGCCGCGGCGCCATGCGATCACCTTGCCCAGGACAAAACCTATATAAAAAGAGAATATGTTTGCTGTAAGAAATAGGACAAACGTTCTTGGCAGTTTCTCCATGAGGATATCCCATACCGGTTTCGGATATTGGGAGAATGATACTCCCAATTCACCTCTGAAGAAGTTCTTCATATAAGAGACATATTGCATGAACAAGCTTTGATCCAAGCCCAACTGCCTCTTAAGCTCTTCCCTGGCAGCTTGAGGAATTTTCGGGTTTGACAAGTACATCATTGTGATGTCGCCGGGCATAGCCTGCAACAGAAAATAAACGAGAGTTACATATATTAGAAGCGTAAGGATTACCTGACCTAATCGGCCAAAAACATATCGGCGCATAACTATCCCCCAGACTTTCAGCAGCTGAAACTGACAAGGCGGAAATCCAAAGCGCAAGCCCGGCCCTGGCCGGGCCTGCGCTTGATACGTGCTGTAAAGCCGCCTTGACTACTTCAGCAGTTTAACAGTTGATGTGAGAGCTCCGTAGCGCTGCAGGCCGCTGAGTATCTGTGTGTAAGGATACTCCAATCTGTCGCTCCTGTACGCTTCAATAAGCGGGGTGTCAAAGAGCACGATGTACGGCAGTTCTTCAGCGAGCATTGCCTGCAACTCAAATGCCTGTTCGCGAGCCTTGTCCATGTCGCTTTCCGCCATGAATTCATCTGCGAGCTTATCGAATTCAGGGTTGGCATAGCCTTGAGGGTTGAAACCGCCAAGACCTGCCTGGTCGCTATGGAAGAACCATCTCATGTGGTCAGGATATGCAGTCAGGCTCCAGCCCATCAGAGCTGCATCAAAGTCTTGCTCCTCAAATAGCTTATCGCTTATGACGTTAAACTCGGTTGGAGCAGCTTCCATGGGAATGCCGGCATCTTTCGCCCACTGAGCGATGTTAAGGCCGAAAGTATAACGAAGAGGATCATAGCCTGCGGTCATGATCATAAAGTCAAACGAAGGCATCTTCTTGCCGTCAGGCATGATAAGGCCCTTACCACGCTTCATGAGCTTGTCTTTCTCAAGGTCGATCTGGGGCTCGACTTCCCAGGTGAATCCGGCTTTCTTCAGGAGTTTAACCGCCTCATCTATCTTCTGGGTACGAGTGAGACCCTTCCCGAGTTGAGGTGTATCAGGGTTGTACCAGAAGCTGTTTCCGGGAGGAACGACTGAGTACTGAGGGAAAGCTATGCCCTGGAGCACTTTTTCGCAGATGTACTCTCGGTCGATCAGAATGGATATAGCTTGACGGAACTCTTTGATACTGAACGGGTACTTTCTCAGGTTAAACATCATGAACCTGAAGCCGTTCACGTTATTCTCTATGGTCGAGACTCCCTGAGCCTGACTAAGTTGCTCTTGGAATCCTCTCTGAAGGCCTAAGGAGTTCAGGATGAAGTCGACTTGTCCGCCGATTAGGGACATGACTGCTGCGGCTTGGTTTCCAAGTATGCGGTAGAGGGTCCCTTCAGCGTTGGGGCCTTCCGTAACCTTTAGCAGGACTTTGCCTGTTGGCTTGCCGCTCTGCCACTTGAAACCGGTCTTGGGGTTCTCTATAG
This sequence comes from Firmicutes bacterium UBA4981, assembly GCA_002398515.1. Lineage (GTDB taxonomy): Bacteria > Bacillota > SHA-98 > UBA4971 > UBA4971 > UBA4971. The sequence continues at coordinate 4,434 of DGZL01000080.1, forward strand.
TCACATTTCCGTCTTGGTAGAAAGTTGTAACCTCACCTTTCATGGCGTAAGCAGGGTTCGCAACGTTCTGAACAAATGCGCCCTTTTCCCACTTTCCGTGCATGTACGGCCCGGCTACAGGTTCGTCTGAGGGCTCGTGGGCAAAAAGCTCTTTGACAGGGTCAGCAGCTTTCTTTGCCTTTGCGAAAACCGGTTCCCAGTAGCTTTTGTTCAGCAGGTAGCCCTGTAACACACCGTACTGCCACTGAGCGAGGCCGGGTTTGTCTTTTAGGATGAACTTGAC
>DGZL01000080.1:5062-5202 GCA_002398515.1 Firmicutes bacterium UBA4981
ATCTTAACGATGGAAGTGTAGTAAGTTTTACCTCCGATTTTTTCCTGCTTCAGTTCTGAAGGCACATCTTGAGCCACAGATGGCACAAAGATTAGATAGGGCTGCGCGAGTCCGTATAACGAAGTATAGTACTGACTTGA
>DGZL01000072.1:0-2112 GCA_002398515.1 Firmicutes bacterium UBA4981
GAAACAACTGCCTAATTGTAGAATGGAAGCAAGTAGAATGGAGTTGGGCAATGAAGGTCGTGGCTACCTAGTGAAAGTGCTGTGATAAGTGGGGAGTGAAAGCAGTATGACTTCTGGAATTACACTGTCCGAGATCCGTAAACGTGCCAGAGAGAGAATGGGTCAGATCTGTAGAGTCTGTAGGGTATGCGATGGTAGGGTGTGCGCGGGAGAGGTGCCGGGCATGGGTGGTATTGGAACCGGAGCCTCGTTTATGCGCAATGTAGACGCCCTTGCTTCAGTGAAGGTTAACATGAGGACGCTGCATGGGGTTAAAGAGGCCGATTGCAGCATATCCCTATTCGGGCATCATCTTGCACTACCTGTTCTTGGGGCGCCTGTCGCAGGGGCCAAGATTAATTTCCAGGAACTAATCGGTGAGTACGAGCTTGCCCATGCTATGGTCGGTGGGTGTTTCGATGCAGGCACTATTGGCATGACGGGAGACGGCGGAGGTCCAAACGTGTATCAGTCAGGAATAGAGGCGCTTCACGCGTTCGGAGGGCGTGCAATTCCGGTCGTGAAGCCGGGTCCGAATAACCAAATAATCAGCAAATTCAAGGCTGCTGAGGACGCGGGAGCTATTGCTGTCGGAATGGATGTGGACGCTGCAGGCTTCGTGAATATGAGGCTTCTCGGTGCGGAGGCCGGGCCCAAGACAGAAGATGAGCTCAAGGAACTCATCCGTTCCACTAAGCTTCCGGTAATCATAAAAGGTATTATGACGCCGGATGAGGCAGAGCTTGCTGCCAGGTGTGGCGCAGCAGGGATCGTTGTGTCCAATCATGGGGGCAGGGTTCTTGATCATACTCCCGGAGTCGCAGATGTCCTCAGTGAGGTTGCCAAACCTGTCAAGGGGGAGCTCATCGTTCTTGCGGACGGAGGCGTTCAGAGAGGCGTAGACGTCCTTAAGTGCCTTGCCCTTGGCGCTGATGCTGTGCTAGTAGGCAGATCTCTTACCATAGGCGCTTTCGGCGGAGGAAGAGAGGGCGTAAGATGCGTCCTTAATAAGATTCAGAGCCAACTCGAAACTGCAATGCTCCTAACAGGGTGCGCATCTACGGCAGACATAGGCCCACATGTGCTTGCACGTATTCGAACAGGTGAGAGTTGGATTTAGAGCTTTTTTCGGGAAATCCAAATTCTCCGGAGCAGGTAATGGAATAGACAGATTAACCCCTGGTTGTTTGTGTTCCTACCAGGACGCTAATTACGCGTATGCTCACTGCGGGTCTGTAATAACCTGCAAGAGTTCCTGTTGCTTATTACTGTCCCATCCGCTGCTTATATGGGTTACTATGTCATCACAAGTCAGGACAATTGTGGGAGTGTCTGAAAGGTGATATCCGGCATAGGTTTCAGAGTTCTCGTCGCATAGCACTATGAAGGGAAGGGGCATACGCTCAAGTTCTCTCATTGTGAGCTTCTTCGGTCCAAAGGAGATTACTACTACTTCAGTGTCGTCGAGATTATGGGCATTCTCTTTTAGAAACTTCAGTGCTTCTCTGCACGGTTCACAATTCATGATGGTAAATACGTAGAGTAGACGAGAATGAGCCTTCTTCGTCTTCTTATATAGCTTTAAGCTCCAAGTCTTCCCAGATACGTCAGGCAGCGTTATGTCTGGTGCTCCTTCTCCTACCTTGAGGCGCCCATCCGCGTAGGCCTCAGGAATCTCTTGGCCTCGGGCGAAACAAGATACGATTTCAATGAGACGTTCGTTGTGAAGAGGGACATACTTTTCAGATCTATATATGACTTGACCTTCGGATGTCAGAATGACTGCAGGCACTTCCACAATGCCGAACTTGTCAAGGAGCCTGCCTTGCCGGTCATGGACCACCTCGGCTAAGGCATTTCTGGCTTCCAGAGCAGCCTCCAGCTTATCCGGGTTTTCGGACGTGACTGTCACCCACTTGACAGAAGTCATATGTCTTCTGGTAAGAGCTGAAATAACGTCAAGAAACTGCTCTGATGAGTCACATTGAAAATCAATGAAGCAGAGTGCGGTTTTGGGCCCGAGAATTAGCGTGCCTGCTGGGTCTCGCGGCTTCTGCGCATAGGCGGCGATAC
>DGZL01000072.1:2293-11377 GCA_002398515.1 Firmicutes bacterium UBA4981
GGCGGCGATACCCGCGCCGGATTCAGGGTCCGGCGTTTGTGCCACACAATGAGAAGGCTTAAAACTCCCTGGCTCCATGGCAGTCACGAGTGCGGCTAATACCAGGATCATTACCGGGGCCAAGTGTCTACAGGCAAACTTCATCATCGTGCTTTTCCTCCATACTTCTTGTCACTTGCGTTTCTCCTTTGAGCCAAAAGGAGGGCACCGTACTACAAATAAGCCTCTCCCCTAGACGATTTGCCACAACATCCTAACCAAGTATCCGCCTAGAAGCAAAAACAATAAGCCGGTAAGGAATTTTACCGTCACTATGCTTCTTGCTGCAAGCTTTGCCAGAGTCTTGGAACCCATCCCGAAATAGGCTGCCCAAAAGACTCCTATCGCGGGCGCCATGAAAGCAAGATTATAGAGAACGAGATAAAGCATGGCCCTGGCATCGCCGAGGTAGACAGAATGAACGTACACAATCGTAGGCAAGTAGACCTGGCCTGTACAGAGGAACTCCATTGCAGCCACGAGAAAACCTGTTACCATCGCCCCGATCAACAGTGAGCCCGGGTTTACGTGTTTTCTGATTGCGGCTCTGATGGCTTTTGAAATTCCCGTCGGGAGCCTCAGCGCAAAGTCGGCCCGGTCCCGATAGATTGCAGCTCTTGCAGCATCTACAATGCTCAACATACCAAAGACTATTGCCAGGAGGCCCACAACGCCGCCAAGCACCGGAAGGATCCACGATATTGCCTGGATACGCTTTATGACAGAGAGAATTCCTGTGCCGATTGCAAGATATGTCATAAACATAGCCATGCAGAAACCCAAACCGGTATAGAGCAGGTGGTTTCTATTGCTGCCTGACATAAGAAGGTATGAAATCAGAAATGCCAGCCCTGCAAATGCGCATGGATTTATGCCGTCAATAAGGCCGGCGCCGAGTACGATACCCAAGGTGAATGAGGCAAACCGCTGTGCTATCCCGTCTTCGTCCGTGGATGAAGGCTCCATAGGAGCTTCTTCTAAGGCTTCAGCCAGCCATCCTTCATCTTTTGCGATCTCCAGCTCCCGCACACCGATGAACCAGGACCGGCCTATAAAGGCTGCAGGAACTGCGCCTCTCCTGGCCAAAGGCACATCATATGTTTCGTCAAATCTTTCACGCGTCTCCATGACACCGGGTTCGAACATATTGTGGAGCTCTACTTTCACGCACGGCAGAGCTCCTTCCAGCTCGCCAAGAATGCCTTCCGCGTGTAGGCACTCTCTGCAACCGGGTGAGTAGAAGTAGTGGATTATCCTGATCTTCTCAGCCATGACAACGTCTGAGGCAGATTGTGAAGCGGGTCGCTCTGCACTGGATTGCGCAGGCGCCTGCGCGGACAGCCCGATAAGGAGTGTTATGATAATAACAGGTATGACGGCGCGGGAAATAAGCAGTATGACGACACGGGACAAGGATGAGAATAACCCCGGTTGAGGGCGCCTGTCGGTGCTTTGACCCAAAACTTAAATCCTCCGTTCATATCTTCTATGGCTTGCTGTGTCGGATCAGACTACTTCCGGAATGCGACATGAATGCTACATATATATACTACGCTAAAGCCTTAAGTCCTACTGCTGCCATTATGGGCCTGTCGCCGGCCGGGAGACTCAACTGCCGATCCATGGTGAGCCGGGGGGATAACCAAAAGTGATGTTGTGTTAAAGTAGTTGGTAGTGATAGATTAAGTAGTATAAGACAGATAAGGCGAGGAATGTCCGATGATTTCTTTTAACGGAAAGGATGGGAATGGCTTGATCCTTGCGATGGGGGGCATTGCCACAGATATTCTGGTATTTCCGAAGACTGAGCCAAAACCGGGCACTGATATTCCGGCGGCAATTCAGGCGCGTCCAGGCGGAACGGCTTCCAACTTCGCATTCTGGTGTTCACTCCTTGGTCAGGAATCCGGGCTTGTAGGCGCAATCGGCAGGGACGCCCTTGCGGATATTGCGCTTTCAGATCTCAATGAAGCAGGGGTCAGTATTTTCGTAGAACCTCATCAAAACCTCATGACTGCATGTATCATAAATCTTGTAGACCCGTCAGGTGAGAAATCCTTCATTACTCAGCGCGGGGCTGACGAGGCGATTCCCCCGGAGATTATCACGGAAGAACTTGTGGTGAAGGCTAAGTGGTTACATATCGGCGGCTATGTGCTCTACAGTGATGTTTCACGTCCTGCTGCAGAGAAAGCAATCAGATTTGCGCTGGACGGTGGAGTCCCGATATCTATGGATCCGTCATCGTGGTACCCCTTAGAGGAGTATGGAGTTTCGCGTTTTTTGAGACACGCACGAAATTCCACTCTCCTTATGCCAAACTATGAAGAAGGGGTGATTCTCGTAGGGAGGAAGCCTCCTGAAGAGATGGCTGTGGAGCTTTTGAATTATGCTCCGTATGTCGTAGTGAAACTAGGGCAGGACGGTTGCGTTATTGCTAAAGAAGGTTGTGTTCAGGTTTGCCCCACAGAAGCCGTGGAGAATCCGGTTGATACTACCGGCGCAGGGGACTGTTTTAACGCTGCATTTGTGTGTGAGTTTCTCCGTGAAGGAGACATGTGGTCTGCAGCATGCTTCGCCAACCCCCTGGCAGGTAAAGTTGTTACTACGGTAGGAGCCAGGCCTGACGTGAGAATCGCCAGGGGATGGGTTGAGAGTTTGGAACAAGACAGGGGAAAGAAGGAGCACCCGGTATGAATGAATACATATTGATCAGTGACGAGGTTAGGGATGCTGTAGAAAATAGTCGTCCTGTGGTCGCGTTTGAAACCTCCATTCTAACCCATGGCTTGCCACAGCCTTATAATGTGGATCTATCCAAGGAAGTCCAGGCAATTGCGCGATCTATGGGTGTTGTCCCTGCGGCCACCGCTGTTATCCACGGTAAGCTGAGAGTCGGGTTGACTGAAGAAGAGATAGAATTCCTGGGCCGAGAGTCAGGTGTAGCAAAGGCGGGGTACAGAGATCTTGGTGTGCTTATGGCTACGAAAGGTTCCGGGGGCACAACAGTAGCTTCCAGTATAGCCTTAGCAGAAATGGCGGGTATTTCGGTTTTTGTCACCGGTGGTATCGGAGGCGTGCATCGCGGGGCTACGACTACTTTTGACATATCAGCTGACTTATTCATGATGTCCAAGATCAATGTAGCTACGGTCTGTGCAGGCATGAAGTCCATCTTGGACATGGGACTTACCATGGAAGCCTTGGAAACTCTAGGTATTCCCGTTATCGGATATAATACTTGTATGCTACCAGGGTTTCACATAAGGCAGACTGCTTACAAACTGCTATACGAAGCAAAAGACCCAGGCGATGTTGCGAAGATCATGATATCGACGTGGGGTGCGGGCATAAGAGGAGGCCTTCTTCTTACCGTGCCTGTGCCTCCGGAAGATGAGACAGACCCGGCTTTGCTCGAGGATGCCATTGACCGGGCGGTCTATGAGGCGAATGAGAAAGGGATTACAGGTAAAGACGTAACTCCTTACATTTTGCACCGTCTCGGGGAGCTGACAGGTGGAGCGACACTCAAGGCTAACCTGTCTCTTGTGCGGAATAACACACGTGTAGGATGCGACATAGCAAAATGCTATAGCAGTCTGGCAAGGATTTAGTCAACCTGCGATCGCCGGCGTATGATTGTGATCGCCTGCGTATGATAATATAATATAACCAGGATCGGCTCTGCCTGTCCTTGGGTAATGAAAACCGAGTGTATAAGCCTAATAGAACGTGCTGCCCGGAAAGGATAAGCAGCCAATGACTGCAGGTGTCTGCGTACTGGAGGTGTCAGGGATAGGCGTTGTTACAACGATTAAGGGCAAGTGCAGGGAGTGCTATGCATGCGTCCGGAATTGCCCTGTAAAGGCCATCAAAGTGGAAGACGGTCAGGCAACTGTAATAGAAGAGCTATGTATATCTTGCGGTTATTGTGTGAGGGTCTGCGCCCAGCACGCAAAGCACATCAGGGAAGACTTGGTTTCAGTCAAGAACGCGCTCACAACAGGTGAGGCTTGTGCCCTGCTGGCGCCTGCTTTCGCAGTGGAGTTCCATAAGGAACTAAGGCCCGGTCAGGTTGTGTCAGCCCTAAAGCAGCTCGGGTTTGCCGGCGTGTATGAAGTTGCATGGGGTGCGGAACGTGTAACCCAAGAGTATATGAGGATCATCGAAGGCGAGCATGAGCCGGGTATCATCTCCACGCCTTGTCCCGCCATAGTTAACCTCGTCGAAGTCAAGTATCCTCATCTCGTTCCGAGACTTGTTCCGTCAGTCTCGCCTATGGTAGCTGCCGGAAGAATGATAAAGAAGGAACACAAAGGCGCCTATACCGTGTTCATAGGGCCTTGTGTAGCTAAGAAAAGCGAAATGCTGGATCCGTCAGTTGCTGACGCTATTGATGCGGTTCTTACATTTATAGAATTGAGGGAGCTTCTTGAGGCGTTGCCCATTGACTTGAGAGATCTGCCTGATACCGATTTCCAAAGGGAAGAGGCATATTTAGGCAGGTTGTATCCGGTATCCGGCGGGCTGCTTAGAAGCGCAGCTCTCTCCGCGGACATGGTTGATAACGAAATCCTCGTTGTTGAAGGTAAAGATAATTGCATAGATTTTCTTGAGGCACTGAGTGTGGAAAAGGACTGTCCTGAATTTGTGGACATGTTGTTTTGTGAAGGATGCATAAACGGTCCTATGATGACCACCGACCTTCCTAGCTATGCGCGGCGAGTAGCCGCTGTGGATTTCGCGAAGCAGTCGGAACGGACAGGTTCGATTATAGGTCAAGTTGAACCCGGATTCCCCCGAATTGAGGCGACTCGCAATTACTCACTTAAAAGCATGGATATGCCAATTCCTACAGACGAGGATATAGAGAGAATACTACGGGAGCTTGACAAGACTGAACCTGAAAACGAGCTGAACTGCGGTGCATGCGGATACAGCACGTGCCGAGAGAAAGCTGTAGCAGTATTCAGGGGACTTGCCGAAAATAAGATGTGTCTCCCGTACCTGATAACACAGCTTGAGGTGCACAATATGGAACTGGCAAGACTCAAAGCATACCACGAAGATACAATTGACAGTATTATCGAAGGCATTGTAGTTGTAGACTGTGACATGATCATAACCGGCCTGAACAAATCCGCTGACATGTATTCCACTTCACAATCTATCGGAAGAGACGTATTTACGGTATTTCCCGAACTGGATATTCCCAGGTGTAGGCACAGTTTCGAGCGAGCTATATCACTGGGTGAGCCGACAGATGTAGGGGAAATGGTTTTTCTGCTGGGTAACGACAAGGTCACGTTGCACATTAAAATCAGTCCGCTCAAGAACAAGAGCGGGGAAGTGTACGGAGCAGTCCTCTTAAGCCAAGACACTACCGAGAAACGGAGACTCGAAAGCCAGCTCATTCAGTCTGATAGGTTAGCTGCTTTAGGGCAACTTGCAGCCGGGGTCGCTCACGAAATCAATACTCCGCTGACCCTGATTCTGGGATATGCTGACATCCTCAGGGAGACCGTGGGCTCTGACAACTTGGGCAGTTCATACCTGAAGACCATAAGGGAAGAGTCAGAGAGGATTTCCGACATTGTCCGCAGCCTTCTGAATTTTGCAAGACCAATCAATGTGTCTGCCGGCAAGTGTAAGGTAAACGAGACTTGCAGAAGGACTCTCAGGATATTCGGGGGGCAAATGGCGAGAAGAGGCATTCAAGTCAGTGTGGAGCTTGATGAATCTGAGCCGGAAGCTGCGATTGACACCGGAGAACTACAGCAAGTAATCCTTAACATGCTTCTTAATGCTATGCAAGCTATGCCTGACGGGGGGCGTCTGGGAATACAGACATGCGTATCCCGGGATGTGGTGGAGATTACCATAACAGACACAGGCATTGGAATTGCTCCGGAGAATTTGCGAAAAGTATTTAATCCGTTTTTCACTACGAAAGAGGTAGGCAAGGGAACAGGCCTTGGCCTTTCTGTGAGTTTCGATATCATAGAAAAGCATGGCGGGACCATCAAAGCCGAAAGTCAACTTGGCAAAGGTACGGCCTTCACTATTGTCCTTCCTATGAATGGAGTAGAGTAACATGGAGACTGCCACAGGTAAGGCTCTTGTCATAGATGACGAACAGAAAATGTGCCAATTTCTCGAGCTTGTATTGTCTCAGGACGGACATAAGGTCTTGACTGCTACAAGCGGAGAACAAGCCTTGGATATTATGCGGTCCAGGACGGACCTGGATGTTATTGTCACTGACCTTATGATGCCGGGAATCACCGGCATGGAAGTTCTGGAAGAGGCAAAACGGTTACTGCCTGATACCCCGGTGATTATGATAACCGGATACTCTACAGTGGAAAACGCTGTCCAAGCCATGAAAGCCGGAGCCTTTGATTATTTGCCGAAACCATTTAAAGTTGATGAAGTGAAGCTCGTGGTCAACAAGGCCTTGGACAGGCGAGTCATTGCCTTGGAAAACAAGAGGCTGAGACGAGAGCTTCAGGCAATTCGTGAGCGGTCAGGCGAGATAATCGGCACATCCGAAAACATGCAGGAAGTCTTCAGACTGGTTGAGAAAATCGCAAGGACTGATGCAACCACCCTGATTCGCGGAGAAAGCGGAACCGGCAAAGACCTTATCGCCCGCGAGATCCACATGCAGAGCCTGAGAGCTTCAAAGCCCTTTGTAAGCATAAACTGTGCTGCGCTTCCTGAGACACTCCTGGAAAGTGAGCTTTTCGGCCATGCTCGTGGCGCTTTCACAGGGGCTGTCATGACAAAGCGGGGATTATTCGAAGAAGCTGACGGAGGCACGATATTCCTTGACGAGATAGGAGACATCAGTCTTGCGCTCCAGGCCAAGCTTTTGAGATTTCTTCAAAACAGGGAGTTCATCCGTGTAGGAGAGACTATTGTAAGATGCGTTGATGTCCGGGTCATAGTTGCAACAAACAAAGATCTCGAGACTGCCATTGAAAGAGGAGATTTTCGCTCTGACTTGTACTACAGACTGAATGTAATAACTATACATCTGCCTCCCCTAAGGGAGCGTAGGAGCGACATACCGCTTCTGGCTAAGCACTTTGCCCGGAAATTCGCAGCCAAATGTCTTAAGGGCCCGATTTCTTTTTCTCATGAAGCTATGGATGCACTGGTCAACTACGATTGGCCAGGCAATGTGCGGGAACTCGAGAACGCCATCGAACGGGCTCTAATACTGATGGAAGGCGATGATTTGGATATTTATGACCTTCCGGATGAAGTAATCGAAGCATCGGAGGTCAGAAAATCAAAAGGACAAGACAATATAGAGGATGAATGCTTCTATGAGGCTGTTGATGAGTATAAGCGTGAGCTGATCACTGAAGCCCTGGAAAAATCCGATGGTGTTCAGGCTAAGGCTGCTGAGATCCTCGGCCTCAAGCGGACTACACTTAATGAAATGATGAAACGGCTGGGGATCTGAAGAGAAACGCCAATCTTTTGGATGACAGATCCAAGAGATTGGATCCAATCCCCTTCTTGTATTGGCTGCCAGATGCGAGTAAAATATATTAAGGGCCTGCGTAAGGCATGTTTAAAGAGTTCTTTGGAGCTCTTGTTTTTTTGCTGTGAGCTTGGCACGATACTTGCACCTAATAAGAAGTGAAACCGATATTGGGCAGTTGCAAGCAAAGGAACTGTCCATTTCTAATGAACTAGATTGTGAAAAAAGGCACAAAGGGGGAAGTAACGTGTCAGCGTTGCCATTAAGAGAAGACAAAAGCGGGCGTTGGGTACCTCAAGGAGTCGACGAAGATTTAGTCGACGAGTACGTAGAGGCAATGGAGAAGTACGGTCCCGGATACCCGGACAGCGGCTGGTTCAAGCGAGCTGCAAAACTCGAGAGAGAGATGCGTGATGCTCGCCTCGAGGCTAGATTTGACGAGAACTAGGGGCTGTATGCGCAAGGAGTGATAGCAGGATGAGTCCATTTATTCGTGCACATATACTAGTATGTTCAGGAGCAGGGTGCGTATCTTCAGGATGTCATGAAGTGTATGATTCACTCATGCATGCCCTTGAGAACGAGGGGATCCTAAGTGAGGTCAAAGTGATTAAGACAGGTTGCATAGGTTCATGTGACTTAGGCCCGACTATTCTGATATACCCTGACGGAACTTTCTATCAGAAGGTTACTCCTGAAGACGCTAAAGAGATTGTTGAGGAGCACATAGTCAAAGGTAGGCCGGTTGCGAGGTTATTCCCCAGGCAAGATGAAGGTGAGCCTGCTGAAAATATCTCGAGCCTGAACTTTTTCAAGAAGCAGGTTAAGGTGGTTCTTAGGAACTGCGGAGTCATAGACCCTGAAAGTATATACGAGTATGTAGCCCGGGACGGCTATGAAGCCTTGGCCAGAGTTCTTACTGATATGACGCCAAAGGATGTTATTGACACAATAAAGCAGGCCGGTCTCAGAGGACGCGGAGGGGCAGGTTTCCCTACAGGTCTCAAATGGGAATTCGCGCAGCGGGTTCGTTCTGACGAGAAATATGTAGTTTGTAACGCTGATGAAGGAGACCCAGGCGCATTCATGGATAGGAGTGTGCTTGAAGGGGATCCCCACAGTATCGTTGAGGCAATGACTATAGCAGGATACGCAATCGGGGCTGACCAGGGATATATTTATGTTCGCGCAGAATATCCCCTGGCAGTAAGCAGACTGACCCATGCCATAAAGGAGGCTCACGAATTCGGGGTGTTAGGTGAGAACCTCTTCGGCTCGGGATTTTCATTTGACTTGGATATTCGAGTCGGTGCGGGGGCTTTCGTGTGCGGGGAAGAGACAGCTCTATTGGCGTCGATGGAAGGCAAGCGGGGCATGCCGAGGCCCAGGCCTCCGTTCCCTGCAAATGAGGGGCTCTTCAGGAAGCCTACTCTTATAAATAACGTGGAGACCTACGCGAACATTGTGCCGATAATTCTTAAAGGTCCGGACTGGTTCAGGAGTATAGGGACAGAGAAAAGTCCGGGCACAAAGGTCTTTGCTCTTGCCGG
>DGZL01000093.1:0-10949 GCA_002398515.1 Firmicutes bacterium UBA4981
GAAAACGAGCGAAAACTAATGAACTCATACTTAGGATGGCCTTATCCGTCCCAGGATGACATTGCTGATACGCACAGAGCAAGAACCATGCGTATCAGCAATGTCATCCTAAGTGGGAAAGGAGTATGCGAAGCACGGTTAAGTGCGGCTAACATTACGGCACAACGATAGGCCTTCTTCTGACAATGTTACCGAACCTATCAACAACAGTCTCAATCTTGATAGTGAAATCTCCGAGCACTTTCAGCTTATCTATAGATGACAAGTTCATAAACTGATGAAGTGTAACTTCCAGCTGCCTGTAAAGGTCATCCAATTCCTCTTCGCGTGCCTTCATCCGTTCTGTTTTCTTTTGCATATCACTGCGCATGCGCTCAATTTCCCGCTCTTTTTGAGCCAATTCCTCAAGGAGTTGCTGCTCACGTTCGAGTTGTCGCTGAATATCTATGAGCCGATCCACAAACCCTCTAAGGTCAAGCATTCCATACAGTCGTTTCTCCATATGCTCCACTCTTGCAGGCAGAGTCAGAATCTCTTCCATGGGATCCTGTTGCAGGCTGGATTTGGTATCCGGTATGGTCTCCGACAGCATGCTTCCGGTAGGAACCCGGGTATCATCGGGTTTGCTCAATGTCTTCTCAACAGTCCGAGGGACGCGTTCTTTTGCCACATCATGTGCTTGTACTTCAGCGCGTCGCTTTATAACAGTATAAAACCTGTGCCGTAGAGTAAGGTAAGGGACTTGAAAAAGATTTGCAAGTCTTTCGATTTCTTGCTTTCTTTCCCCCGGTCTTCTTTCCAGGACTTTCATTAGAAGCTCATCTTCATACTCGGTGAATACATGGCGCTTTCTCTTCTTCTTAGGTTTTTCCGGGGTGGATACTTCAGGTGCGATTTCAATTACTTCAGTATCCACTGACTCTCTCACGCTTTCCATGGTTTAATGCCCTCCCATCTAGGCTCATTTGTAAAGGTCAGTATAAGTATTCCTTCTTGCAGTAGTGCTTATGCTTCACGCTAATACACTATGACCGTTTACTATGGGAGGGACCGAACATCAGACACTATCCCCGCCGGACCGATGTGCGCGTTCTTTTCCCCAAACCCAGCACAAGCATAACGAAGATGGAGATAATGAGTTCCGGTACCATATAGGATGCATTATATGTTGCTGAGTAGAGCCATACGTTAGTTCCTTCCGGGGCATAAGTTGCGAAGAATACGGCTCCCGACACTACGTGCATGGCAAACCTGCCCAGCCCGCCCAGGATGATGCCGATTACTTGGTATTTCCGGAAGAAACCTGCTAACCCAAGGAAGGCGAATGCTAAAGGGTAGTCAAGAATCAGTTGCAGCGGGTGGACGATATACGGGCCTAAGAGCAATTTCGCAAGTCCGAACGCAAGGCCTGCAAGTATGCCTACACCTCCGCCGCTACGGAGCGCGATGTAGAAAATAGGCAACATTTCCAGGGAGACGGATCCCCCTTGAGGCATTCTGTAGACTCGGATCATACTGAGTATCACAGAAAGGGCTACAGCCACGCCGATTTCAGTTACCGTATAGACAGGCCTGCGACCTGCAGTTGATCTTGTTCTGGATGGATTTGTGAGCCATAGAAGATACACTAATATACCTATAGCCACGATCATTATGATGTTTTCCGTCTTCAAGAGAACAGTTCTTATGCTCTCTAACCATGATGAATCTGTCATTACTAATCCCTCCGAAGTCACCTGGGATGCGCCCAGGCCATTCTTATCATAGACTCCCCGATTCGTGGGCCGTTAACACTAAAGGCCGCGGGACTTTACTGTGTCCGCGGCCTTCTCAACCTGATCTTGCGCCACTCGTAACCAAATGGCACCCGCTTCCCTACGCTGGCATTATCCAGTGCATTACCTTGATTCAGGTTCTAAGGGTAGGCTCACTCAGGCCTTCTCAGCCGCGCAAATATGTGCAGCACCCCCAGCGGACATCCCCTATGTAGTTTTCATATCGCTATTATTATGACATTCCTTGCGCATGAGCGCAAGAGGCAGGTGGCAAACTAGGGCCATGAAAGTTGCTTTTTTCGAGGTGGAGAAATGGGAAAAGGATAGGTACCGCACGCGTCTTCGAGATGTTGAGCCTGTGTTTTCTCGTGAGACAGTGCAAGAGACGGATCTTGTCGGCCTTATGGATTCATGGGGCATGTGCGTATTCATATATTCACAGCTGTCTTCGGATATTGTCCGGAAGTTTCCCGAGCTGAAGCTGATAGCCACAAGATCTACAGGTTTTGACCATATAGATATTGATTTCTGCAAAAAACGCAAGATATACGTAACGAATGTGCCGTTCTACGGTGAGAATACTGTAGCTGAACATACATTTGCCCTGATACTGGCGCTTTCACGCAATGTCCACAAGGCTTACTGCAGGACTATCCGTCAAGATTTTTCCCTCGAGGAATTGCAGGGGTTTGACCTTAAGCGCAAGACTCTGGGTGTCATCGGATGCGGGAAGATTGGCCTGCATGTAATACGAATAGCGAAAGGTTTTGGTATGGAGGTTCTCGCCTATGATACCAAGAGAGAGGTTTTCCTTGCGGAAGTGCTGGGCTACCGCTATGTTCCGCTTGAAGAACTCCTCGGGACGTCAGACGTGATATCCCTTCATGTGCCGTACAACAAGAAAACGCATCATTTGATAAACAAGGAGAGCCTGAAGAAAGTCAAAAGAGGCGCGATTTTGATAAATACGGCCAGAGGCGGATTGGTTGAGACCGAAGCGTTGATATGGGCCTTAGACCAGGGCATCATTGGAGGCGCAGGCCTTGATGTCCTGGAAGGAGAAGAGCTCATGCTCGAAGAGGGGTATGTTCTGAAACGGGATTATTCAAAAGACGTCCTGAAGACATTTGTGCAAAACCAAATGCTGCTGCGCAGGGAAGACGTGGTGATAACTCCACACAACGCTTTCAACAGCCGTGAGGCTACCTTGCGAATCCTTGACACCACTTGCGAGAACATCCTGAGATTCATTGAAGGCCGTCCTCAAAATGTAGTTGTCCCGTAGCAGCAGGCAATAGACCTTCCCACTGCAAGTCTTGCCTTCGCTTATGGTCGATTTTCAACCACTTTTTTCAAGACGTTGCTTCAATTTCTACCACCTAATGAGATTTTCGGAACAAAAAATGCATAAGTGGTAGGTTCTCAACCACCCCCAACGGCAAAGGTGGTTGTTTCGACCACATTCTTGGGCTGAAGAAGGATTTCAATACCGTTTTGAGGCTCAGGTGGAAGGTGGTAGAGAATCATACAACGAAAAGAAAATTGTGGTCGATTTTCGACCACACCGATGAGGGGAGGACTTCAAGACGGTTTGCCGAATGAATACGAAAGGGTGCAACCGAGGAGACGGAAGCACGGCTTACAACCAATGAGGAGGAAACTTATGTCACAACAGGTAATGAGGCAACCTCTGTACGAAGCCGGCCCGGAACTGGTGGCTACTGCCACAGGCAGAGTTCCTGCTGATGTCGTTATTCGTTCCGGACGATTAGTGAATGTCATAACCGGCGAAATTCTCGACGGTCTCGATGTTGCCGTGCGTCTCGGGCGGATTGCTCTTGTTGGGGATGCTTCTTGGTGTATCGGCAAAGACACGAAAGTCATTGATGCCGAAGGATTCTATTTAGTGCCGGGATTTCTTGACGGACATCTTCATATAGAAAGCAGCATGGTCACAGTCAGCCAATTCGCTAAGGCGGTTCTCCCATGCGGGACTACCGCGGTTTTCATGGATCCCCACGAGATTGCAAATGTCCTCGGTATGGACGGGATACGGTTAATGAT
The DNA here is from genome assembly GCA_002398515.1 of Firmicutes bacterium UBA4981. Lineage (GTDB taxonomy): Bacteria > Bacillota > SHA-98 > UBA4971 > UBA4971 > UBA4971. The sequence continues at coordinate 3,840 of DGZL01000093.1, forward strand.
AGAAGAGGGCAGGAATCTCCCCCTCAAGGTCTACACCACAATGCCGTCATGTGTCCCTGCAGCTCCGGGGATGGAGGATGCAGGTGCCGAAATCACTCCTTGTGACATTAGAGAAGCAATGGCCTGGGATGAGGTGGTAGGTCTCGGAGAGATGATGAACTTCCCCGGTGTCCTGGCAGGAGATGACGATGCCCTGAGGAAAATAGCGGAGACCTTGAAGGCAGGCAAGGTTGTCACCGGCCATTACGCTTCCCCTGATCTCGGCCCCAACCTTTCCGCTTATGCATCGTGCGGTATTATCTCTGATCACGAGTCAGTCACTTCGCAGGAAAGCTTGGCTAAGCTACGCCTGGGGATGTACGCGAAACTCAGGGAGGGGTCCGGGTGGCGTGACATCAAGGCTACTGTGAAGAGCTATACAGAGACAGGCGTTGATCCAAGGCGTTTAGTCCTTGTCACAGATGATGTGCACCCTGATACCTTACTGACTTTAGGCCATGTGAACCATGTAGTGAGGCGGGCAATTGAAGAAGGGACGCCTCCTGTGGTAGCTATTCAGATGGCGACTATTAATGCTGCAGAGTGTTTTGGGATGAGTTGCGACCTTGGAAGCATTACCCCGGGTAAGTTTGCTGATATCCTATTCATCAGGGATCTTGCCGACCCGCGTCCGGAGAAGGTCATGGCAGACGGGAAGATTGTGGCTGAAGACGGACGTATGCTTGTGGAGTTCCCGCTACGGACTTATCCTGAGTATGCCACGGGATCAGTGCGCCTGGCACGTCCTGTGATCCGCGATGATTTTAGTATCAAGGCCGGTCTTTCCGGCAAGAATGTCCGTGTCAGAGTCATACAGGTTACAGACGGTCAGGCTGTGACAAAGCATGTCGAGGCAGAACTGCTTTCAGACGGCAATGGGGAAATCCAGGCGTCGCGTGATGAGGATTTGGCGAAGGTCGCTGTAATAGAGAGGCACAAGGCTACAGGAACGATGGGTCTGGGTTTTGTCAAAGGGTTTGGGCTTCAATCCGGCGCAGTAGCCTCAACTGTCGCCCATGACAGCCATAACTTGCTTGTTGTCGGTATGGATGACGGAGACATGGTTGTTGCAGCCAATACATTGGCTGAGGCCGGTGGCGGGATGGTCGTTGTGAAAGACGGTAAGGTGTTAGCTATCCTCCCTCTGCCTATTGCAGGACTTATGTCCGATAAGCCGGTGGAAGAGGTCCAATCAAGAGTAGACCGGCTGGCACAGGCGTGGAAGGACCTGGGGTGCAATTTGGCGTCCCCATTCATGACTATGGCCCTTCTTTCTCTGCCTGTTATCCCTGAACTTCGCATAACAAATCGAGGTTTGGTTGACGTCACAGAATTCCGGGTTGTTCCTTTGGTTGTCGGGTGAATAGGGTGAACAACGTTTAGTTAGTTCGGGCCGACGCCGACGTTTACTTGAAACTGTGTCAGTTTGGAGCCTAAATGTGCGCTTCCGGCTGACACAGCTATTACAAGAATCCACATTATTATGGTAATTGAAGCTGCCTTAGATATTTTCACGTTCCATAACTTCGCAAGTGCAACGGAGCTCAGGGCAATGTAAATAAGGCTGAACACATTTATATTCGACAGGACAACTCCCCACGCGGTAGTCATCTGCTGAGGCGACAGAGTCATTCCCAGTCCGAGGACGACAGCATGTCCGGTAGTGGCAATGACTATGGCAGTTATTATCCCGGATATTACCAGAGTCACATTCAAATAACCTGATACGGCCAGGCTTTTTCGAAAATCCACTCTTGAGCCGATAATCGCTCCTATTCCTGAGAATATCAATGCACGTAGCGGCCACACAATAAATTGTCCCACGATAGAGGTAATCAAGGTGATCCCTATTGTAAATGACTTGGGTGGCATGGGCATGCCGGAGGGAATCAATTCAGGCATAGTCTTGAGAGTATGAGCCACAGGAACTAAGCCCAGCGCTCCTGCAAGGACAATAAATACAATGGGTACAACATAATCCGGGCTTTTGACAATATCCTGAAAGGTGGGTTCGGGGTCTGCAAGTACGCCTACTGCACGGGCAAGGAGACTCTTGTCCCGTGGAGAATCAGGATTGGACATGATAAGGGTCAACTCCTTTTCTACGGTTACAGAGATTATTCCATATATTCATCATAAACCAGGCTTTTCCTTTGAAGAACGGTCTAACTTAAGACTGCTGTTTGTTTTGGGAGCGAGATGTCAAAAGGAAGAAAGCCTCTGATTCGAACCATGCTGTGCAGGGAATAAAGGAACAATGAGCGAAATGAGAAAGACAGACCTAAATGTAGGGAGAATAGGACAGAGTCTGAAAAAAGTATTAGAATAAGTAATATAGGATATGGCAAGCGAAAGGGGTTACCTGAATTGGCGGGACGAAGGGTTACCATAGTAATAGTCGGGCTTGTTCTCATATGTATAGCGACTATTGTCGCAGGAAAGAGGCTGGGTGAAGACAAGACTGTCATCGCGGTAGACAGTGTCAAGATTGCGCCGCGACCGTTCACTGTCACTGTGTCTGCTCAGGGAGTAATTGAGCCTGCCAGGACAGTTGAAGTCAGGGCAGGGGTTACAGGAAAGGTGTCAGAGATCTATGTCAAAGAAGGCGACACCGTGAAGATCGGACAGCGACTCGCAAAGTTTGAGAAGCAAGACCTCGAAGCGCAGTTACAGCAAGCTAAGGCTCAAGTAGCAGCAGTCGAAGCAGAGCTTATGCAGCTCGAGTCGCAGGTTGCAGGAGAATCCGGCAAAACCTTAGCTATTCGACAGGCTGAGACCCAGCTTCAGGCGGCAAAAGTAAGACTTCAGGATCTCCTGAAAGGCCCGTCTGAAGCCCAGATTGCCCAGGCTGAAGCCCAACTCGCTCAAGCAGATATCACGGTAAGGGATGGGATGCGTCAACTTGAGGCAATGGAAGCCCTCTATGAGGAAGGGGCTGTATCAAGGGCTGCTTTGGAAGATGCAAGGGCAAGGGTTGAAAGCGCAAAGGCTCAATATCAGGCGTCAAAGAAGCAGTATGAGGCTCTTTGTGAGCAGCCCGCGAAAGAGCAAGTGGAGCTTGCTGAGGCCCAGGTAAGCGAGGCTGAGATAGCATTAGCTCTTGCCAAGGAGCAAGAGGCTTCGAAGGAGAAGAGCAGGGAAGCGGTAAAGGCCCGCCTTGCCCAGGCAAATGCCGGTCTTCGGTTGGTTGAGGCAGCTCTTGCCAAGACTACGGTGACTTCACCTGAAAACGGCGTGGTCACCGGTGTTTCGGTAAGGGAAGGGGCTGTGGTTACAGAAGGTATGCCCCTTGCCGTTATTGCCGACGCCGGAGGTATGAGGGTAAGAGCCAAAGTGGATGAGACGGATATCGCTAGAGTAAGAGTGGGGCAACGTGCAACGTTCTCCACAGACGCCATTTGGGATGAGGAATTCCTCGGCGTGGTTTCAGAGATTGCTCCTCAAGCAGTTTACGACAGTATCACACCTGGGTTTCCCGTCCTAATAGACATCGAGGAGCCGGGAGAGGACCTCCGTGCCGGGATGAGCGCGGACGTAGAAATTGCTACATATTCCAAGGAGAACGCTTTGGTTGTGCCGATACAAGCTATTGTCCAGCGAGACGGTGAAGAAGCGGTTTTTGTGGTTGACGAGGCAGATTCCAAAGCTCGCGTGGCTCAGGTGGTTACCGGGCTTACAGATGCGATAGACGTAGAAGTTCTTGAAGGAATCGAAACCGGTGACTGTGTGGTAATTGGTGACTACGACGCCCTTAAGCAGCTTGGTGATGGCAAGCAAGTGCGGCTGAGTAAGGTGAAGTAAGGTGACACTACATGATTGACGCAAAGGACGTAGAGAAGGTTTATGATACCGGCGTAGTCCAGGTAGCAGCACTAAGAGGAGTGTCCCTCAGGGTGGAGCGCGGTGAGTCCGTGGCTATCATAGGACCTTCAGGGTCCGGCAAGTCCACGCTTATGAATATTTTTGGGTGCCTCGACAGGCCCACAAGCGGCAGTTACTCTCTCGACGGGAGAGTGGTAAGCAAGCTGTCCGATGACGAGCTTGCCGAAGTTCGCAATAAGAAAATCGGGTTCGTGTTTCAAACCTTCAATCTCTTACCTCGCGCTACAGCCTTAGAAAACGTTGAGCTTCCTCTTGTGTACTCCGGTGTTCAATCCTCTGCCCGCACAGAGCGGGCCTTGGGTGCCCTGGAGAAGGTAGGACTGGCTGAACGCGCAAATCATAGGCCGAATGAGCTTTCCGGCGGCCAAGCGCAGAGAGTGGCAATTGCCAGGGCGCTGGTAACAGAGCCTTCTATCATACTGGCGGATGAACCTACAGGGAATCTGGACACCAAGTCCGGCCTTGAGATTATCAGGATGCTAAAGGAGCTTCATGAACAAGGAATAACCATAATAGTTGTTACTCATAACCCGGAAATAGCAGCTATGACAGGGCGATTTGTGGAAATAAGGGACGGACTGATTGTCAGGGAAGGAAAGGGATCCGATGTCGGCAGAAGGACGGCGAGAGAAGAAGAGGGGGATGGAGAAGTCAAATGACCTTCTATGAATGTATGAAGCTTGCGCTGTCCAGCTTGAAGACGAATAAGTTGCGGTCAGCCCTTACCCTTCTTGGGATAGTCATCGGGATTGCGTCGGTGATCGCCATGATGTCCATAGGAGAAGGCGGGAGAAGGCTGGTTACAATGGAACTGGCGGGGCTTGGCTCCAATCTCATTTTCGTACAGCCGGATTATGCCGGAGAGGCCATGTCAGGAGCACGGAGGAAGTCATTGACGTACGAGGATGCCCAAGCTATACGCAAAGGGTGTCCTGCTGTGGGCAGTGTCAGTGTGTCACGAATGGGACTGGTGACGGTGAAATACGGCAAAGACCGGTACAACATAAGTGCTACCTTTACAGATGAAGGGCTTTCAACGACGCACGGGGCAGGCCTGAAGGAAGGTAGATTCCTCTCAGAACTCGATATCAGAGCACAGCGTCAGGTGGCGATTCTCGGCGGGAGTCTGGCAAATAAGCTTTTTGGCGAAGAGAGTGCCATAGGCGCAAAAGTGAAGGTAAACGGGCAGAGTTTTGCTGTAGTGGGAGTTATGAAGGAGCAAGGCAGGACCATTTTTGGGGAGAATCCTTCTGACATGTCCGCCTATCTGCCGATTACTCACTCCAAGCGAATGACAGGCAGTGACGAAGTGGCATTCATATCTTGTGAAGCGCGCGATGTCAGGCAAGTGAGAGACGCTATGGATCAAATTGAGAAAGTCCTGGCCCAGCGTCATGGTAAAGACGCTTCTTTCAATGTCGTAAGCAGCGCTTCCATTTTGGAGACTACAGAGACTATCGCGCGGATATTCACTGTGATTCTCGGAGGCATAGGCGGTATTTCCTTGCTTGTGGGTGGGATAGGCGTTATGAACATCATGCTGGTGTCAGTCACAGAACGCACCCGCGAGGTAGGGATAAGAAAAGCTGTCGGCGCCAAGAAAGCCGATATCCTGAGACAATTCCTGTTTGAGGCGATATCCCTTTGCTTAGTCGGTGGAGCCATGGGAATCGTCCTTGGATGGGCAGGGGCTGCCCTAATCGCGAAAATAGCTAAATGGCCTACTTATGTGTCATTGTTCTCCATTACTGTTGCAGTTATTTCCGCGTCTTTCTCAGGAGTCGCATTTGGAGTTTATCCTGCATATAAGGCAGCGAATCTGGATCCTATCGAAGCTTTGAGATATGAGTAGGCGTAAGACCCGGTAATCATGAAATCTTAGTCGGCGTAGGAAATTGGAGCGACATATGAGTGCCCATCGGCTTAATGAGGCCAAATGATAAGGATGCCTACCTGTGGAGAGTGAGAGTAATGAAGCGCAGGAATTGGGTTGCGCTGATTATCGACATGAGGGGAAACGGCGGAGGCGACGACAGGGTAGCCGAGAGATGTGCAGGACGGTTCTTCTTCGTCTCGAAGTCAGCGGGTTCAAGTTTCAGGTTTCCAGGTGGCGGGAGTACCGCACTGACGGTTCTCTCATCGAAGGGCAAGGCGTGCCTGCGGATATCGGTGTCAATCCTACTGTCAACGAGTCAACGATATTGCGGGCTGCGTCCATCGAACGTTAATATGCGCTGTGGATTATCTTGAGTCTCAATGAGCTCTCTCAGTGTCAACCTACTTTCAACGAGTCAATGATACTGCAGGCTGCCTCGATAGGGCACTTATATGCGTTGTTAGTTACCTGAAGTCTTACTTAAGCAGAAGTTCGATACGAGGTAGCATGCCTGATATGGAGAGCGCTGCGTAAAGGAGAAGTAATGCCATGCCCATGTTCAATGGTTTCCTGTACTGTCCGAAAAAGCGTTGAATCGCAGTTCCGAACAGAGCCCAACAAGAAGCCGCCATAACGGAACAGCAGCCTAGGAAGACACAGATGAGAAATACGGCTATGAACGACTCATAGTACGGGGTAATGAAGTTGGCAGTAACCGTCAAGGCATAAAGTAGCAGCTTGACATTGACAAATTGCATGCCGACGCCCATAGCGAAAGTTGCACTATGGGTGTTTGTATTGGCTGTAGTCTCATCGCTTCTTAAGATACGCACTGCCAGATATAGCATGTACAATCCGCCCAAGACTTCAGCTATCGGCCTGAAACTTGGGATAAATCTAGACAGAGAGAGATTCAAGTAGCTGCACCCGAGCATTACCGCAATCACTCCGATGGAAAGCCCGGCAATGAAGTGAAACGTCTGCCTGAAACCGAACCTGCTGCCATTTACCAGGCATATCATGTTGTTTGGGCCCGGGGTAAGCGTCATTATTAATATATATGACAGAAACGCGAACACATTAGGCACGTGACGATCTCTCCCTTGACTCTCAATCCCGGCCAGATACTGCGTGACATTCATATTCTTCAATATATAGGTGGGGGCCACTTGACGCCCATGTTGTATTAGTATACACCGCATGCTTTACTTGCGTCCATAGCAAGAGCTTGATTCCTCACGTTCGTTTGACCTTCTCCGGAAGGCCTTTACTCGATTTTTCATATGGACGTAACTATCGTGTTTATGGATCAC
>DGZL01000093.1:11171-11378 GCA_002398515.1 Firmicutes bacterium UBA4981
CTTCCATACATTGCAGAGTTTACTAGCCTGCCTTCAGCCAGGTCTTTTCGCATAGACACATTAACTCAATATGGACTTATCCGGCTATCATGTTTTCGAACACGTTTTTGAAATGAGTGTGCGATTTTCTATCAGACGCCCCCTTTCGAGGCCCGTTTATACGATAAGGTGTTCGATATTCCTATCACCTTAAGGCGAGATCGTGAT
>DGZL01000093.1:11663-20623 GCA_002398515.1 Firmicutes bacterium UBA4981
AAGACCCTTAAAAGACCCTAGAGCCCTGTGGAGTTGTGGATTCTCTGCCGCTCTCAGGTTCATCTATAGAAGCAGAAGGGTGTCAGCAGAAGGGTGTCAACGGGAAATCATATGGCGAGAACAGTCAAATGCCTTACTCATGTGTCATGATCTTCTATTGTCTTGCCAAGTCACCACACGGCTTGTTTTCAGGAGTTTCGCTTCGGATTAGTCCTAGGCATGAAGCCGGTAATGCCCAGCGTAGCCAGGCATTAACATGCAAGCGGGTGTTCAAGGGCGCTCTTTGGAAGAGGAGGCTGACTTTTGGAGATTCCACGAATCGCGTGTCGCAAGATTCCATTATGACGAGTACAATTTCCGTCAGGTTCTCCCCATACGTCTATGGTAGTATCGCAACAGTCAGTGAATCATGGGACAACCTACTGTGGGCAAGTAAAGGAGGAACCGAGGATGGATAGAGAAACCACGCGTGCAACCTCTCGTGGTTCCGGGCATGCTGTTTATCTAGGCCAGGACAAGAGGGTTCGTATATCTTCCACAGGAGTTAGGCAGAGGCGCACTGAAAACAGAGGTAACCGGGATAGAGTTGACAGGAATGGAGTTGATGGGAACAGAGTTGACCCGAACAGAGGCAACCGGATTCGAGATTTTTGGATGCATGCGCTTTCACCGGGAGCGGTGTTTTGCGCCTTGATAGGAATCCTCTTAGGTCGAGCAAAGGGTTTTGGCGCCGGCGCTCCCTTCGGCATAGCGTACCTTGGGGTACTGGCAGCGTGTCGCGGTCCCTTCGCGCCGCTGACGATGTTTGGTGTTCTCCTGGGGACAACCGGGCTGACTCTGGGCCCGGACGCGATATGGTCAGTTAACCCTCTGGTTCTCGTCGCAATTTTCGCACGCGTGTTTTCCCGTCGGGTGGAAGCCAGGCCCTTCTTGCTGCCTATAAGCATAATGGTATTCGGTTTTCTAGTGCCTCAGTTTCTCGAAATAATCCTTGGCGTATCCCAGCCTTCCATAGCGATAGTAGCGTTGGAAGCCGTCATAGGTGGGCTTGCTGCCGCAGTCTTCAGCTGGGGCGGCGTAGGCCGGGGATTCTCAGCCTTGCCTCAGTGGGGAGCTCTGGGGCCTGAACAAGTAGCTTCCTTTGGATTATTGTGTGCAGGAATAACCATGGGGCTCGCAGGTATAGAGCTCAAGGGCGTATCGTTAGGTCCGGTAGCGGCCGGCATTGCAACAACTGTCATAGCGTATTCAGGAGGCGCACCCTTTGGCGCTGCAGCAGGAGCCTTAACCGGGTTGGCATGTGCCGTATCAGGCCAGGGATTACCGCCTATTGTAGGCGCATATGCTCTCGGCGGGCTCCTGGCAGGCAGTATGCGCAGTTATGGCAAAATCGCTTCTGCCATCGGGTTCACCGCAGGGGCGGGACTGCTTGTGTTCCAGGTATCCGGTAGGAGAAATGTGTTGCTTTTTGCTGCAGAGTTAGGTGCATCAGGCTTGCTGTTCCTCCTCATCCCTCGAAAGGGGTTGCAAAGTGTAGCCAAATTGCTGCCCCTTCTTCACAGACAGTCGGGGGGAGGCGGGGAGGCGCATGCCAGGAGAGTCCAGGAACTTCTGTCTCAGAAGCTGGTGGACTTCTCAAAAGTATTTGACGATCTTTCATCCATGTTGAAGCAAGTCCCATACGATCCGGAATTGGCTGAACGAGCGGACGTCGCTCACATGCTACATGAGATTTCCTCATCTGTATGCAGTAGGTGCAGGGCTTACCTTTTCTGCTGGGGCGACGCTTTCCACAGGACCTTCCGAGATGTGCTGAATCTCGTAGCCCTTGCTGAGTTAAGATCCCGAGTAGAAGTGGCTGAAGTCAAAGACCAGCTCAGTTGGAAATGTCTCAATGTCCCTGGACTTGTGGCCGCCGTAAATGGATCCACAGGTTCTTACAGGCACAATCTGGCATATGCCAGGCGGCTTGCTGAGGGGCGATACATGTTTTCCGGGCAGTTGCAAGGGATCGCCGAAATCCTGGACGGCCTGGGTGAAGATGTTTGGGCCTGCGTTGAACTGGAGACCAGTTCAGAACAGAGGATCATGCGCGAGCTTTCCCGTCTCGGACTTGGAATCACAGAAGTCAGTGTTGTGGCTCGTAGGAGAGGGAGGCTTGACGTCACTGTCAAAAAGGCAGCGTGCTGCGGCGAGCGGGAGTGTAGAAACGCGGTAGGCCCATTGATCTCCCGGCTTCTCAATCGTGACCTCGAAGTCTCTAAGACAAGATGTGGGAACAGAGCGGGACAACCTACTTGTGAGATAATGTTCTCTCAGGCAAGAGTATATGGCATTGCCGGCGGAGTTGCAGTGTCAGCTAAACATGGGGCGGACCTTTCAGGGGATGCCCATTCTATACTGGAACTTGCTGACGGGCGAGGAGTGTTCATTGTCAGTGACGGTATGGGAACGGGAAAGGGCGCCGCGATAGAAAGCTCTACAGCAGTAAGCATGCTGGAAAGGCTCCTCGAAGCAGGCTTTGACGATGAGTTTGCAGTAAAGACCGCAAACCTGATTCTTCTGCTCAGATCACCCGGAGAGTCATTTGCTACTTTAGACGTGGCCACTATGGATATGGTCACAGGTGAAGTCCAGTTCATCAAGGCAGGTTCACCCCCGAGCTTCATCAAACGGGGACGAACGGTGAAGACTGTCGAATCCCCGTCTCTTCCTGCAGGGATATTTGACGCGATAGAAATCCAAAAGACCCGTCAGAAGCTGGGTGACGGCGACCTTGTAGTCATGGTCAGCGACGGGGTTCTGAACTCCACAGCAGGCCTTCGTGGTTCGGCTGCCCCTGTACATGCTCCTGACGACTGGGTTGAGAGATTGATTTCGACTGTTACCACAGAGCGTCCTGATGAAATAGCCCGGTTGATTCTTAACCGTGCGCTGCAGTACTCAGGGGGACAGACTTCTGATGACATGACAGTTCTTGTAGTTCGAATCTATAAGAGGAGGTCTCGCAGACGAAATCCAAAGGAATCTTCTTCAGACGATACCTCGTCCCAACTAAGAAACCTGAGTCTATCCATGTAGACTCAATCCTATGCTATAATATTCTCAAGATCTGCCGGGGGCTTCCTCATACAGTGGGGACTTTCCGATCTCATATGAACACCCCCATTCGATAGAGGCGCCTTCATCCGGTAGGGACTCCATCATTTGATGTAGGCTTCCCTATCTCATGTAGGCTTCCCTATCAGGCGGAGTCTCCTCGGCAAGAAGTGGTGAAGACCTGTGGCGATTGCCGCTCCGGCGTTTCTAGTGAGTGGGATGGAAGCGTGAATTCGGAAAAAGGCCGGTTCATCCGTAATGTAAAATCGACTATCACACGCTATGACATGCTCGCTCCAGGAGATAAAGTCGTGGTAGGTGTCTCCGGAGGGCCTGATTCAGTAGCTCTTTTGCATGCGTTGCATGTACTCAGAGACGAATTCGGCGTGTCACTTCACGTAGCTCACCTAAACCATATGCTTCGAGGGGAAGCCGCTGATGAAGAGGCAGACTATGTGGAAGGCCTCGCAGATAAACTGGGCATCCGATGTACCGTCGAGGCAGTAGACGTAAGGGAGTATGCCGAAAAGACAAGAGTGTCCATAGAACTTGCAGCGCGTGATGTGCGCTATGACTTCTACCGCCGCACTGCTGTGGATGAAGGCGCTTCCAAAGTGGCGTTGGGGCATCACGCCGGAGATCAGGCTGAGACTGTTCTCCTTAGGCTTATCCGCGGGACAGGGATGAGCGGGCTTGGTGGAATACCTGCGGTAAGGCCTCTTGATTCAACCGGTGATATCACCGTAATCCGCCCTCTACTTGACTTGACTCCTCCTGAGATTCGCTCGTATTGTCATGAAGCGCAGCTTGTGTACTATATAGATGCATCGAATGTAAGTCCTGTCTATCTTAGGAACAGGATCAGGCATGAGCTCATTCCTCTGCTTGAGCAAGACTACAATCCCAGGGTGGTCCGGACATTAAGCAACACTGCGGAGCTGGCGCAGGATGATGAGGATTACATTTCATGTAAAGTCCATGAAAAACTGGGACAAATAGCGGAAGTCACCTTGCCTCACAATGTAGTTATCAGTATACCCGGTTTAGGTCGGCAGCATATAGCGATTCAGAGGAGGATTATCAGACAGGCCGTATGCAGTCTAGCCGGTGAACTCGACGACTTCCAGTTTATACATGTGGAGAAAGTCTTGGAACTGGCGGGAAGAGGAAAGACCGGGTCACGCATTTCATTGCCCGGCGGACTCCAGGCTAGGCGAGACTATGAGCGAATTATCATAGAGTGGGCGGAAGGCGTCAAATCTCAAGCAAGCCTGCCTAAGGGAAGCCCGCCTTTTGAGTATAGGTTGCAGGTTCCCGGCAGAACGGATATCCCCGAGGCTTGTATCACGATAGAGGCCGACATATTTGATATTGAAGATAAGCCTGGCCTACTAAATGCCATATCCTGTACTAATGACGATGAGGCGTATTTCGATCTGGGCCTTATTGATGAGAATATCACTGTGAGGAACAGGAGGCCGGGCGATAGGTTATCTCCTCTCGGCATGAAAGGGCGCAAGAAGCTGAAGGATATTTTCATAGATAAGAAGATATCCAGGAACATACGAGATGATATTCCCGTTATTATATGGGGAAAAGAAATTCTTTGGGTAGTTGGGCTATGCGTAAGCGATTTTGCCAAGCTTTCGTCGCGTACCGAGAAGGTCCTTCACCTCAGAGCGACGTGCAGGTATCTCAGTTGTGATCAATAATACCGTGTGTTATAATGTGCTTGCAAATTATTGCTTAATTCTCACTTTAGGGAGGTTTCAAGACCTAGGTGCCAATGCGACCGATGCCAGGTGGTGACCAATGGGAGGAGATCAATTGAACAAGGCATTAAGAACGCTCGGGCTATGGCTCTTACTTGGCCTTATGACCGTGTCTATCGCCAGCACTTTTTACGGTCAGAAAGCGACACCAAGAAAGATTAGCTTGAGCACATTCATGAATAACCTTGATTCCGGCAATATTACAGAGCTCCATATAATCGGTGACGACAAGGTCGAGGGACGCTTGAAGAACGGTGAAGATTTCGAAACTTACGTGCCGGACATATCCCTTGTCACTGATAAACTAAAGGATAGAGAAAGTCTGCTTGCAGGAATTGAGGTAGTGGCTGAACCAAAACCCACGCCGCCGTGGTGGTATACGATATTGCCCCAGGTTATTTCTATGTTGTTCCTTGTGGGATTGTGGTTCTTTCTTCTTAATCAGATGCAGGGCGGAGGCAACAGGGCTCTTTCTTTTGGAAAGAGCAGGGCAAGGCTGCATATAGAGGAGCGCGGAAAAACCACATTTGCTGATGTAGCCGGGGTTGACGAGGCCAAGGAGGAGCTTGCAGAAATCGTGGAATTCCTCAAGCATCCCAGGAAGTTTGTGGACCTTGGAGCTCAGATACCGAAGGGAGTTCTCCTGGTAGGGCCTCCCGGGACCGGCAAGACTCTTCTTGGACGAGCTGTTGCAGGTGAGGCAGGGGTCCCGTTCTTCATCATAAGCGGCTCAGACTTTGTGGAGATGTTTGTAGGTGTAGGCGCCTCCAGGGTGCGAGACCTTTTTGAGCAAGCCAAGAAAAGCGCTCCGTGTATTGTGTTTATTGATGAAATCGACGCTGTCGGCAGGCAGCGTGGGGCAGGCCTCGGCGGAGGACATGACGAGAGGGAACAGACACTGAACCAGCTCCTGGTGGAGATGGACGGGTTTGAGTCGAATACAGGCATAATACTCCTGGCTGCGACAAACAGGCCTGACGTGCTTGATCCCGCCTTGCTTAGGCCGGGACGTTTTGACCGGCAAGTAGTAGTGGATATGCCGGATATCAAGGGCAGAGAGGCGATTTTGAAGGTTCACGCAAGGAATAAGCCTCTATCGCAAGATGTGAATCTTCTGGTCATAGCCCAGAGAACTCCGGGGTTTGCCGGGGCTGACCTGGAAAATGTCCTTAATGAGGCTGCAATTTTGGCAGCAAGGCGTGGGAGCAAGAAGATTTCAATGGATGACTGTGATGAGGCTATCGACCGAGTCATAGCAGGCCCGCAGAAGAAGAGCAGGGTCATGAGTGACAGGGAAAAAGACTTAGTGGCATTCCACGAGGCAGGGCATGCTCTAGTCGGAAAACTGCTGCCAAATATGGATCCTGTCCAGAAAGTATCGATAATTCCTCGAGGGAGAATGGGCGGGTATACGCTGATGCTTCCGGAAGAGGATAGGTTCTTCAGGACCAAGTCTGAAATCCTTGACAGCGTAGTGGTGACCCTTGCCGGCCGAGTGGCTGAAGAAATCACATTCAATGAGATATCTACCGGTGCGGAAAACGACTTGAGCAGGGTTGCAAAGGTAGTCCGCAAGATGGTCACTGAGTACGGTATGAGCGAGGAATTAGGTCCTCTGTCCCTCGGACGCCGTCGCGAGGAGACTGTATTCCTCGGACGCGACCTGGGTCATGACAGAGACTACAGCGAAGAGGTAGCCGCTCTAATTGACCGTGAGGTGCGCAGGATTGTGGAAGAAGCCTATGAGCAAGCAAGGAGTCTTCTGACAAGTAATCGGGATAAACTGATTAGACTTGCGGATGCCCTGAAAGAAAGAGAGACGCTTAACGGAGATGAGATCGACGAGGTGCTCTCAGACAGGGTTGACGTAGTTGCTGAAGATGCGGAAACGACAGCCGCCGACGTTGCAGCTGCAATCTCCATAGATGAGGGAGTAGGCACAGGAGAACAAGTCGGCCCAGGCAAAGCCAGGGTCTCCGCGAGACCGCCGAAGCTTGCAGAAAGTCCGGGCGGAGCATAATAGTTGTCGTGGGTCAAGAACGGGCAAGGACTTTAATGTAAATAGAGACCTTGCCCGTTTCAATTTGATATGCAGGGGGCGAAGGATGTGTCACGGGTAGTGAAGGCTCCAAGGGGTTCTGTAATTTCGTGCAAAGGGTGGCAGCAGGAAGCTGCCATGCGGATGCTCATGAATAACCTGGATCCTGATGTAGCAGAGAATCCTCTTGAGCTTGTTGTGTATGGTGGCAGGGGTAAGGCAGCACGGAACTGGGATTCCTTTGAAGCGATAGTCAGGAGTCTCAAAGGGCTGGAGAATGATGAAACTCTTTTGGTGCAGTCAGGGAAACCCGTAGGCGTGTTTCGTACTCATGAGCTTGCCCCAAGGGTGTTGATATCCAACTCAATGCTTGTCCCTAAGTGGGCTACATGGGAGACTTTTTGGGAGCTCGAGGAGATGGGTCTTACCATGTACGGACAGATGACAGCAGGGAGCTGGATCTACATTGGTACCCAAGGTATCTTACAAGGAACGTATGAGACCTTCGCCGAGGCTGCAAGACAGCACTATGGAGGCAGTCTTGCAGGAAAACTGATTCTCACTGCCGGCTTAGGCGGGATGGGGGGAGCTCAGCCTCTGGCTGTTACCATGAATGACGGGGTTGTCATCGCAGTCGAGGTGAATGAGGAGCATATAAGACGAAGGCTGGAGACCGGGTATTGTCATATGATGACAACAAGTATTGATGAGGCTATACAGCTTGCCCGGGAAGCACAAGAGAAGAAAGAACCCCTGTCCATAGCTTTGCTTGGCAATGCAGCTGAGACCTATCCTGAGCTTGTAGAACGCGGAGTGATTCCTGACGTAGTTACAGACCAGACTTCGGCTCATGATCCCTTAGGCGGTTATATTCCTATGGGTCTTTCTTTGGCTGAGGCTGAGGCCTTGCGAAAACGTGATCCCAAGCAATATATAGAACGAGCCATGAAATCCATGGCGGTTCAGGTTAAGGCAATCCTCGCCATGAAATGCAGGGGAGCCGTAGCGTTCGATTATGGTAACAACATAAGGCAGCAAGCGTACAACGCAGGGGTCAAGGACGCGTTTTCCTATCCCGGATTCGTGCCTGCTTACATTCGTCCCCTCTTCTGTGAAGGCAAAGGGCCTTTCAGGTGGGTGGCGCTTTCCGGGGATCCTGCTGATATCCATAAGACGGATGAGGTTGTATTAAGGGAATTTCCAGAAGACAGGCACCTGACTCAATGGATTAAATTTGCCCGCGAAAAGGTGCAGTTTCAGGGTTTGCCGGCTAGAATATGCTGGTTGGGGTACGGTGAGCGGGCAAGGTTCGGCAAGGCCATCAATGAGCTGGTTAGAAAGGGAGAGATATCAGCTCCCATAGTAATTGGCCGAGATCACCTTGACACCGGTTCAGTCGCGTCTCCGAACCGAGAGACGGAAGGGATGAAAGACGGGAGCGACGCTATAGCTGACTGGCCCATCTTGAATGCGCTCTTGAATGCGGTGTCCGGGGCTTCCTGGGTCTCTGTCCATCACGGCGGGGGCGTAGGGATAGGTTACTCAATCCATGCAGGAATGGTGGTCGTCGCAGACGGTAGTGATGAGGCAGACTTCAGGCTGGAGAGGGTGCTCACCACGGATCCCGGTTCCGGAGTGATGCGTCATGCTGACGCAGGGTATGACAAGGCTATAGAGACTGCGCGGAAGCAGAACATTAAGATCCCTATGTTGGACGGTGACAAATCCCACGGATAAATTCACCGGCCTCCAGAGGCACGATTGCAGTGAGTAAAGCTGATCCAAGCTTTGCAAAACACGCAAAGAAACTGAACCTTGCCCCTGGGTTTCGCAGTTAACCCGGGGGCAATTTTTATCTGAAAATGATGTTGCAGGCCATGACTGATAGGGCAAAGACCGGGTTAACAAATGTCCGATGCTGCCTTGGGCGAGCGGGTTTGATCAGAAGGATTTTTGCAGGCTTTTGGAGAATAAAATACTTTGCAGGCAAAAACTGAAAATTTGAGGAGGGATGGTGCCTTGGAAAAGCTCTTGCTCGTTGAGCATGAGAA
>DGZL01000106.1 GCA_002398515.1 Firmicutes bacterium UBA4981
CCTGGCAAGTGGTTATTCCCGGAAGCTATTTGTTAGCGTACTTCTCCTAGAGCGAATTTAATCTCTGAGATCACTTGTGGATCTTTCTCTTCATGAAGGGCATTTGTGAGGATCTTCTCTGCGTCGGGAGTTCCGATTCTTCCCGCAGCCCATGCGCTATGGGCGCGCACCGGAACATGAGGATATTTCAGGGTTTCATTAAGGTATTTTAGGAGGCTTGGGTCTTTGGTGTTTCCTGCAGCAATCACTGTGTCTCCCAGTATTCGATTTTTGCGAGCATAGTTTTTGCCGATAACGCCGGAGATATTCTCCAAGGTCAGTTTCCATGAGGGTTCATTTAAATCCAGGAGCTTCGGCAATGAGAATATTTCGAGTTCTTCACGAGGCGGTAACGACACATTCCGTAATACGTGGGCATTTTTCGGACAGACGCGTTGACATATTTCACATCCGATCAGCCTTACACCGTAGGCTTGTCGGATTTCAGGAGGAACCACTCTGCCTGAGCCCATGTGATCTCTAATACACTTTGTGAGGTCTATGGCGCCTTTTGGCATTATTGCCCCGGTTGGGCACTGATTGACACATGTATTGCATTCAGCGCAGTCCGATGCTTCGTTGCCGGACTCATCGGCAAGAGTATTCCCTCTTATTTCTGTGTCAATTACCACTCCGAATAAGGTCATAAAGGAACCTGAGGCTTCAGAATATACTAAGGAGTTACGTCTTGATACTCCAAGTCCGGCCTTTACTGCAAGGGGTTTAAGCGGAAGTTTCGAGCAAACTACCGCGTTTATGCCCATCTGTCGTAGCCACTCGGCTAAGGATTCAACTGATCTCAGGCAATTGGGATACTCGCGATAGTGGGCTGAATAAGCAGCTATAGCCGGTGGAAAAGGTTCAGCAAAAGGCTTATAAGATCTTACTGCAATAAGTGCTTGCCTGGCATTAGGCATAACTTCGTCGAAAGCATGCTTTAAGTTGCGCTTAAACCATGCTTCACCTGGGATTAGGCCTTCATCAATTCTTTTTGTCACTTCCCTGCTCCATCCGAACAGAGGTTCCGGTGATACTTTGCCAACCGAACTAAACCCGAGTTCAAGAGCTTTTTCAGTTATGTCATGCATAGTCAGAGATCTGCTTATTTGAGATCACCTTCCCGAGTCTATAGGGAAGATATTTTCATATAGGTAACTCCCCTACCCTATCCCGATTCCATGAATAAAACAAGCCTGAGGGTTCTACAGGAGTCTCAGGCCTCAGGCTCGCATCACAGATTAATCCAATCGGCATGTCCGATATCTGTCAGTGACAAGTGCTACACGAACCGCCGCTACATGATCCGCACCCGCCTGAACCTGGAATACTCGTTTTGAAACCGCTTCCTCCGCTACACGCGAAAGTTGACATAAGGCGCTTGATTTCATCGCTTCCACAATCGGGACAAGTTACGTTGGAGCTATCAGAAGACCTCAGTAATTCTTCGAACTTGGCGCCGCACTTTCTACACTCAAACTCAAAAATCGGCATGACGTGCGCCTCCTTTCCCAAGGAGCATTATACTTCTAATTGCGCCTTAAAATCAACACGCGTCAAATGAGTATGCGCCCCAGAGTCAATTCCGGCGGAGTCTTGAAAGCTCGTTTCTATACTTTGAGTTAAACGGTTCCTCTTGCAGGGCTTTTTGAAGCTCCGAAATTGCATCTGCTTTTCTTTCCATGGCTTCGTACACCAACGCCAGATGGTAGTGGGCAGTTGCCAGGGCTTTCTTATCAGGAAAGAGATTGTCAAACAGTAATGCCCTGCGTATTGTCAGTTTGGCTTCATCCAAATTGCCGGACTTAAAATAGGCCCATCCTAAGCTATCCATATAGACTGGGTTTGCGGGATCTCCGTCTGCCGCGGTCTCAAGAAGGGTTATTCCCCTTTTGATGTCACGTCCCGTATCTGAAAGGATAAACCCGAGATTGTTGTAAGCAGGCAGATAGCCCGAGGCTTTTACCAGCACTGTCTCAAGCGTATCAACGGCTTCATCTACATCATCAGTCAGCCAGTAGCACAGTCCCAGGTTGCATCTGGCTTGGATGTTCTCCGGATCCAGTTCAATAACGCGCTTGTAGGCTATGAGAGCTTTGTCATACTTTTTCTTGGAATATGCTGATTCAGCTTCTTTCAGTTTGGCCCTCATTTCTTCAGCTTCTTTTACGATAAAGGCCTCATCCTTTGCGCCTGTGTTTATCTTGATGTCTTTCATGACCTGGTCAATGCTTCCAAAGTCTGTTAGCAGGTTGACTTGGGTAGGAAGGTATAATCCTCTCTCAACCTGAGTTAATGTGATCTCACCGCGTACGTCTCCTTTGAGATCCAGCACTGTCAGTATGTAGCTATCCCAATTCCCCTTGCCGCTCACATTTGATTTCTTAAGCTTCAGAAACGTGCGCTCCCCGAGAATATCACTTGTTTCTGCCTGGAGAATCAAGTACTTCACGTTATCAATCCAGAAGACCTCAGGCTCCTCTTGAGGCTCCAATTGATTCTCTGCAACCACTACATAAGCGATCCTATTTTCCATATTCACCTTATCGCTGAGGGTGACATTGTATGTCCGCCCAATGTCATCTTTTGCAAACCGCAGCATGAAGTTGAGGGTCTCAAGGCCTTGCACTGTCAGTGAATCATACGCCTTCCAAGTGCCGTCCTTGTTGACTACCACACCTGTCCTGCCTGATTGCACTATTTGAGTGCCTTCATAGGCTGCAGGAGCCAAGTAGGTTATGCTGTACTTGTCAGGACGTTTGTATGTGACTTTCGCTACGACAGTCTCGCTTACACCCTGTCTATTATAGACAGATTCCAGGATACACTCGAAATCCTTTACATGAGCAGACACAAGAGACATCTGCTTCAATAAGCCCTCAATGCTAAGCTCCTCCGCTGATACTCCCCATGTGCCGGCCAGGAGAGACAAGACAATGACAAGTACCGCAATTCCGGCAATCTTAGTTCCAAGAAAGTGTCTTCTTATGTTCACAGCTCTTCTTCCCCCATAATCCTCTGAATGTAATAATCGGGCCAAAAGATGCTCACTTAGCGTAATACCTATAAAATTAGAGTTTCTTCGACCATGGTATAGATTCCTGCTAAGCCCGATTCTTCTTCATGGGAATAACTCCTCATAATTCCAGTCCAAGCATAGCCTGGAGCATACGTGCATTATCGGCAGCTTGACCCGAATGACAATTATTGAAAAAAACATATGTCTTTTTAGTCTTGTCCGCGACCTTTTGAATCTTAGGGATCCACTCTTTGAGTTCAGCCTCTGAATACAGGTAATCATATCGTTCTCCGGGATGACTGTGTTTCCACCATTTCTTTGCATTTCGACCGTGAAATCTTACATAGCCCAATTCAGAGGTGGCTTTGGCAATCGGCGGTACAAGTCCCGGGAGTTTCGGCTCATCAACTGCGCAGAACGCAAGATTGTGAGAGCGTAGCAAATCAAAGGTCTCATCACTAATCCATCGTGCATTTCGAAACTCCACCACAACCGGGACGTCAGATAGTAGATCTCTAAACTGCAACACATATTCGGTGTTGGATCGGGTGTTCTTGAAACTCCACGGAAACTGGGCAAGGATACATCCGAGGACCCCCTGGTCAGTCATAGGCTTGAGTGCTTCCATGAAGTCACTGAATGTTTCTCTGCAAAGCCCGGGATCTTCATTTGCATCTATCTCGTGAGTCATGGCCTTATTGGCCTTGACGCAAAACTCAAAGTCATCCGGGACTTTTCCAACAAGCCCTTGGATTGTCCTTGTTGAGGGCATCCGGTAATATGTAAAATTCAATTCTACCGAGGGGAATATCCGGGCATAGAGCTCGAGCATGTCAGCGCTTTTGGTATTTTCCGGGTACAACACTCCTACCCAGTCTTTATAGCTGAAACCGGATGTGCCTACCAAAATCATATGCCACAACCTCCCTCTGTGCGTTCCGTCTCCTTCTTCTTCAGCCTTTTACCAGGCCTGATAAGACTTGCGCGTGTAATGGCGTTTTCGCCGAATCTATCACGGACCTTGTCCATGGCTGCTGTAACGCGTCGCCTCTTTTCATCCTCCTCAAAAAGCGCAAGTTGGCGCATGAAATCATGCTTTGACGAGAGACTTGATACAGTTACTCCTACCAGGCGGATTTTTCTCAGCTGATTCCAGTGGCAAAGGAAAAGTCCTTTGGCTGTTCGATATATGTCCTCATCAAGGCATGTGAAGAATGAGAAGGTATTAGCCCGTGTCAATGTAGTAAAGTCAGAGTAGCGAAGTTTCAAGGTCACTGTCCTTGCTACGAGTTCTTGCTGACGTAACCGCCGACCTACCTGCTGGGAAAGGGACAAGATACAGGTGAGGATGAAGGCCTCATCGCCGGAGTCTTCTGTCAGCGTGGTCTCGTGCCCTATGGACTTCGGCATCTCCCAAATGGCAGGGTTAACACGGCTGTTATCTATACCGGAAGCAATGTTACGGAGGAGGCGGCCGGTTTCCCCGAACTTCTCTGTCAGTAGTTCTACCGGTATTTTCGCCAAAGCCCCCACTGTCCTGATGCCCAACGACTCCAAGGCTTGCGATGTCTTCTCCCCTACCCCGTAGAGCTTCCGTACAGGAAGAGGCCATACGACACCTGCTATGTCCTCAGACCGGATGATTGTAAGCCCGTCAGGCTTATTCATGTCAGAGGCCATTTTTGCCAAGAGCTTGCAAGGAGCTATACCCACGGAACAGGAAAGCCCGAAGCTTTCTCTGACCTCAGTCTTGATCTTTTGGGCTATTTCATGTGCGTCTCCGTGAAGACGTTCACAGCCTGCAACATCAAGGAAGGCTTCGTCTATGGAGAAAGGTTCAACTGTCGGAGTATACTTACGATACACTTCCAGAAGGCGGTTTGAGACCTGCCCGTAAAGGGAATGCCGACCTCTGACGAGTACGGCCTGTGGACAAAGGCGCTTGGCTTCCCTTACAGGCATAGCTGACCGAACCCCGAACATGCGCGCTTCGTAGGATGCAGTAGCCACCACGCCTCTGCCGTCAGGGTCTCCGCAGACAATCACGGGTTTCCCTTGCAGGTCGGGATTGGCTTGCTGCTCTATGGCAGCGAAGAACGCATCCATGTCTATGTGGATGATTGTAAGCCTGTCTCCACTCATGTTTCTTGCACGGGACTTATGAGCCCCGCCGCTTTGAGATCCTTGATGAAGCTTTTCAGGTCATCGAGAAGAAGCCCAGGATACTCTGCGGAGACAAGAGATGCGATTTCCCCAAGGGTTCTCTTGCCGTCCATGAAGTTTATGACCTCCACTAACCTCCATTGAAAGCTAGGGTCATCCCTCTCTCGCTTATGATAGTGTTCACGACGTTTTTCGTCTATGCGTCCATAGAAATAGTCAAGGCTAAGAGGCCCGCGAAACACCCTGGAGTAGACTTGGTTTTGAAAGGAATCGGATTTCTTCAGAACCTGACCATGGCGAGCCGACTCATCAATACCTGTAATCAGTCTGTTCTTCTCGTAAGAAGTCTTAAAGCTTGTCCTAAGATTGCCTTTGATTATCTTGGCTATCTTTCGTGCTTCAGCGACATTAGCCTTGGGAACACAACGTAATACGGAATCCACGGCAGCAAGCTCCTTTTCAAGGAGAATCCGTCCGCGTTCGTAAGCGGTGAGCGTGAGCGCTGCCTCTTCAGCTTCCGTCTTGCCTTGATTCGCGTATGTCAAAGTCTTAAGACCGGCCTCGTCCATGCACTTGGCAATTCGTTGGCCTGCACCTGACGCAACCAGGCTATACATTAGCTTGATATTACCCTGACACGGGTCAGCGAATGTCAGGACTGTTGCTGCAGTCACAAGTCCCGAGCGGAGCAGTTCTTCTTTGTCTACCATCTGAATTGTGTCCATACCGGTGTGGTAGAACCTATCAGGCCAGTGTCCTATATAGACAGAAGGAATACCATATGAGGAATCCACAAGGATGTAATGGTCAGATCCACCGCTGAAGCCGGTGATATCATAGAGCCATGCAATTCCCTTCTCCGCCCTGCCGAAACTCTCACCGCGTCTTGCTACAAGCTCCATATAAAAGCCGGCCACATCATTCAAAGCTGAAGGTAGGCTCCATGGAGCGCTTACCAGATTCGCGACAGACATGGCTTCTCTGGCTTCTCCCACCATGTCAAGGTTCACAGCTGCTTTGATTTTCTTCGATAGGCTGGGATGTCGCTCCAAGTATGCGATTGTGCCGTACATCTCAGGGACAAACATAAACCTAATACTATGTTTAGGTCTGGTGAGTTTCCCATGGTCTATGGCGGCAGATATGGTTCGTGCAAGCTCCATTGCAAGTCCGCACCCGCTGGCGTTATCATTCGCCCCTGGCTTTGGATGGCAAAGATGAGCAATGATGAGAACTTCGCCTTTCTTCTCAGTACCAGGGATGATCCCGGTGAGCACTTGGATTTCACCGGGGAAAAGGTCTGCTTCTACCTGAGCCTTGATCTTGACCGGTCCGTTCTTGAGTAGCAGACGAATCTCTTGTGCTTGTCTTAGTGAAAGAGAAAATCCGAACGCTGTCTTTCCTATGTCCTCATCAGTCACGGGAAAACTTGCATAACTGACAGCATCAGGGAGATCGCAAGGAGTTCGCTTGATTGAAGGATTCTGACTCGGCATGTAATCAGTGAGAACTCCTATTGCTCCTCGTTTCTTGACAGCAAACCGAAATGCATTGCGACTGCTTCCCGACGTCAAGACTACTTTCCCATAGACTTCTTTACCTGAATACGCCTGATCGCCGACACCGTCTCCTATATCAACAACATCAAGAATGAGGCCTTGCGAAGGCGTGGACGTGCTGCCGAAAACTAGGCACACAGGCTCAGTTTCGAAGCTACAGATGTGCCGGTCCTCCGGGTGAACCAAGGAAAGCTCGGCTCTCACCGGTTCCCATGCGGGAGGGGGTGTCCATGTTTGGTATGTCGTGAGTCCGTCAGCCGGATATCTCTCAACGGCTGTCTTCTCAAGATTCCATTCCACCAGTTTGTCTCTGATAAAGCGGATGGCTTCTTGATAGTCAGAGGACCCCATAGCCCTGTGGAACCTGGTAATCTCTTCTGTATATGCGAGAGCATGCTCTCCTCGAAGCATGCTCTCGAGAAGCTTGAGAAGCGCTGTTCCTATCATGGGATAGGTAACCTCCTATTCAGTCTCCCCCTGCTTTCCTCATGATTGATGCAGTGGCATCTCCTATTCGGTCTCCTAGGCTCTCCTTATGGCTGATGTAGCAGCATCATCTAGAATGGTAACCATATCACCCTGATTTAATCCGGCAGCGTTGGCTTCATCAGTATCCAGATGCAGGTCAAGGGCAAAGTCTTCTCTTACACGTGCGACTACATCATCAAATATCAGGGGTCTTTCCCCTTCTGTCTTCACCATCACTTTTTGGCCGTCGGTGACTCCGAACTCTTTGGCGTCTTCAGGCGTGAAATGAATGTGTCTCTTCGCCACAATGACTCCTTGCTCTATCTTGACAGGACCGTACGGCCCGATGATGACAATACCCGGAGTTCCCTTTATGTCGCCGGATTCACGAACCGGAGAGGCAACTCCCAAAGCGTAGCAATCAGTCCTGGATATTTCCACTTGTGTTGCTTTCCTAACAGGGCCAAGTATTCTAACCTTTTGAATGACTCCTTTCGGCCCCACGAGGGTGACTCTCTCATCTGCTGCGAATTGCCCCGGTTGGGTCAGGGCTTTGATGGAAGTAAGCTTGTGGCCTGGCCCGAATAGGAGTTCCAGGTGTTCTTGGGAAACATGGACGTGTCTTGCAGAGATACCTGTTGGAATTTTTCTTGTCGTGGTCATTTTGTCTAAACCCTCCATCCGTATTAAAATAATCAAATAACCAATATCACTGTATTAGTCTAACATAATTGTTTTCTCCAAAGCACATGGATTTCCTTCATTGCTATAGTCGCATCCGCCTTCATAGCCCCACTCTGCCACCTTTGACTGCCGCAGCCAGGCTGTTCTTCACCACCTCAGTCTACCGTCTCTTACTGCTGCATTCAGGCATGGGATAACACAGACGACGAATGCGACAGGAATTCCGCAGGCCATAGAGCGTAATATGTGCTGAACCGGCGTAAATACTCAAAGGGAGCAATTACCAAAGCATACCATCTTCGGACTGGCTCTCCAGGAGAGCCAATCGACCACCCGGAAGCCCTCAGATCCGCCTGATTGGCTTACTGGGTGAGCCAATCGACCACACGGAAGCCATCAGATCCGCCTGACTGGCTCACTGGGTGAGCCAATCAACCACACAGAAGCCACCAGATCCCCCTGATTGGCTCACTGGGTGAGCCAGTCGACCGTCTGGAAGCCTTCAAGTCCTCCTGAATGGCTTACTGGGTGAGCCAATCGACCGTATGGAAGCCTTCAAATCCCCCTGATTGGCTCACTAGGTGAGCCAATCGACCACTGAAA
>DGZL01000164.1 GCA_002398515.1 Firmicutes bacterium UBA4981
CTTGTCTCGGTCCACTGTTTTGCAGGGAAGGTACTGGCGATGTTTAGTGACTTTGTAAGAGTTGCTGCACATATCAGGGCATAAGCCGTTGTTTCCCACAGTCCTACTTTAAGATACCGGATATTCGCATCCCAAACAGTTGCAAAGGGAAATTCGAAGGAATTAGCCCCAGCCATAAGTCCGATCATGACTCCTTGGAGCGCCAGAATCAGTAGTCCGGGAGTGAACGGGCCGAATCGAACAAAGATATTGCCCAAAGCAATAAGCAAGAAGAGTATTAGGTTGTTTCCAATAATAAAGAGGAAAGTCCTAAGCAAGCTATCAGAATTAGAGGCGGCATGCGCAGCGTCATAAATGCCTCTCCAAGAGTCGGGGTTGGCAAAGTATGTGATACCAAATACTATCCACAATATGGCTTGAAACGCGATCCACACTACAATGGTCCTTTTGACCACGCCTGTCTCGTACAGGTAGGCCATCTTGCCAGAGATTCTTTGCATATCCTCTCTCCTTACCGATCCGCTCTATTTGAAATCGTTCTTGGAGTGTTCGATTTATTTTACCACAATTTTCTTAAAGCACCCATTACTAGTAGAGAACTATTTGAGGATCACCGGCCCCAACGATGCATCTCACATTTAGCCAGCCCCTAATCGCTTTGTTCTCCGATCTCATTGACAGTAGAGTGCTCTAATGCGACCTTAGCAACTACATGATAAGTATAGCTTTCTTTCATATGCTCTTCATAACCTGACACTCGCTTATTGAAGAAGCAAGCCGTTTCTTCCGCTATTTGTGAGTTGCTCATTGTAGAGCACTTTTCTTTGAAGATATGCTTTAGAAATATGGACCAATCGTAGATTGCATTAATTCACCAAATACATGGTATTAACCGGTACTTCACCTTTTCAGCATATTCTTTATATCCGTCCAATTCTTTGTGGAGCGTGCTGTCCTCAAAGGCAGTTCTGATAATCAGCAATCCTGCCGTAATTGCCCCGGGGATTAAAGCCCAAAGGGAACCAAGTACCAATCCTGTCGCAAGATTACTTGCGATGAATCCAAGGTATCCCGGATGGCGTACATATTGATACGGCCCTCCCGTTGCAGTTTTGTGATCCCGGTCAAACTGGATGCGTACAGCAGTTGAAAAAAAGGGATTAGATACCATCGCCCATGCAAAAAGAGCATACCCAAGAATCATCAAGACCAGTGAAGCCAACTGAATCCAAATACTCACCCTAGTTGACCAGCCAAAACGGTAATCCAATCCGGCTACTACAAATAGACCCAAACCCGGGAAGATGCTGAGCGTTGTAATTACTTTGTCCCACTCTTTGACATTTGCTTTGGATCTGCCGCGTTCCTCAATTACAGTCCTGGGCAATATGAATACGTTGGCTATTACCCCTGCTACATATGTACCTAGATAAATCCAGGCCCAGGGCCAGAGTAGTTGACCCGATGAAACAAATAGCAATACAGTAATCAAAACTATCTGCATTATGACTTGCATAAATCGCCTGTGAACATTTTTTTCGGCGTCGCGATTCCTATCACCTTGTTCCTTGTGCTTGGTCACTGCTGTCACTTCCTCAATTCAGTCCTATGCGAAATCGGTTCAAGTTTGCAGGTTGAACGCTTGGTATTTCCCCGCAAACGCCCGGCAATCTCAAAATACTCCCTCTCTATATCCTGATAGGCGGGATCATCTTTTGTCATCGTAGAAAGCTGGGAGTTTAGCCTTGCCAGTTTAGTCTCGAGCAGCAGTTTCTCTTCAGTGCGCACTTCAGGTAACACCTCTTGGTTCCGCTGCGCTTCACCAGCTGCGGGAAGCCTTGCCTTATGATGCCTCGCCTTCATCTTTCGCCTCTCATGATATTCCTCGAATCCACCCAGGTAAGTTCGGATTTTCAGATTCTCGATGGAGAGCAATTTAGTGCATACCTTCTTCAGAAGATATCTATCATGTGACACAAGGATTACCGTACCACCATAAGAAGCGAGCGCATCCTCCAGCTTATCCCTGGACAAAAGGTCAAGATGCTCAGTAGGTTCATCAAGGATTAGGACATTTAGGTTTGACATAAGAAGTTTGATAAACGCAACTCTCTTTCTTTCCCCTGGACTCAGCACTTCTATCCACTTCTCCACATCGTCAGGAGTGAACAGGAAACACCCAAGCATGGTTCTGACCTTAGTTATCAGTTCAGGGGTTCGGTGCCTGGAATTACTCAAGACCTCCTCCAAGACTGACAATTTCGGATCGAGGTTCTCTAACTGCTGATCCATATATCCTATCCTTGCCCCGGGAGACACCCAGATTGCACCTTCAGACGGGAGCTCCTGCCCTAGGATTAGTCTAAGCAAAGTAGTCTTTCCGGATCCGTTAGGTCCTACTATGCCAACCTTATCTCCCCTTTGGATGCTGAAATCTGATGCCTGAAACAGAACCTTGTCGAAGGCTTTGCTCAAGCCGTCCGCTGTAACTATGACCCGCCCTCCGCCTTCTCCCTGAAAACCATCAAAGGTAATGGCTTTTTCCCGCTTCGGCCTGGATATACTGGTTTTTTTGAGAGCTTCCAGACGACTGACAACCCCTTTCGCCCTCTGTGCCGCCTTTTTTGCTTTGCGGCGATAGAAGTCATGAGTACCGGCATCTCTATGAGCTTTTTCAGCCCACCTTACCTGTCGATCAATTGCCACTTCGATACGACGGATTTCCTTTTGCTCATTCTCGTACTGAGCCAGATGTGAGACAAAGTCTTTTTCTTTCGTTTCCCGGTATGCAGTGTAGTTACCCCTATGTTCAGCAGTTTGGCTTGGTGATAGCTCAATGATCCTTTCAACCACTCTGTCTTGGAAATACCTGTCATGAGATACCACGAGAACCGTTCCAGGATAGTCGCGGACAAAATCCTCCAGTCGGTCTAATGCATCGTGATCCAAGTAGTTAGTAGGTTCATCAAGCAAGAGAATGTCAGGCCGGAAAATCCATACCCTGGCCAGTGCAAGTCGAGTCTTCTCGCCGCCGCTGAGGTTTGATGTGGGGAGACCGGAATCAGCATCAGTAAAGCCAAATCTGCTCAAGGCCTCTGCTGCATCGGAGAAGGACGGGCACCCTAGCCTGTTATGTTCACCTGTCAACACATCCCATGGTGTTAAGTTGAGATCAAAATCTATGTCTTGAGGAACGTATCCTATAGTCGATGCATCATCAAAGAACGTTACTGTACCTGATGTAGCGCTTTCTATACCTGCTAATATCTTAAGCAGCGTGGATTTGCCGACTCCGTTAGGGCCTACAAGAGCAACCCTGTCGCCTTCCCGCAGCACAAAACTTATGTTATTGAATATCTCTCTGAAACCATATGATTTGGATAGTCTGTTAGCCTGTAGAAGTGGGCGTGACATAAGAAATCCCCCTGTCTGATTGACCGGGGGCAAAAAGATCTATCCTCGGCGTCATGCGAAGCAGCCAGGCAACCTCTTAGTTCTCCCCGGTCTTAAAATATTATTGCGTTAACCGGATTTATGCTAATAGTTGAGGTTATGTCTCGAATCTCCATGGCTGTCTCCTTTCGCCGTCCTGGCGGTTGATATGTCTGATTAGTTATCAGTATATTACACAAATGTCACAAGGGCAACGTTCTAATCGCTCTTGTTCTAATCGCTCTTAGCATGAAGGTTCTTAGGTATCCTGGAGGCTTTCAAGACGTTTAAGACAACAGTCTCCCTATACAGCCAAGGATTTGCGCTATTGTTGTGCCTTTTGAGAATCTCTTCATTTGAGCAGATTGCTTCATCTACATGAATCCATATAGGGCGGAAATCCAGCTCTGCCTCGTAATCATCCAGTTGCTGAAGAGTTTGCTCATCAGATACTTCGCATAGGTAGTAATGAGATGTCATTTCAAATACAGAGTCTTTGTCATATTTGTCCCAGTTTCTCTCTGTAATTACTCCTACCTTATCTTTTACGTTATTGATTATGTATCCTGTTTCTTCTCTCAATTCTCGCCTTAATGCTTCCCCGTGACTTTCTTCATTGTTTACTCCACCACCGGGTAACTTGTAGTCTCCTTTATTAGAATGCACCATGAGGATACTATCGTAATGTAGAATAATAGCTCTAACAGCTTCTCTATGGTTAATGTTTGCTGATTCATTGTCTACTTCTTGAAGGCCTAATACACAGTCAAACAGCATACGATTTCTGCTCCTTCTCCAAAA
>DGZL01000008.1:0-1936 GCA_002398515.1 Firmicutes bacterium UBA4981
GCCGAATAACGACCAGCCTCCTATCCGATCGACCACTTATCGGCTTTTTACTGCGGAAATCCAAAAAGGTGGTAGAAATTGGGCCAGCGTTCTAGAAAATGTGGTTGAGAATCGACCATGTTCATTCTGCAATATGACCCTTTCCCGAACCGACTAAGTTTAGTCCTATGACGCCCTTCAGTCATATCTAACCCATGAGAGTAATAATCTTAATAAGCATCCTCTCGTTAAGACTACCGAAACAAAATACGCCTGGTCATGGGTTTAGCCAGGTCAGACGTATCGTCAAATGAGAATGGAGGTGATGAGAGAGGGCCCCGTGACGGCGCTCGATATGTAGGTATGCACTAAATCTACCAAAGAAAGGAGGGTAAGCACTAAATGAAATTATGGGTTAAGATTCTTATCGGTTTTGCTCTGGGTGCTGTTGCCGGTTTGATTATCGGGCCGTCCATTCAGGTTGTGAAGCCGTTAGGTGACCTTTTCATAAGGCTCATCAAGATGCTCATTGTTCCCTTGGTTTTTTGTTCACTTGTGGTAGGTGCATCCAGCATTGGTAACCTGAGAAAGCTGGGGCGGGTAGGCGCAAAGACAATTGTTTACTTCTTGGCGACCACAGCAATAGCCATTACCCTTGCAATCATATTTGCCGTTATCTTCAACCCGGCCGGCGGATACATCTTTAAACAAGCTGGTATCTATGAAGCAAAACCTATGCCTAAGGCGGCGGACGTCATCTTAAGTCTTGTGCCTACTAACGCTCTCAATGCGATGGTTACCGATAATATGTTGCAGATCATCGTATTTGCGCTGTTTGTGGGAATAGCGATTTCTCTCATTGGCCAAAAAGGCAAGCCGGCTCTTGTTTTCTTCGAGAGTGTCGCCGAGATCATGTATAAGATTGTCGGCATGATAATGAACTTCGCCCCTATCGGTGTATTTGCTCTTATCGCCTGGGTAGTGGGAACAAGCGGAGCATCTGTATTGCTCCCCCTGGCCCGAGTGATATTCGTGGTATATTTTGTTAATATCCTCCATGCTATTGTCGTCTATTCCGGGGCTGTATATGTTTGGGCAAAAATGCGTCCTTCCCAGTTCTTCAAAGGATTCTTTGAGGCTATGGCAGTGGCGTTTAGCACTTGCTCCAGCTCTGCGACACTCCCTATATCAATGCATTGCGCCCAAGAAAATCTCGGCGTGTCCAAAGAAATATCCAGCTTCGTCCAACCGCTGGGCGCTACTATCAACATGGACGGAACTGCTATTTATCAGGGTGTGTGCGCTGTGTTCATAGCAGGGGTTTTCGGCATAAAGCTGGGTCTTTCTCAGTATCTGATGATTATTGTCGCAGCGACCCTGGCTTCAATTGGAACAGCCGGAGTGCCCGGTGCAGGAATGATTATGCTTAGTATGGTGTTGGAAGTGGTAGGGCTACCGCTTGAAGGGATACTGCTTGTTGCAGGCATAGACAGGATTCTTGATATGATTAGGACTTGCATGAACGTGACCGGGGACGCTGCAGGCGCTGTGGTAATAGCGTCGACTGAGGGTGAGCTTACGAAGACTGTCCCGAAGTTGGCGCCTTCCGGCAAGTAACATAGATATGGTCTAGAATTTCAGTCGGTGGATTCATCGGAACGTTGCTCGCCTGTTATTTGATTATCCTCGGATATAGCCTTCATAAGCTAAGCACTGTATAAGCTATGGCAGGATTTCGGGGATCCGCAAAAGGAGTCTCCGATCCTGCCTCTTCTTGTCCGTGTCCTATCCGCGTGCGCGGGCTGCTTTTACTTCTTCAATAAACCTAGACGCCAATTCGCTCAGGTCGTCCCATCTTTTCTCTCTTACCATATCTTTATTGATCAGTGATGAACCCACACCGACAAAACATGCTCCGGCTCTGATGAAGTCTCCGATGTTTTCAAGATTGATGCCT
>DGZL01000008.1:2230-3472 GCA_002398515.1 Firmicutes bacterium UBA4981
CTCCTTCGCAGCCCTATTGTTAACTTCATAATTAACAATGTGTTCAGGGGCTTCACCATTTAGAACCTTCATAAGATTCAAGACGGCGGTACGCCCCATGTCCCTGACAGCTTCCTCGGTATGCGCGCCGATATGCGATGTCAAGACTACATTATCAACGGTCGTAAGCAGGGAGTTCTTAAGTGGCTCATCTTCGTAGACGTCTAATCCTGCGCCAAGTAACCGATTCTCTTTGAGGGCAGTATATAGGGCTTCCTCATCCACCACTTCTCTGGACGTATTGATAAGGATAGCTGTTGGCTTGAACTGGGCCAGCTCATCTCGTCCGATCATATGATAGGTAGCTTCAGTCAATGGCAGATGGAGGCTGACAATATCGGCCTTTTTACTCAGCTCGGGAAAGGTCACATATGAAACACCCATTTTCTTTGCCCATGCATAGTCCGGCTCAATATCATGAGCGATTATCGACATCCCGAACCCCTTTACTTTTGAAGCTAACATCTTGCCGATTTGACCGGTGCCGATAATACCGAGGACTCTCCCCTTAAGTTCAAAGCCTAAATACTTTCCCCATTGTCCCTGTCGCATCTTGCGATCTGAATCAGATATATGCCTAGCGACATCCAGCATTAATCCTATAGTCAACTCTGCCACTGCGGAGCTGTTAACTCCCGGAGTATTGGTCACGATTATGCCTCGTTCTGTTGCGGATTTGAGGTCGATATTGTTTACGCCTGCTCCGTACTTGGAGATAACTTGTAGTTTCGGGGCATGAGATAAGACCTCTTCGTCTATTTGATCAAGTCCTACGATTATGCCGTCTGTTTCTCTGATGAGAGGGATAATCTCGCCCTGTGTAAGTGGCCTTTCAAATGGATTGAAGACCAGCTCATAATCGGCTCTTTGTAGAAGAGTCACCGGTATAGGATCTGTCTTTCCGAATGTCCGCGGGGTAATCAGGACTCTACGACTCAACTTGTGGACCCCCTTGCCAGAAGTAAGATCAACGGGAATAGGCTGGAATCTCTAAGGGGTATCAAGATTGGCCTTGATATTGTCTAGTTCCCGGGCATCGTCATCCAGGGAATATCTCAGCGAGACATCGAGGGATATGAGCTTTAGCTCATTATCAATCCACTTCCACGAAGGTCTTGCCATTCCAATGGAATTGGCATGGTACACAACCCATATGCTGTGATACCCAATGAGCTCGGATATTCCGTCTCCGTCAATGTCCCT
>DGZL01000144.1 GCA_002398515.1 Firmicutes bacterium UBA4981
CTTTCTGGAACTGGCGATTACTTGTGACGATCTACTTAGGCATGGAGTTTGTCCAAAAGATGAGAAGGACTTGGAGTCCCGGTAGGCGGGTGCGCGAGGCAATGTCGAGGATTAGGTATGCAAAGTGAAAATGCAAAGCATTGGATCAGCAAGGCAAAATCAATGGAGATCCGCCTTTCTGTCGGGTTCTTCTGAAGAAGCAAGAAACCGCGCGAAACTGACGAGAAGTTCCTTTCTGTTGGATATGTCAAGCTTGTGGAAAACATGCCTTATGTGTGTCTTGAGCGTGCCTTCCGAAATACACAGCCTCTCTTCAATCTCATCATTTGTCATGCCTTTCAGAAGGAGTACGACAACCTCCAACTCTCGGCGGGTCAGAGAGTATTCAGCAGCCATGAGGTTCAAGACGTAATGGTCAATAACGGCCTCGACCTGATGAGATGACTTCTTTCTCGAGGATAAGCCGGTAGTAGACGACAATGCGCGAGATGCACCAAAGTCCGCTGTAGTAGGCCCGTCTTTATGAATAGCGGCAGCCGTCCCGATTCCTTGCACTGTAGCTCCCTCATAAGTCAAAGTCTCCTCGAGCCTCACCAACCCTATGACTCCAAAAAACAGAATCAAAGTCGCCACCAACGACATGTTGCTAAAGCCGACTTCGCCTATGGGCAGAAGTCTTTTGACAAATAACATGCCAAAGAAGATCAGCCAAACGTTCAGTCCGAGACCTATACCATAGTACGTGGTCAGTCGATCCTCAGGAGCAATATCAGCGAGACTGACCCAGAGAAAAACATCAATGCATGCATAGCCGGCTTGGATAAGCGTCTGGGCAATCAGATATCCGGGCACCCCTGACAACGACAAAAGGGAAATTAACGGCATGGATAACCCAAGGCAAACGAAACCTATATTGGCCAGGGGACGCCTTCCCACAGAGTCAGCAATCCACCCACACAGAAAACACATGAGAATATATGGCATAACATTGTAGAAACGATCGAAGTCACCCATGAGATTCAGATTGGGAAAGACAACTCCATGCGCGAACCCTCCTATGATAGAGGTGGATGTTAGCACGACAGCCAAGGAAAGAAAGAATAGCCGGAGTCGACGTTTCTCGCCGGAGGCGGCCTTTTCATAATTCAGCCTGCTTCCGGAACACGTAACCGGAAGCCCCATGCTATAGAGACAGACAGCAAGAAACGCAATAAGAAGCCAAGCTGAACTTATAGATACTGTAACGAGTGGCTCCAGGTGAGCAAGAAAGGCAGTATGAATATATAGAGCGATATTAGCTATGGCCATAGACAGCGCAAACCCTCGACCCAGCTCGTTCCGGGGAATGGTCCTTGCCATCTCTTTGGCGCATGTTACGACAAATGCGCCGGATACGAGACCTAAGAAAAGCGCCAGTCGAGGCCATAGCCTGTAAGGGACATAGACAAAAGCGACTGTAAGCCCGAAGCAGACAAGACAAGAAAGAGCCATCACGATAATATCAATAGCGCCTTCCCCTGTTATGTTGTCAGTCAGGCGTATCTCGCCTTTGCCGGAGAGTTTCCGGGTCAAACCAATAAGGTAACGTCTTCCCCAGATACCATACCCTATCAGACCAAGACCATGAAACAGCGTGAAGGCGGCTCCAATGTCTGTGGCATGCATACCGCTGGTTTCGGCGAAAGCATACAGGGAAGGTCCGAGCAAGGGAAAGCTCAGCAACCAAGAGAAGAACAGGCCTAATAAGGCTGTAAGAGATCCATATCTAAATGCGACTCCCCGATAAGTTTCATAAGTCACAAATTCACCCTCCGAAAGACCTTGGGTTTAGACATTCGATGACAATCCGAAAATTCCTTGTCAATATGCTAAATCTCTTCGCTTATCCACGATGATTTTGTCAATTCAAAGGAGGACTTTTTCTATGCGAGTTGAATATCTATACCTAGAATGAAGTCTTGCTACACACCTGACTTATGCTCTGTACTTCCATACGACATGTAACTGTACTTGTGTATGTTCCATATTCAGCGAGCATGCTGACAAAGAGCATGAAATAACCTAACACCGGGATTTCCGGACACGGAGGGTTCTAAGTGAGTTATGTAAAACACCTGAAGTGCATCGTGTGCGGCTCAACCTTCAAAGAAGAAGATAATATGCTTACGTGCCCTCTTTGTGGAGACAAGGGAAGTCTTGATGTTATCTACGATTATGACAAGATATCCAAGGTGACAGACAGAGAGTCAATTGGGAAAAGCAAAGAAATCTCCATGTGGCGATACATGCCTTTCCTCCCGGTAGAGCCAAACTGGACAAAGCCCCCTCTCCGGGTGGGCTGGACTCCCCTCTATAACGCGGAAAGTCTGGCCTCTGAAATCGGGACGAAAACCCTGTTCGTGAAAGACGAAGGGGTAAATCCCACAGCATCGATGAAAGACAGGGCTTCAGCTATTGCCACTACAAGGGCGCATGCTGCAGGTAAGCGAATAGTTGCATGTGCGTCAACAGGCAATGCCGCTTCATCCCTTGCAGGCTCCGCAGCATCCATCGGGCTTCGCTCCTGCATTTTCGTGCCGCGCAGAGCACCCAGAGGGAAACTGATGCAACTTTTGATTTACGGCGCGACAGTCGTGTCAGTTGAAGGGTCTTACCATGATGCATTCTCCCTCTCAGCGGAAGCAATAAACAAGTGGGGATGGTATAATCGAAATGCTGCCATAAACCCCTTCCTGCTTGAAGGTAAGAAAACCGTAAGCTTCGAGATATGTGAGCAATTGAACTGGGAAGTCCCTGACTGGGTAGTTGTGGCTGTCGGAGACGGGTGCACAATAGGCGGTGTATATAAAGGATTTCATGATTTCTATTTGGCAGGCCTTATCCCCTGCATCCCGAAGATCCTCGGAGTTCAAGCAGTCGGATGCCAGCCGCTGGTTAAAGCCTTCTTCGCAAACATGCCCTTTGAACCGGCAGAAGAAAACACAATTGCAGACAGCATCGCAGTGGGCGTGCCGCGCAACCCGGTCAAAGCACTGAATGCCGTCAAACTATCCCATGGGACAATGATTGCCGTAAGCGATGAAGACATCCTACAAGCAATGCCTCTCCTTGGCAGAACGACCGGAGTGTTCACTGAGCCTGCCGGAGCTGCAAGCCTTGCAGGTCTTTCGGCAGCCCTCAAGAAAGGTTACATAGATCCGGGCGAATCTATAGTAGTGATATCAACAGGAAACGGACTAAAAGACATTGTCAATGCCCAGCGTGCAGCGCCTCCACCCATCGAAGTGCTCCCATCCGTCAAGGAGCTGGAAAAAAACCTCAAAGTGAAGGCGCCGGATCTACTCAAGGAGGAATGAGACTTGCTTGGTGAAAGAATACGCGCGAAACGGAAAGAACGAGGCAAGAGCCTTAGTCAACTCTCTGCTCTGACTGGATTGACTGCCAGCTTCCTGAGTCAAGTTGAAAGGGATGTAACAGAACCGTCTATTACATCTTTGCGCAAGATTGCAAAGGCTCTCGATGTTCCGATATTCTATTTCCTATTAGATACTGAAGAATACAGTCCGGTTGTAAGGGCTGAAAACCGTAAGATTCTGAAGTTCCCCCAGTCCCATTTGACATTTGAGCTCTTGACTCCGGACCTTAGCAGGCAAATGGAACTAATGATCGCTACTCTTGAACCGAACACCTCCACCTGCGATGAACCCCTTACTCACCCGGGTGAAGAGTGCACCCTCGTCCTTCAAGGCGAGATGGAGATCCAAGTCGGTGAAGATATTTATCACCTAAAAGAAGGTGACAGTATTTACTACTACTGCGCAATTCCTCATAAAATCACAAGCGTAGGCAAGAAAGATCTGGTTTTCATGTCGGCAATCACACCGCCGTCCTTCTAGCAGACTTGCGGATCAGCGCTCTACACCGCCGGATAAGAACGATTAAGAGATGAGCTTTGTGAGAAGGGCCGAAGAGAACATAGAAAACACAAATAACTAAGGGTTGGGCGGAGGGTTAGAGGAGGGGGATTGTATCAGTGCAACGAACAATCGTCGTAGCGCTAGGCGGTAATGCTATTCTGAGGCCCGGCCAAGCAGGAACCGCCAAAGACCAATTCGTTAATGTCAAAACAACATGCGAAAGCATCGCCCGCATGGTCAAACAGGGTTATCGTGTAGTCATAACCCATGGTAACGGCCCTCAGGTCGGGAACATACTCATTCAGAATCTACACTCACAAGACCTTGTCCCTGCCATGCCCTTGGACGTTTGTGGCGCAAAAAGCCAAGGGCTCATAGGATACATGATTCAGCAGTCTCTCCACAACGAGCTCGCCAAAGAGGGTATAAATGTTCCTGTTGTCACTGTCCTCACTCAGGTAATAGTCGATGAAAATGATCCTGCATTCCGGAACCCCACTAAACCCATAGGGCCTTTCTATACAGAGGAAGAAGCGCGGCGTTTTGCGAGAGAGAGAGGGGAAACATGGAAGGAAGACTCAGGCAGGGGTTGGCGTAAGGTTGTCCCGTCACCTCTCCCGGTTGAGATCTTCGAAAAATCCGCAATCGGAGCCCTTATCCGGGAAGGCGCAGTAGTAATCGCTGCAGGTGGCGGAGGCATACCTGTTATTCGTAATGGCAACACGCTACACGGAATCGAGGCTGTAATAGACAAGGATCTGGCCAGCTCTAAGCTGGCAGTGGATATCAAAGCCGATATCCTGATGATCCTTACAGATGTTGAAAGAGTGGCAATCAATTACCGCACCCCGTCTGAAGCATATCTTACTGCAATTACCGTTGACGAAGCCAAGAAATACATGGACGAAGGACAATTCGGCGCAGGCAGTATGGGCCCAAAGGTTCAAGCTGCTATCGACTTTGCCTCTTGCGGCAAGACTTCAATTATTGCATCTCTCAACCGAAGTCTGGATGCTCTGGAAGGCAGGACCGGCACGACGATCACCTTGTAGCGAACACGAAGAATGAAGGTTGCCTGGAAGAACGTCTCCTAGTAAACGTGACATAAAGGTGGGCAACATCGTGAGTTACCTTATCAAGGGTGGCATCGTAATAACGGAGAAAGGCGCAATCCCGGCAGACGTAGCCATCGATGATCAACGGATATCTGCAGTAGGGAGCGACATACGTGATTCTCCCGGCAGAATCACGTTGGACGCCGGAGGGAAATACGTGTTTCCCGGGATAATTGACGCTCATACTCATTTCGCCCTCCGCTCCCGCGGCACAATCACAGCAGATGATTTTGAGTCGGGGACAAAGGCTGCAATATGCGGCGGGGTTACGACTGTCATTGATTTCTCGGACGAGATTCCGGGCCTAAGCTTGGCACAAGCGGCCCAAGCCCGCATTGATGAAGCGAAACCCCACGTC
The DNA here is from genome assembly GCA_002398515.1 of Firmicutes bacterium UBA4981. Lineage (GTDB taxonomy): Bacteria > Bacillota > SHA-98 > UBA4971 > UBA4971 > UBA4971. Next base: position 5,391 of record DGZL01000144.1, read on the forward strand.
GCCACAGACTTTGCCTTACATATGACTATGACAAAAGCCCCGGACAATCTTGACAGAGAACTCGAAGACCTCCTCAAACTAGGTGTGGGCGCGGTAAAGCTGTTTACAACGTACAGGGCTGCAGGATACCTCCTTGAGAAGGATGTATTTATCCGGGTTTCAAAGGCCGCGCACCGGGCAGGCCTCCTTGTAACAGTTCATGCAGAAGACAATGATTTCGTTGAAAGTCTTGAAGCCCGAATGAAGGAGACGGGTGAAATCGCCCCTTCCTACCATGCTGCATCAAGGCCTGCAAAGGCAGAAGCATTGGCAATTAAGAATACCGCATCTATCCTTGGTGAAGCAGGTCTGCCTGTTTACTTCGTACATGTATCCAGCGGACAGGGCTTAGAAGCAGTCAGGGAGGCAAGAAGGAAAGGTTACTCAATCTATGCTGAAACAGCGCCCCATTACTTGACCCTCACTTCTCGCCTATACGCCGGGGATAATGCACGAGAGTTCATTATGACTCCCCCGCTCCGAGACTCCTGTGACATAGACACTCTTTGGGACGGGGTTCTAAACGGCGAATTTCATGTTATCGCAACTGACCATTGCTCTTTTACACGTAAGCAGAAGGCGCAAGGGACGTCCTGTTTCAATACTCTCCCAGGGATTCCCGGGGTTGAAACCCTGCTCCCTCTAGTTCACCACGAAGGCGTAGTAAAGCGAGGCATGCCTCTTTCCGAGATAGCGCGAATGCTTTCGTTGTGCCCCGCGAAACTGTTCGGACTCTACCCACGCAAGGGCACAATTACACCGGGCGCAGACGCGGATATAGTCATCTTTGATCCAAATCTGTCAGAGACCATAACTTCTGACTCTCAACACTCTAAGGCGGATTACACACCGTATGAAGGCAGGACTGTGAAAGGATACCCCACTACTGTCCTTCTGAGGGGTGAAGTAGTATACGGCAACGGAACATTTCTCGGAGTTGCGGGAAACGGTGAATTCATTGCCTCAAAGGGGTGGTCGTATTGAGATTGACTGTCTCGCGCGCAGCTTCAGCGCCCATGGATAGGTCGGCAATTCAACGATTATGTATGAAGGGGGACGTTTTATGAAATTTACCAAGGAACAAGTAGCCCAGATTAAGGAAGCTTCAGAAAAGTACACAGATGATATTATCGCATTTCTCAGAGACCTCATCACAATACCTAGTTTCAGCTCACAAGAAGGGGACTGCATTAAGAGGATTAAGGAAGAAATGGAGAAGGTCGGGTTTGATGAGGTGAGGATTGACGCCATAGGCAACGTCATTGGCACAATCGGGAACGGCCCAAAGAAGATCCTCTATGACTCTCACATTGACACGGTAGCTATCGCAGACCCGACTGCATGGAAGTTCGACCCGTTCAAAGGCGAACATGAAGACGACATAATCTACGGGCGCGGAGCTTCCGATAACAAAGCAGCGATAGCGTGCATGGTTTACGCAGGGAAAATCGTCAAGGAACTCGATCTCCTCCCTGAAGATACCACCCTCTATATCGCAGGAGTCGTTCAGGAGGAAGACTGTGACGGTTGGGCAGTATATGAGATGATCACCACACAGGGAATCAAACCTGACTGCGTCGTGTTGGGAGAATGCACGAACCTGGCAATCAACCGCGGCCATCGTGGACGTTGCGAAATCAAAGTAACCACAAAAGGGGTCTCCTGTCATGCAAGCGCTCCTGAGCGCGGAGTCAATGCAGTCTATAAGATGGTTCCGATTATAAAAGGAATCGAGAAGCTACAGGGCAATCTGAAAGATGATCCTTTCATAGGACCGGGCAGTATCGCTGTTACGTCCATCGAGTGCAAGACCGGTTCGCTGAACGTCGTGCCTGATGAGTGCACTATATACATTGACCGACGCATGACTGTAGGCGAAACAACCGAGTCTTCCATAGAAGAGATTAAGTCTCTTCCAGGCGCGGAAGACGCTGAAGTCAGCCTTCTCCAGTATGAGACACCGAGCTGGACCGGATATCAGCCTAAGTGGGATAAGTACTTCCCCACATGGGTGCTGGATGATGACCATCCGGTGGTCCGGGCGGGGACGGAATGCGGCGAGATCTTGTTTGATAAAATGCCCCCGACGAGCAGATGGGTGTTCTCAACTGACGGTATAGCCACCATGGGGAGGCTGGGCATACCCACAATAGGGTTCGGCCCTGCAGAAGAGAGGCACGCCCACTCCGTTGATGACCAAGTGAGAGTCGATCATCTGACAAAATCAGCTATGTTCTACTCCCTGTTCCCTGCTGTGTACTCTAAGCGCATCAAGTAATACACAGCGGACAGAGCATGCTGATTGCAACACAGCAGAAAACAGGCTACATGTAGCTAAAGCGATAATGGCACTGACGATGGGAGGTAGGCCGTAAGCAACCTCCAAGCGGGATACCCTTTTGTAAGGAGAAGGTGATTCATATGGGTGATATGCCGGGCGCCACTGATATAGGTACACCATTTTCTGTGAAGTCACTGGTTGAAGTGTCTTTGGAAGTCAATGGAGATGATGTACGAAGGGAGATCCCGGCATCCCGCACTCTACTGGACTTTTTGCGGGACGACTTGGGCCTCACAGGCACAAAAGAAGGTTGTGGCAAGGGAGAATGCGGCGCTTGCACTGTCCTCATTAACGGCAAGCCTGTAAACTCATGCTTGATATTGGCATACCAAGCAAATGGATGCAAAGTTACGACCATCGAAGGATTAGAGAAAAACGGAGAGCTACACCCGCTGCAGGAAGCGTTTATTGAAGAAGGCGCAGTGCAATGCGGATTCTGCACACCAGGGATGATTATGGCTGCCAAAGCCATCCTAGACGCTAACCCTAAACCAACGCGCGAGGACATTCGCCGGGAAATTTCGGGGAACCTCTGTAGATGCACAGGCTATGTCAAGATAATCAACGCGATAGAAGCTGCTGCAAAGTCAGGGCGCACGAAAGACTCATGCCAGGGGTGAATGCTTAGTTGATAGCAACAATTATTCTAGCAGCCGGAGAATCGACGAGAATGGGAACCCTGAAACAGGTTCTGCCATGGGGTGAGGCGACTGTGATTGAAGCATCGGTAGATGCAGCTTGCGATGCCCAGGAAGTGGGCCAAGTCGTGACAGTGCTTGGACATGAAGCGGACAGGATTCGAGCGGTTCTGGATAAGAAAAGCCGGCCTAAATTGAGCCTCACGCTGAATCCTGACTACAAGTTGGGCATGTTTTCATCAGTCAAGGCGGGAATCAGCTCCCTTGATCCAAGAATCGAGGCGTTCTTTGTTGCGCCCGGGGATCAGCCGGAGATACGGCCAGAAGAGTACGACAAGATCCTTGAGGCCTTCCGAGACCTGGGGCAGCCTGCAGACATAGTAATCCCTGTATATCAAGGCCGAGGAGGACACCCTACGCTATTTCGTGCTTCCCTTTGCAGTGAAATCTTGGGCATGCCCTGCCATGGAAACGGATTACGCGATGTAATCCGGAAGCACGAAGCTAAAGTCGTCCGCGTGAATATGGAGCATCCAGGCATTATCCACGATCTGGACACCAAAGAAGACTACCGTCAGGCAATGAATAGGAGGAGCGGAACATGACAACCGGACATGACGACTCTATAGCTATATACGAAGCGATAAACCGCGCTATCCAAGAAGGACGCCCTGCCGCTCTGGCGGTTGTAGTAGCAACCAGCGGGTCATCACCGGGCCTGCCTGGTTTCAAGATGTTGATTTTCGCTGACGGAACATCAATCGGGACTGTAGGCGGAGGAGAACTCGAAGCCCGAATCATAAAAGAAAGCACGCATGTTCTTGTGGAAAACACCCCTAAGTTCATGGAAGTTGATCTTACTCCGATGGACAGCGACAGTCTGGGAATGATTTGTGGCGGGCGGGCCAAGGTCTATATTGAACCTATCGTCCCCCGCCCGAGAGCTATCATATTCGGGGCAGGCCACGTAGGAATCGCCACCGCTTACATCGCCGGAATCGCAGGATTTCGAGTGACTCTGGTTGATGATAGGCCGGAGTTTGCCGAGGCAGCCCAAATGGCAGCTGACGAAGTCATAATATCCGATTTCGAGGAAGCTGTTAGCAAATTGCAAGTAGATTCCGGAACATACATAGTCATTGTCACGCGCGGTCACAGCCATGACAAAGAGACACTGGCGGCATGTCTCAAGAAGGGTCAGCCTCATCCTGCGTACATCGGCATGATTGGCAGTAAGACGAAAGTGCGGAAGACTTTCGATGCGCTGAAGAGCGAAGGGATTTCTGAAGAAGATATCGAGCGAGTGCACTCCCCAATCGGACTTTCAATTGGAGCCAAAACCGCCCAAGAAATAGCTGTAAGCATTGTTGCTGAGATGGTTGCGGCAAAAAATAACAGCCTATAGAATCCTGGCAGTGGTTGCAAGGAGGCAAATTAAAGTGAGCGTCCGACCAAAAATGAAAGAGCTTTCACCGGAAGAACGAAAATCCGGATTTGATGAGGTGGAAAAGGGGCTTGCCCTTCACCAGGCCCTTCCTGAAGCCTCAAGATGCCTTTTCTGTCACGAAGCGCCGTGTGTTACCGGATGCATTGCCGGAATCGATGTGGTCGGTTTCATACGTCGTCTCAAAACAAGGAACTTTGTGGGGGCTGCAAGGCTGGCAAGGGAAGCTAACGTTTTCTCCGCAGTATGCGCCAGAGTATGCCCATCAGAAGAACAGTGCGAAAAACCGTGCTCCAGCACTAACCTGGCTGAACCTATCGCCATTTCAGCTCTACACCGGTTTGTCGCTGACGAAGAAT
>DGZL01000133.1 GCA_002398515.1 Firmicutes bacterium UBA4981
TCTTATCCTGTTTGGAGCTTATGAACCAATCCGGGACAAAAGGATCCTTTTTTCTCTTTGCCACAAAATCTATGGGGGTTTCCTGTTTGGACATGATCGTAACCTCAGGAAGTGGTGCCCTAAGCTCATTGAGCTGCCCTGGAAAAGTAGGTGTGCTTTGCGGCCGGGCAGTTGTCGGCCCAAGGGCAGGTTTTATCTGCCTCGAAAGCCAAATAAAGGTAAACACTGCGACTCCCACCATAATGAGACCTGCCGCCACCCTAATATCAGAGCCGGAAGCACGCTTGGGCACTAGTTCTCACCGCCTTTGGGAACTACATACACAATCAGCGAAAGAGTCACATCGAGGATTTGCTCTTCATTAATACCTACAGAATCCGAGAATCCGGTTGTGCGGAGGTGCAGGTCGCTGATCTTGAAAGCTCGCTCAAGCCTTGAAAGCCCCTGAATAAAGCGCCTTACTTGCCCATAGGATCCCTGGCCGGTAATGGTTATCGGAACCTTCGAATAGAAAGACCCGGTAGCTAGCGTCCCCAGGGATATACTTGAAATCTTTGTTCCGGATTTTGCAGAGACTTCCTCCAGTTCATTTGCAAAATATGGCAACGCGGTCTCGTGGGTCACTCGAGAGTTTATGCTTTCTAAAGAGGACATGGCCTCAACATAGTCGTCCCTCAGCCTCCTGAGGTCATGAATCTTCTTCGGCACTGAAGCTATCTTCTGATTGACCGCAACAGTCTCAGCCATTACACTGTCCAACTCTATGGAGATAGGAACGAGAACTACCCTGTAAAATCCATATCCCATGATGCCCAAACATATTATCAACGTAAGCAATCGCCATTTAGCGAGTTTTCGAAATAACGCCATGTCTAGTCGCCTCCCGTAGGCGACAACTTACCTGTCGTCTCAAACTCAAAAGTCTTGTCTGATTCTCTTACTCTTGTTGCCTTCAGCAACTTGACATCATCAATCAAATCAAACTGTTCCAGAGAAACTACAAGCCCTGCCACTCTGGAAAGCGCAGTAGCTTCACCGGAAAACAGAATTCTGCCATCATCTGCGAGGGAAAACTGCACCAATCGTACTCCTTCGGGCATCAAGTCAGGCAGTTTCCTTAGAATCTCGTCAGTTGGAAGGTGATCTTCCAATTCCACCGTGGCTGACTCAATCTTAGAATCTATGTCCTTTTTGCGTTTTCCCGTACGCACCAGTTCTTCATCGATCCAGGCATACCCCGCGAAGTCAGACTCCAAAGTTGAGAGGACTTCCATTGCCCTATTTAGCTCAGTAGTCTTGGCAGTATAGAGAAAAGATAGAGCAAACACAAAGAGAGACACAACTATCAAACCGGTTATCCACGACAACCGGGAACGTCTTGGTTTCGCTGTCTCCTGTGGAAGCAGGTCTATCCCTTTCATGCTCCATCCACCCCTCGAAACGCAAGTCCGACAGCAACTGCAAGAGAAGTCCCGTAAGCAGCTAAATCGTCTGCGAAAGGTGCGCTTTGCGCAAAAGTAACGTTAGCCAGGGGGTCACCTACAGTGACTTCCAGGCCGACACTGGCCTCCAAGTATTCACCGAGTCCACTTAGTTTTGAGCCTCCTCCGGTTAGAGTAACCTTGCTTATGAGCGAGTCTTGCCCATTCCTTACTCTGGCCTGGGCATTACAGTAGTCTATGGATCGCCTCACCTCTACCGCCAGCCTTCGAGCCACTTCCTCAAGGGCTTCTATGCTCTCTGTATCCCCATAGATATCCCCTTCTTGCTCTTCATCTGCCTCCATCAGGTTCGCTTTGCGCTTCAACTTTTCAGCCCGAGTAAAGTCTACGTTCTTAGCAAGGGCGACTGCTTCAGTGAAAGTGTTGCCTCCTATGTTCACAATACGAGTGAACCTTAGGACTCCTTTTTCAGAATACACCAGATCGGTTGTCCCGCCTCCGATATCGACAAAGAACCGAGCACCTTCGGATTCATCATCATGAAATACACGGCATATGGTAATTGGCTGAATATCAAGAAACAGAGGCCTGACTTCCGCAAGCTCCATGGTCTCTACATGACTTGCTACAAGGCTTTTAGGTGCAGCGACAATCATCACTTCAAGCTTATCTGCAGAATCGGATCCAATCCCGACAACATCAAAATCTATGTTTGCTTCCTCCACAGGATAGGGAATATACGCCCCTGCCTCCCACTTCACTGCTTGGGCAAGCTCTTCTCTGGGCATCCCAGGGAAAAACACATGTCTGACGACAACTTCGCCACCTGCTATGGCAGCACAGACATCCCTGCCCCGAATACCGCCTTCGGAAAGAGCCTCTTTCACTGCAGTAGCAACCTTTGGAGGATCCGTCACTCTGCCGTTAGTGATGACTCCCTGCGGAGTGGGATAGACTCCGAAATTTGTGACTTCCACTTTGTCTCCGGCCTTTTTCACTTCAACTGCTTTGATAAGGCATGTCCCTATGTCAAGCCCGACAATCCGCCTGAAGCGGCCAAGGGATAATATCCTCCTCAGAGAGAATCTCCTCCCTTCTTAGAGTCTAAGCCATGGGAAAACCAAGGGGATAATCCTATCGCCAAAAATACATACAATAATCGTCCCCACCGATATGAACGGCCCGAAAGGAATCTCGTCCTTGCGAGATTTAATACCCAGCACAATGAGGATTACTCCAACTATAGCGCCAATGATGCAGGCTAGGACAAATGATGTAATCCCGCCTAAAAATCCAAGAAAACTGCCGACAAGAGCCATGAATTTTACGTCCCCTCCGCCCATTCCCCCACGGCTCAGAACTGCTATCAAAAACACCAAGCCTCCGCAAGCCAAAAGGCCCAAAACTCGACTGAGAATCCCTTGGAATCCTCTGAAAAAAGCACCCATGAGTAGACCCACAACCATCCAAGGTATTGTCAAGCGGTCAGGTATGACTCTGTGCTCAAGATCAATTCCTGCAGCCACCACAGCAAGACTTATCAATATCAGGAAGTTAGCCGCAGACAAGGTGAACCCGTGTTTACCGAGAGCCCCTGCATAAAGCAATCCACAGCCTATCTCGAGTACCGGATACCAAATAGAAACCCTCTCCCCGCAATGTCTGCACCTGCCCCATGTAAGAACATATCCTAATACAGGAATGAGATCGAGCACTCCAAGCTGAGCCCCACATTTTTGACAGTGTGATCCCGGCGCTACGACAGACTCTTCTCGAGGCATGCGATCAATACACACACCGAGGAAGCTTCCTAATATGGTTCCGACAATGAAGCCTGATAACTTCAGCACTTCTTAAGTAATCCTCACTTTTCGGTGATTTCCCAGTGCCTTATGGCATGTACCCATAACCTGCATGAACCATCTCTTATATGAGAGTAAACTCGAACCCGAACTCGAACGATGCCCCCGGACGTTAGCTGCTAGTTCCGGAGGCTTGTTCCGGTGGAAAGCCCGCCGAAACAAGCCAACCCTGATTCCTAGCCTTCACCATTGCCATTAGATGGTACTTAGTGGCCGCATGTTACCCCTACCAAGTTCCCTCCCGTTACCGTTATAGTATAGTCCCCATTGTTCACCGGGCACTTAGTCACTTCTTTGAGATATCCCCCGTCCTTCAACATTTGGACAGTGAGGGTGCCGTCTTCGGGATATTTGAAATCATTGTCTGCCCAATACCTCATTGCTGCGCTTTCCAAAACCGCAATATTAGCCGCACATGCACTTTCCTTCGCCTTCTGCAAAGAAGCAGTATACCT
>DGZL01000146.1 GCA_002398515.1 Firmicutes bacterium UBA4981
TAGCCTTCCGGGGCCTGGAACCGCCATTTTGAGCCGGGAGCAGATAGACTTTTCTACCAGGCACAAGCAATTCCTCAAGCCGCCCAGGATCCGCCACGTGAGCCTGAACTTCTCCTCCTTCTGCGCCACTTGTTGCAGTGCCGTCTGCCTGGTAGGGCTCGGGTAGTCCATCTTCTCGGTTAATGCGGACTATCGCTACGAAGCGGTTGGGTCTCGCCAAGAAGGTCGCTTCAAGGAGGGGTCTGTTTCTGACAAATAGAGGGGTGCTATCGTGCTTTGAGATTGTGTCGTTCATATGGGTTGTCTAATCTCCTTTTAGTCCAATCTGATCAAATACTGCCTTTCCTCCGACAACTGTGCCTAAGACCTTGGTGTCGGCAATCTCCAGGGGATTGACAGTAAATATGTCTTTGGACAGAATCACAAAATCAGCGAGTTTTCCCGGGGCAATCGAGCCTTTGATATGCTCCTCACCGGACGCATAGGCTGCACCGGCGGTATAACCGCGCACACCCTCTTCCACCGTAAGGCACTGCTCCGTGTGCCAACCCGGCTGTGATAATTCGTCATGACGCTTGCGAGTTACCGCTGCAAAAATGCCTTGTATAGGATCCGGCTCTTCAACAGGCGCGTCTGAACCAAATGCCAGGCGCACTCCATTCTCGGCCAGAGATCTCATGGGATACCCTATTGAACTCCGAGTCCCCCACGCCTTATCCGCCATGTACCTGTCGGAAGTGGCGTGAACCGGCTGAATCGATGCGATAACGCCAAGTGACGCAAACCTTCCTAAGTCAACAGGTAAAACCAGTTGGGCGTGTTCAATCCTATTGCGGAAAAGCTGTATGTCATCAGGTCTCCTATGGGTCTCGGACTTCTCCAGAGCGTCAAGCGCCATCCTCACTGCACGATCACCGATTGCATGTGCTGCAACTGAAATCCCGGATTTCGATGCGCGAACAATGATATCTGTCAGTTCCTCTTGTGTGATAGCGCATACACCGAGATTATCAGGGTTATCCAAATAGGGTTCAAGCAAGGCTGCTGTGCCGGAACCAAGGGCACCGTCTACAAAGACTTTGAGTGGTCCAATCCGTAGACGGGCATTGCCGAACCCTGTCCTAATACCCAGCTTAATAGCCGCATCCAAATTGTGCAAAGGGAGCATCTCGCATATCCGGAGATTGAGGCTATCCTCAGCGAGCAATTCCTGAAGAACACCAAAGGAAACCTCGTCTCCGCAATCATGAATACCGGCGATTCCAAGCTGATGCAAGTAAGGAATTACGTGGGCGATTGCCTCTTTGCACATGCCGAAATCCGGCTCCGGGATAACACGGCTAATTAAAGGCTGAGCGTTTTCTCGAAGAATACCTGTGGGTTCATGTGTATTGGAATCCCGCTCTATGACTCCGCCATCCGGGTCCGGGGTATTTTTGTCTATGCTTGCCATAGCAAGGGCAATAGAATTCACCCAAATGCTGTGCCTGTCCTTGCTGAATAGGACTATAGGATTATTCGGGGCTGCGTCATCAAGTTGAGTCCGATGAGGATGAGCATTCGCCAAACAAGCGTGGCTCCACCCGTGTCCCATGATCCATTGTCCTTCTTTGGATTGCAGAGCCGCTTTCCTGATTCTCTTCTTCACCTCTTCAATGGATTCAACGCAGCCAAGGTCTACCTGGCTGAACTTCAGGGCGTACCACAAGAGGTGTATGTGGCAATCAGTGAATCCAGGAACCACAGTAAGGCCTTGGAGATCCACCTTTCTGTAACCGCAGGATAATACTGATTGGACATCAGCATAAGACCCGACAGCAACTATTTTGTCATCGATTACGGCAATTGCCGAAGCGCTCCCTGGTGCCCTGCCCTCTCTGGACGAGACACCTGAACAGCCTCGGGCACTGGTATTGTCCATGGCATAGATATTCGCGTTATAGTAGATGACTTGATTATCCACACTAATCAGCCTTTCCGTGGTTACTTATCCAATCTGATTCTCAACTTGACCCCAGTAGTCAGCAAATATCAATAGTGTTCTCCAGTACTCCCTGTCTTTCCTCTAACTCCTTGGCTCGTGAGATTCCCGATGTTGTTTCGAATCCGGCAGCGTGGTATAGTACAATTAGAATTATCCGTCTGATACTCATTCTAATCTACATGCCACAAGCAATAAGATAACCTTATCAGAGCAATTCCTTCACAAAGAATGTCTTATGCGTGTTTTCATGTGCCGACTCAACAGCTCAGTAAGGGAGGCTTGAATCATGGATTCATCAAGAAGGCCGATGTGGCTGGGTGTTGTTGCAATCTTATTAGGTTTACTATGGTTCTTTAACAATATCGGGATTACTCACGTAGCTATCGGTAGGCTTATCGCAGTGTATTGGCCGGTTCTCTTTGTTATCTGGGGACTGGAAATCATCCTTCGTGAGATTACCTATAGGTCACAGGCGGAATCAAGATCCACCGGCCTCCGGTCAACTGTGCTAAACGGCGCTATCCTCGTGGTAATCGGTGCTTTGATACTAGGAAGCAACCTGGGGATTTGGAGCCTGAATCTCTCCGTCGTGTGGCAAGTCTTCTGGCCTGTTGTGCTGATTCTAATTGGATGGAGTATCCTGCGCGGGACGACTACAACAGGCGGAACTCATTGGGCAATAATGAGCGGGATAGAATTACGCAACAAGGGATGGAGGCTTGAAAGCGGCAATATGATCGCCTTCATGGGTGGCATTGACCTGGATCTGACTGTTGCAGAAATCCCTGAAAAAGACACTGTGCTGAATCTCACAGCCATAATGGGCGGAATCGACGTCAGAGTCCCTGACAATGTAAACGTTGAGTGCGAAGGAACCGCTATCCTCGGTGGAGTGAGGTTTTTCAATGAGAGTGCCGGAGGACTGATATCATCCAGGAGATTTGGCGGTCAAGAAGTTGATACGTCGAAGAAGAAGGTCATCGTCTATTGCCGGACTATCATGGGTGGCATTGAAATTAAACGGTGAGTCGAGGCGCCGTTGTTTCACTTCATGTGTTCTTTTGCTGACATGCTCCTGAGGTATCTTGACACAGACAATACTCTTAGCGCCGGTATTGCTGGATGTTCCTGATAAGACCAAAATCGCCGGTTCTTGCAGCTGACAGAATCGGCCTCATATACTCTTCCACCATCGACGCATCCAGCGGAACAGGCATGTTCTTAAGTTTCATTTCAAGCTGAGGATTCTTTGCAGCAGATATTGCACGTTCAATATGTTCATCACTGAACCCAGGCAGCTCAGCTAAGGTTGTTGGGAAACCCACCTTCCGACTGAGGTTAATCATTCCCTTAGCCACTGCAATACCGAGTTCGCGCCCGGAAAGCGAAGTGAGATCGCAATCGATTAGTCCATACCGCTTATACACGTCGCCTACAATCCGAAGCTGCCTCTGGATCGCAGGGGCAAAAAACACTGTGTAATAGGGGTTCATAATAGCTACAGCTCTTCCGTGGCTTGCAATATCCACAAGAGAGAAGCTGGTCAAGTGGGCTCCGTTGGTTCCTCCCACCATTATCGCATAGCCTCCGACATCGGTTGCAAGACCCAATGCTTCACGAACGCTCTCATCAGACGGATGACTTGCGACCCGTTCAGCATTGGCTACAATCAACTCTATGCCGGCCTCAGCTATCTCCGATGCCAGTTCGTACTTTTTTTCTGATATTCCATAGAACACCTCTAGGCAGTGGCCTAATCCGTCAAAGGCACCGTCCAAACTCGTAGGAGCAGGCATGGATTTTGTGACAAGGTAGTCGAATACCGCTCGCTCGGGGACTATTGCATCATCTACAATGAGTTTCTTTTGGCCGGCCACTGGATCGGTGACATTCGAATACTTAGTCAGATGCGCAGCTGAGCTGGCAGCTGTCTCCACTGCAATCATAGGAAGCACGGTAGCACCGTACTTTGCCATGGCTTCGGTGACCAACCCTGTGCCGAAGTACGAATCAACCTCGGGCTCCCATTTCCCTAAAGATGCAAGAACATTGGCAGCCTTTACCGCATCTATAGTGCTGCCTCCGCCAACTGCAACCAGGCAATCAGGTTTGGACTGCAAAATACCGGTAGTTATCCGGTATACGTCCTCACGAGGAGAGTTAGGCGCTGACCCACGAACCACACCCTCTCCCACTGCTTTCACCCCATGAACGCGGAGTGAGTCCATCACCCTGTCGAGCACAGGGGCGAGCCAAGCGCTGCTATTGGCAATCACCA
>DGZL01000096.1:0-3668 GCA_002398515.1 Firmicutes bacterium UBA4981
CTTAGGAGCAACCCATGCATCACCTCTCCACACTTCATAGGAGAAGCCTGCTTCATCCACCAGTTCTACCTTGGTGATAGCACTCGGGTTACACGTTTCATATATCTCAATTTCTTCTACAATAACAGGTTCGGCATACCTTAACTCTACCCGCACACCATCCAGGTCCCAATACGCCGGTGCCCAGGCTGTTTCGATATCACCGTAGTCGGGGTACGTATCAGGTGCTCCAACCATTTGTGCTGCCGAGAAGCGGGTGCTTGTGAACTCACTGTTAGCAGTCGCATCTATCGCCCACTGTTTAATACTCTGTGCTTGAACATTATTCACACATAGAAGTCCAATAAGAATCAATGAGACTACAACTACAGCTTGTCTTCTCAACATGAACAATGCCTCCGTTCCTAAATATCCTTATACATCATATAAGTCCCTTTAGAGAGCGCCTTTGTAATCCTAGGCTATCACCGGGAAAGCTCTAATGACCACAATACCCATGGATTTGTCAAGGGGATTGTCATTGACAAATTATTGCCAGTTTTGATATGCTTTGATTGCTTTAGGTGGGGGAGATAGAGAGTGCGAGCCTATAATTCGCGTCTGGACTTTCTCATGGACGCTATGGGTATAACCGGTAGACAAATGGCGGCTGCCATTCATGTCGATGCTTCCTTGATAAGCAAGTGGAGAAACAATCATCGGCTACTCTCTTATCGTTCAATTCATTTACTTAAGATAGCTGAATATTTTGCAGCCTACGATTGCTCGCCTCCATTAAGAGAGATTCTCAAGGCTTATGGATTTGAGATAAACTGGGATAACCAAGAGGAACTCCTGGATTGGCTATGCAGGTGGCTGACTGATCCAAAACCGCTTCCTGTTACTGCATCAGGTCATTCGATCAACCACAGTCGTTACTCCAATGATGCTTCTTATACGGTCTATATGGGCAATGACGGCAGAAGAGAAGCAGTGCTTCAATTTCTGGACTACATATTAACCCTCCCCCAGGGACAGCAATTGTGTTTGATGAGCCAGGAAGATATGGCATGGCTAATAGAAGATAGAGATTTCTTGGCAGTATGGCAGGATCGACTCATCCAATTACTAAAGAAGAGACACAAGATCAAGATTATCCACTGGGTAGATCGCAGCGTTAACAGCCTGAATAGTATCATCCGTCACTGGCTTCCTCTCTATTTGACGGGTGGAATTCAATCATGGTTCTTTCCCAAGTATTCAGATTCCCCCTTTCAAGCAACCCTCTTCATCTGATCCAGGAGTGTCAGGAATACCACCGGCAAGTAGCAGTTGACTTCTCCGGGACTTCCAGGCTTTTGTGCAATCTTGACAGTCTCCGGAAGGTATTACAAACCCCTCAAGTCTTATGTGAAGAGCTGACAGACATAACCGGTAGGCCTATTGTGGTGTCCAGAGAGGACATGATTCAGCACGTCCATGAGCTGATGGAAAACTTGCGAATCAATGAAAGGCTGAAAGGAGCCTTTTTCTCGACACTCAGGGGATCACCCGTTAGTCTAATGCTTCGAGATTCGGACATGGTATTCGCGTGGTCAAAAGAACTGCCGTATGCCGCAGCAGTCTCAGAACCAACTGTTGTGGAAGCTTTCTATCGATATTATGACGAGCTGTGGGAATCAGTTCCAAGGGTAAACAGAGATCCCGCCCGGGTAATGGCGGAATTGCTAAAACTAATCACATAGTGTTCGGTTGGGAGTTGTCTTAATTGATTATGGGATGTAACATATGGTTATGTATGGAGAAGTGCAGATAGGGTAACTCGGAGACAGTAATGCAAGTATCCGGAAGAGTGGCCGAGAATTCTTGGTTGTCGATATTGCGCGCATAACCTGCATGTTTATTTATGTTTGCTGAGATAACGGATTGAAAGAATGCGTTCCGAGACTGCCGGCATTGGGCGTTGATGGACAGGCAAGGAGTGGGGCGCCTCCGATAGGATGATTAAATGAGAAGGTTTGAAGTTGTGAATAGACGTCTCTTCTCAGTTGTAGGATTCTCATTCCTCTTTGCCTATATCCTGTCCTTTCTGTTTGAGGGACAGGTGCTCTACAGCTTGTTGGGGTTTTACGAAGTGGAAGCCTCCGGTTACATACTGGCAGCTATTGTTGGGCATTTTGCAGGACTGTTCTCTTGTGGCTAATTTGTGAAGTCTTCAAAAGCTGCAAAATATACTATTCTTGGCAGTATAGGTGTATGCTTAATCGCAACTATACCATTCTTTTTTGCCCCATCTACGCTGTGGACAATAGGGTTAACTGTTGGCGGGTATGTGTCAGGCTGCGCAGTGGCATCTTGGGGATATTTTCTGAAAGCCTTTACACCTAAAAACGAGCGTATCAAGACCTGCGCAGATGTCCTGATTTGTTCCAATATTATTATGATTGCAGTCAATGTGGTTGCCATAAACTTGTGATCGATTATTGGCCTTATCCTCTCTATGTCTTGCCTTATAACCGGTATGGCGTTCCTTTGGGTGCTACCGCTCGGCGCGGAGAATGGCGGGCAAGAGGGAATGGAAAGCAAACCGCGTGGTGGCATAAAAAAACCACTTATGCTTCTCGTATTATTCGTCTTTATCATAACGATCAATTCCGGCCTTATGTACCAAGTCATAAACCCTGCTTTTAGTCACCTCACAGGTCTTGTGAGTTGGTATTGGGCAGTGCCATATATCATTGCACTCGCTGTTATAAGAAATCTGCCGGTGAAGACAAAGCGTTCAAGGATTCTATATGCCGGCATAGCCATGATTATGGGAGCATTCATTAGCTTCATGCTGCTAGGGCGAACCGCGCCTGATTATCTTGTTGTGAACACCCTGATGCTGGGTGGCTGCGGTATTTTTGACCTGTTTTGGTGGAGCATCATCGGAGAAATGCTCGATTACACCGAAAATTCCTTGAAGGTGTTCGGCATCGGGCTTTCTGCAAATGTGTTTGGCGTCTTAAGTGGTGACGCCTTAGGCATAGCAATAACCTCCGTTCAGCTTTCCAGTGCGGAGGTAGCTGTCATGGCACTTACCGTTGTATGTGCCACCCTGATCTTACTGCCGTCGCTTAACCGGCACCTTGTTATGCTGCTCAAGAATCACATCTATCTTACCGTCTATGATGGTATGAGTAAAACACAGCAAATAGATGTTATCCGGCAGACGGAAACACTGGAAGAATTGACTGTCAGAGAAAAGGAGGTTCTCCAGCACATTTTGTCCGGAGAATCCAATCGAGAAATAGCGCAGGCTTTGTTTATCAGTGAAAGCACTGTGAAAACCCACGCAAGAAATATTTTTTCAAAATATGATGTAGGCAGCCGCGCAGAGCTAATCAGCACCCTTCTTAAAAACCAATCCGATTGACAACTAAAAAGCCTCATAAATAAATGTTCTTTGCTCCTGCATATCCGACGCTGAGATGGATATTGGGCCGACACCGCCTATCAATCGGTTAATCAAATAGATCGTGATAACCTCACCAGGGCTACATTACGTAGCCCTGTGTTGTACATGGATGCCACGATAAATTGCGACACACATGAAACAGCCCCAGCGCTAAGGAGAGCCAGAAGAATGCACCGTATGCACTTAGGTTTAGGGGCAGGCTGATCAGTGTTATCTGAGGGAGAAGGCA
>DGZL01000096.1:3950-8101 GCA_002398515.1 Firmicutes bacterium UBA4981
TCTGACATGGGCAACACCTCATCACATAGGTCGATCCCCAACACATCACGGATATACCGCCTGCGCCGCTCAAACCGAGCCCATGCACCAGGCGATTTTGCCTTGATACCGGCCCTCAATTCCTCATCGGCCAGGACAATACCGTCTTCCAGATCTGCTCCAAAATACGGCTGGTCAGGAGCAATAATCAGATCAAACTGTATATAGTTTCCACTTCGAAGCTTCACATCAGACCCCGGCATGAAAGGCGTGGAAACCCACTCATCAGCAGCAATGTAGTGACCGGGGTTTAGGTTCCAACCGGACTTCGATTTCGGCAAATGAGTTTCAGCCATTACCCACATTTGACCGCCTTCCATGCCAATCTGAACGGTTTGGAACCACCTGGCCGCAGCAGCGAAATACGGTATGGCGACATACTCAATCCAGTCCTGAGAATCAGAGGAGAGGTCCTTGTCGTCACGTGCAATATATGCTGCCCGGCAAGAGAGCGCACCCTCTATCCCGTAGGCCGCAGTCATGAAATCCCCCAGCTTAGCCTGGCTATTTGTAGGGCTTGTCAACCCGAAGCGCGCTTTCTCTCCGACGGAAAGCATAGGATGAACTGAAAGGGGAATCCCCATACTCTGAAACCCGCCGGCCAACTCCAGCTCTGTCTTGCCCACGCCTACATGATCCATCAGAGCCAGCATTGATCGGGCAACAAGACATGCAGCATACTCAAAGACAACCACTTGCTCCGGCTCCAATACAACACGCAATCCATCATATGGGGACATGAGTATTTCGGTAACATTTCTGACTCTACTGCTTTGATCTATCCCGGAGACACCGAACGAAGTCTCCCCCACCACCTCAAGAATCGCCTCGACTATATAGTGAGGTATGTCAAACGACCCCGCCGGACATCCGTCCCTCGCATCGTAATACTTCCAACCGACGGTCCCCACTGTCATGCCTTGCTCCAGTCCGGCATCGTGCAAGATTTCTTTGAGAGACTTAACATCTTCCCGTGGTTGTCCCAACAAACTGAAAGTAGGGTAGTGGATGCCTTCCAGTTCTGCGACAGTATATCTCACCATATCGATATTTTCTGTCCCCAGTACGGCTCGAGGAGTCCCGGTGAGACCAACTATCAGCAGCGCCTCCTCGAACCGGGGGCCGAATCCCGTAAAGTAAGCGAAGTTGGCTGCATGCTCTCGGTCAGCATATACAATGACCTGATCGAGGTCGGCCTGCTTCATTCTCCCCCGCAATCGCTGCAGTCTCGCTTGATAGACTTCTCCAGGCAACTCAGGGCATCGGGAGGGAATCTCACTGTGAGGAGGAGGTATGTTGAGCAGCTTGACTCTGCTTATCATCTCATATCACATCCTTGATTAATCTCGCGTAGAAGCCCGCTTAGGCGCCTCACCGTCACTCAGACGGAGACGCTTATCTGGACTTGACATCCATGAGTACCGCGACCATCAAGATGAGACCCTTGATGATCTGCTGCCAAAAGGCTTGGACGTTGAGCATGCTCAACCCATTATCTATGCTGGCCATCACCAGAGCTCCCAGCAGAGCACCTGGAATGCTGCCCGAGCCTCCCTGAAGGCTTGTGCCTCCGATGACACAAGACGCTATAGCGTTTAGCTCAAACTGATTGCCCGCATTGGCAGTGGCTGCATTGAGCCTGGCGGTCAAAACTATCCCCGCTATAGCACCTAAAATCCCCATAACGGCGAAGATCCGCACCACCACTCGCCGCACATTCAGGCCGGACAGGCGCGCGGCTTCCAGGTTGCCTCCGATCGCACATGTATAGCGACCCAATTGGGTTCTATTGAAGATAAAGGCGCAAAAGGCTGCGATAATAATCAAGAGTACCACCGGAACCGGCACACCCCGATACCGGTGCATGATAATGACAAAACCTATCACGAGTCCTGAGTAAAGAGCAGTCAAGGTGACTTCTGTCCATAATGGCCTCACATCGAAGTCATATTTTCGCTTGTTTCTCCTGGACACGACGGTGAAAGAAACAATCAAGACAACAGCGACTAGGGCCAGCGCGACACCGGCAGTACTCGAGAGATATGCCTGGCCGAAGCCTTGAAATGTCGGGTTCATGGGCCCGATGTTTATTCCTTTTGTGATGCCCAGAATTGACCCTCGGAAGATCAGCAGCCCTCCCAAAGTCACAATGAAGGCCGGAACCTGCCCATAGGCCACCCATACCCCCTGCCATATACCGATAATCGTGCCTACTATCAGAGCGGCAACAATGCTGATAATAGTAGAAGGCCAGCCGGGTTGCAGCCAAGCAATTCCTATTTTGGCGCCTAATGCCGGCAGCCACTGCACTTGTAGCATCGCAGCGATAGCACCGGTCAGTCCTGCCACTGCTCCTACTGATAGGTCTATGTGTCCTGCGGTGATGACAAAGACCATCCCGATGGCAAGGTAACCGTTAATGGCTGTCTGGCGGAAAAGATTCGATAAGTTGCGGGGCTCCAAAAATGTGCCCTGTGTGGCTACAGCCAAAACCAGCCAGATAGCCAGTAGTGCGAAGACCATTGTATATGCTCGTAAATTCTCTTTGACTTTTCCTCCGCGAACCTGCTCTATGAGCGACCTATCTACTACAGTGGACTGACTCCCATCCAGCTGTGTCCTTCCCACTGTGCCGCAGCTCCCTTCTTGCAAATTGCTCCTTCAGCTTTCTCCGGTGCCCACCGCAGCCAAGGACATTACCCTCTCGGGACTGGCTTCTTCAGACTTGATTATCCCGGCCATGGTGCCTTCATGCATTACCAGGATTCTGTCACTCATTCCCAGAATCTCCGGCAGGTCGGATGAAACCATAATGATAGCTATCCCGTTAGCGGCTAACCCGTCCATAAGCTCATAGATCTGATATTTCGTTCCTACGTCGATCCCTCTGGTAGGCTCATCCAGCATCAATATCCGGGGATTAGTCATGAGCCACTTGGCGATAGACACTTTCTGCTGGTTACCGCCGCTGAGTGTTTCCACTTTGGATTCAATCGATGATGCCCTTATGTTCAACTCGTTCACAAGCTTTGACGCAGAAGCCAGTTCCGAACTCGTGTCAATCACAGGGCCATTGCTGAGATTTGGTAATGAAGGTAGCGTCATGTTGTGGGTAACCGAGTGCATAAGGATAAGGCCTGTGTTCTTTCTATCTTCGGTAACCAGACCCATCCCCAGAGCAATGGCATCACGGGAAGAGTTTATCCTGCACTTTTTTCCATCAATCATGATCTCGCCCGATGGCTGAAACCCGTATTCGCCAAACAAGCTTTGCAGGAGTTCCGTTCTACCCGAGCCCATGAGACCTGATATACCCAGGATTTCGCCGCTTCTGACGTCAAAAGATATGTCGCGCACTGCATAGATGTCCTTATTCTCGGGATTCCTGACTGTCCAGTTCCTAACAGCAAACATCACGTTGCCGGTCCTCCTCGTTTTGGGAGGGAATCGGCCGGTGGGAGCACGTCCCACCATCATAGCTATGACTTCGTCCTCGGTAATATCGGCAGTTGCTTTGGTCCCGATGCACTTGCCGTCCCTAAGAACTGTGATACGATCGGCAATGTCAAAAAGCTCCCTGAGTTTGTGGGATATGTAGATGCAGGTTACGCCACTATGCCTCAACTCGCGAAGAGTCTGCATGAGATTCTCAACCTCTGCATCATTCAGGGCGGAGGTGGGCTCATCAAGGATCAAGAGCCTTACGTGTCCTCGCAAGGCTTTAGCAATCTCGACCATCTGCTGTTGACCTACGCCGAGAGTCCCGACCAGAGCAGTTCCTGGGACATTGAGCCCCGATCGACTAAGCAACTCTCGAGTGTCGCCATATAATCTCATCTGATCAATAATCCCGTATCTGGTCGTTTCGGCACCCAGGAAGACATTTTCAGCCACAGTCATTTGTTTGACCAGCGCGAGTTCTTGGTGGATAATACGGATGCCTTTTGCTTCTGAATCTCGTATGCCCGAGAATCTTACCGGTTCACCGCCGAAGAATATTTGGCCTTCGTAGGTTCCATATGGGTGAGTACCACTAAGTATTTTCATGAGGGTGGATTTGCCCGCCCCATTCTCTCCACAGAGTCCGTGGATCTCTCCTTCCCGGACTTCCA
>DGZL01000046.1 GCA_002398515.1 Firmicutes bacterium UBA4981
TTAGTCTATGGTTTCATCATTGACAATCTCCTTAGGAGTGAACGGGTGATGAACGCGTTTACAGATTAGCATCCGCTCTTTAGCCTCTCATCAGGCAGAGTCTCGCACCTTTCAGCGCCATCCACGGTCGTCCCCGTGTGGGACCCGCAATGGCGCTGCTTTTTGTGGAGAGTCTGCTTCAAATTGACTGGGTTGAGGCTGTTACAGTTGGGGCGAGAATCCTGACTATCCTTGGATCCGTATACTCCCGATTCCTCCTTTTACCTCAAGGTCAACCCGGTTTTCAGCTGTATTGAAGTCAGGGGAGACGTATTCATTATTGATACGGGTATAGTTGCCGTATATCTGAACTGACCCTATTCCGGTCTTTGTGTGGATTCGGGCTGCGACACCCCTCGGAATATGAATGATAGTTTCACCGATACCTCCTGAAAGAGTAACCTTCGAATGTCCTGTTGCAGGCAAAGTCAGATCCGTTTTTCCTACACCGGTCCGCACTTCAACGTCGGTTGCCAGAACACGCTCGAGGTCGATGCGGGCTTCCCCGACCCCGGTGCGTATGTCCAGGCTTATCGGTATGCTTTCATTAAGTGAAAGATCCCATTTTCTTGCAGGCTGTGCACCTAAACCAAAGAAATTGAAATTAGCAAAGAAGTCTTTGTTTTCAGTGCTGAGCACAAGGCGTGCGTTGTTCGCAGTGATGTTGAAATTCTGTGTCAGCCATTCTCCTACTGCCGTGTCCACTGTTCCGCTGATAAGATCTGATGAATCCGGAAGCGAGCTTAGGTATAGGGCGCCGACACCCATGTTGATCTCTATCTCTGCGCTTGTTGCCCCGGAGAGAGGCTTCTCTACTCTCGTACGGGTAATAGCTCCTCTTGCCCCCGGATGACGCAGGGCTAATCCGGAGATAATTACCAGTATAATGATGATGAGGACAGATCTCGATATTGATCCTCTTCCCAGTATCAGTTCAAGCCCCAGCGCGATAAGAATGATTGGCCAAAATCGCGCAATTGCTACCCAAACATTCCAGTCCACCAAGCCGAGATTGTAAAGGAGAAGCAAAATGCCAAGGAGTATTAGGACTGACGGGAGTACTATGCTACTTTTCCGCCTTCTCTTCTGTCCGTTATCACCAAGATCAGCCATGGCTCATTCTCCTCTCCTATCGATATTCTGTCCTCTGAGTAGGAGGACACCGACGATGATAAGAATTATCGGCATCAACGTGCCTGCATTCAGCCAGCGAAGCCAAGAAATGTTGAGGGTACGTGCGAGAAAGACCACCCCTAATCCGACTAGGAGGATTCCGATGACTACGTTAGCGGCAGGCCCTTGAGATTGCCGGACTGCAGGGCTGATGGATTCTGCGACTTCTTGGGCTCTATCCCGTATTTCCTCTGCGCCTTCGCGGATGATTTCAGAAGTCGAGGTTTCACCCGTGTCCGGATACGGGACGATTATCCAAAGGATTAGGTAGGCAGCTATGCCTATGCCCGAATACAAGCCTAGCAGCACGAAGCCAAGGCGCACGATGGTCGGATCCACTTCAAGGTATTCTGCAAGGCCTCCACATACCCCACCTATCATGGAGCTGGTTCGACTTCGGTAGAGCTTCTTCAATATGGTCACCTCATTTGTGCATAGAACCGGTTGTTTTCTACCGACATTCCATGAACACGGTTTTCTTGCCTGGGCGCCCCGGAGAAAACATGACCGGCATGAGAGTCCGGTTCGGCGCTCAGATATGATCCTATTCTCCATTATTATACTGGTTCCTTCCGAAGCATATCTCTTCACCGTACGCGACAGATGCGTCATGAAGTAGGTACAGTGTCAGCAGTCTACCGCTTGACATATGATATTCTGATTGCAGAAAGGTCGAGACGACGTCCTTTCTCAAGCAGGCTACTTAAAGGAGGCTAGTCATATGACGGATATCAGCAAGCCAAAATCTGATTGGTTCGGTTGCTCATGGTGGTGGATCATAATAATCATCGCCATAGTATGCATTCTTTGCATGTGTCTATTCGGCGGAATTTGACCTGTTAGAATGCTCATTAAGACAGTGTGCTTGAGACCATAACACCCCTGACGCCTGTAATCCAAGGGCCCGTCAAGATCCGCGGGCCCTCTCTTTTGCGGCTTCCTTCGCCTTTTTCTTCATCTCATTTTGAATCCTGATTTCTTCTAGGATTTCACTTGCCGTGTGAAAGGAGTAGCCTTCAGATTGTAGGGTTTCAATTATCTCCGGGAGAGCGTCCACTGAGCCGGTGAGATCCTCATCGGGTCCGCCTGAGGAATGGTGAAGGATAATAACACCGCTCTCCACTCTTGGGACGACGTTTTGCACGACTTCTTCCTTAGAAAGACCCCACCAGTCCAAGGAGTCCACTGTCCAGAGGAGGATATTGTAACCTTCATCACCGATAGCCTTGACCGCAGGCGGGTCCAAGGCCCCATATGGCGGGCGTACCACTAAGACATCTTCCCCCGTGATGTCTGAGAAGACTCTCCTGGCTTTCCCTAAGTCAAGAAGGATTTGCCAAGGCGCCATTCGGGAGAGGTTCGAGTGAAAATAGGTATGGTTACCGATTTCGTGTCCTTCTCTCTGAATCCTCCGTACGATTTCCCGGTGCTTTTCTGCCGCGTTTCCTATCAAGAAGAAGGTAGCGCGTACGTTGTACTTGGACAGGACATCAAGGATTCTCGGAGTGTAAACATCGTCAGGACCGTCATCGAAGGTCAAAGCGATTTTCTTCGTCTCCGGACGCCACTGCCTTACAACAATATCCGGAAAGAGACTTACTAAGTCTATGGCCTCGGGAGTCCTGCTCTGTCTTTCAGAGCCGTCTGTGTATCGGGGTAAGGCAACTTCGCCCAACCATTTTGACTGTAACAGGCTGTCTACTGCCTGAGGCCTTACGATCACTACCATAAGTGAAATCAGAATCCCTATGGTAACATAAAGCAACGCTTTGTTTCTCAAGACAGCCCCTCCAAAACCTCTGCATCGTCTGCTGATCCTTAGCTTGCTCCAGTTTTTCAGAAGCCATTCTCTCCGGCTTGGAGCCAAGTATTCTTATCAAGCAGGACTAATTCTTATCAAGCGGGGCTATCTGAAGGATCCGAGCTTCGAAGATGCGTGCGCATAATTTACCTGGGAGCCGGCGCGTTAACACTTCCTGCCCTGTGAGGGTATACCTCTACAGTATCATAGCGTTTGCGTAGGACCCGTGTAGAGTTCAAGATAGCAAGTAATGCGACGCCGACATCGGCGAATACAGCTTCCCACATAGTCGCCATGCCGAGTATTCCGGTGATTATGAAAGCGCCTTTCACTGTCAGGGCAAGGGCGATATTCTCCAGGACAATCCTTCTGGTATGGAGTGCTATGCGGACTGCGGTTCCGAGCTTAGACGGCTTGTCGTCCATTATTACCACATCAGCCGCTTCCACTGCTGCATCGCTTCCCAATGCGCCCATGGCGACTCCCACGTCAGCCCTGATGATTACAGGCGCGTCGTTGATCCCATCTCCCACGAAGGCGAGCCGGTTTCTGCCTCGTTTCGGAAGCCCGGCAGCGAGCTCTTCCACTTTGGCTACTTTATCCTCAGGCAACAGGTTTGCAAAGACGACGTGGATCCCTGCATGATTTGCAACATCAACTGCTACTGACCGATCATCCCCTGTGAGCATAACTGTAGTCTCAACACCCAGGGTTTTGAGATCTTCTACCGCTTTTTTCGCATCCGGTTTCATCTCATCTGAAATAATGATGTACCCTGCAAAGGTCCTATCCACTGCGACATATACCACGGTGCCTTCGAGATTGCAGGAATCGTGAGGGATATTCTCCAGATGCATCATCCCGTCGTTGCCAACGATGATTTCCTTCCCATCAATCACAGCTTTGACGCCATGCCCCGGAATTTCACTGTAACTTTGAATGCCTTTAGGAGAAGGGGTTTCCCCGTATGCGTCGAGAATCGATTTTGCAATCGGGTGATTTGAGTTGTGTTCAGCCAATGCTGAAAGGCGGAGCACCTCATCTTTAGTAAACCCGTTACGCGTCTCGATTTCAGAAACTTTGAACTCGCCTTTTGTCAGCGTCCCGGTTTTGTCCATTACTACTGTATGGAGAGAGGTTAACGCATCAAGGAAATTGGCGCCTTTTACGAGAATGCCGTGGCGGGACGCAGAACCGATGCCTCCAAAATATCCCAGAGGTATAGATATCACCAGCGCGCACGGACATGATATTACAAGCAGCACCAAAGCGCGGTATATCCACTCAGAAAATGTGGCGCCGGGAATCATCAAGGGAGGCACAATAGCTACACCGACAGCTGCGAACGTAATAAGCGGAGTATAATACCGGGAAAACGTCGTGATAAACCGCTCAGTGGGGGCTTTGCGGGTTGATGCGTCCTCTACGAGACGCATGATTCTGGCTATAGAGGACTCACCGGATCTTTTTTCGACGCGTATTACAATGATTCCTTGTTGGTTAACCATTCCTGCAAGGGCTGTACCGCCCGGGGATATTCTTTGAGGCACGGATTCCCCTGTCAGTGCAGATGTGTCCAGGAAAGACGTGCCTTCTATGACTTCTCCGTCTAAGGGGATCCTCTCTCCGGGCTTCACGATGATTATGTCCCCGATATCAACACTGTCAGGGTGAACAACTTGGATATCATAGCCTTCGTCATCATTGCGTACCTTCAGATTGGCGGTGTCCGGGCGAATCCCTACAAGGCTTGCAATAGCCTTCCTGGATTTGTCGAGTGCAAGGTCCTGAAGGTATTCGCCGACAGCAAAGAAGAGCATGACACTGACAGC
>DGZL01000016.1 GCA_002398515.1 Firmicutes bacterium UBA4981
GCCAGTTTAGTCCAGATATGATTTGGGTCTTCAAATGCCTTTCTTGCCATCTGAATTTGCTGCTTCTCGTTGGGCCCGCCTGCAAACAACTCCAGAATCCTGGTTAAGGTTACCAAGTTTCGCTGAGGATCTTTGGCCAGAAGAGACAGAGCATAGTCTATGGCTTGTGAAGCTACATACTTTTTCATGAGGTTATATGTATTCAACTTAGGTCCCCCCTCTCTCAAGTTGCTATAGTCTACTCCACTTTTCTGATTTCGCGCCTAAGTTTTCTTATAATTCGCTTTTCCAGCCTGGATATATAAGATTGAGATATGCCCAGTAAATCTGCAACCTCTTTTTGTGTTTTCTCTCTTCCGTCACCAAGTCCGAATCGGAGCTCTACTATTCTCTTTTCTCTCGTGGACAGCCTTTGCATAGCGTCATCCAGTAATGACTTGTCTACTTGTTCCTCTATGCATCTGTATACAATATCACTGTCAGTTCCCATGACGTCAGATAGGAGGAGTTCATTGCCGTCCCAATCTACATTGAGGGGTTCATCGAAAGACACTTCAGATCTGACTTTGTTGCTTCTGCGAAGATACATAAGGATTTCATTTTCAATGCACCGGGACGCATATGTGGCCAGCTTTATTTTCTTGGACGGATCGAACGTGTTGACAGCCTTAATTAGGCCAATCGTGCCAATGGATATCAGGTCTTCCACACCTATTCCGGTATTCTCAAATTTCCTTGCTATATACACTACGAGCCTTAGATTCCTTTCGATCAACTCGCCTTTTACCTGTGTATCTCCCATTTCCAGGCGTGTTAAGAGCTCGCTTTCCTCACTCGTTGAAAGGGGTGGGGGCAATACCTCTCCCCCATTCCCTACATAGAGAATCGGGCGGCTACGGATGAGGCCGTACTTGATCGCCCATAGCACGCTCTTCAGCCTTAGGTAGAGGAGTCGATTTATGAACGGGAGACCCATTTTCATCCTAGTCTCCTCCTAGGCAATATTAGTAGACTACAACGCGTACTTCTGCTCAAGAAGCCTCCGCCAAAATGTCGGGATGGAGGAGCGCAGAAAACGCGCCTCCTCTGGAGAACTTGCTTACGTGTATTCCGATGACTACATTCTTTGCTCGGAAGTCTCGAGTTCCGTCTGATATGAGGATTTCATCAGCTCTAAACCCCGGGAGGAGGCCTTTCCCTTCGCCTATGGACGCAAAAGGGATTACCCGAAACCTGGCAAGCCACGCTGAATTCGCCAAGAGCTCAGAGATAAGCCCTAGATCTCCTGCATCGAACGCCATGAACGCTCGTCTGACTTCTTCCGGGAGAAACTTCGCGGCTGCATTATATTCCAGAAGAATCACAGGGGAGCCTGTAAGGGGATCTTTGAGTCTGTTGCCTGTATCAATCAAAGCGTTCACTTGGAATTGAATATCACCAAAATGGATTTCTATTGGCACATATAGGAACCATTCTCGGAATCTGCGGCGGACGTAGCCCCATCCGATTTCTGTAGTTGCCACGATAGTTCCTAAGAGGCCCAAAAGCGTGGGTATGAGCCGGCGTCCTGTGAGGTAAGCTGTAGCTGAAGCGCCTCCGAATGCCAAGGCACTAATCCCTAGCACATGGCAGGAGACAATGGCAAACTTGGATAAGGGTAAAGGCCCGAAGGACATTCTGACTGCAGGGAATATCGAAAGCATTGCCAGGGGGACTGCAGCATATGCAGGAAGATACCCAAAGTGCAGTGAGACTATGATGACTGCGTCTATGAGTCCGGCTGTGATTGATGCTACAAGTATCTTCGCATGTCTTATTCTACAGCCGAGAACCTCTCCGGTTGCCCACAGGGTGAGCCAATGCATGGCAAAAGTCATTACAGCGGCACTCATGACAGTTTTGTGAGGCATGAGATTCACCCCCGAACGCTGCCTATCATAGATATCGGATACTTGGTACAAGATGTGTGATTACCTATCCTACAATACGGTTTCATCTCCTTATTAAGTATACAATCTTCGTACTTAGAATTATGTCAGAATTGAGGACAAAATGACGGCGACATAATGCAAGTTAACGTTTTTGGCCTCGTCCTCTTCTAAGGAAGGCCGGTATGTCCAGGTCTTCACTGCCTGCGAAATCGCTGATTTCCACAGCTTCCAGCCCAACTCTTTCTCTGACCTTGGATTCAAAACCTGTGGCAATAACGGTGATCTTGATTTCATCCGTAAGGTTTTCGTCAATCATTGCGCCGAATATGATATTAGCGTCACTGTCAGCGGCTTTTGCAACAAGTTCAGCAGCTTCATTTACTTCAAAGAGACCTAAACTGCTGCTTCCCGTTATGTTCATGAGCACGCCTTTGGCACCGTCAATGGTTGTTTCAAGGAGAGGGCTTTCTATGGCAGCTTTCGCAGCCTTCTCGGCACGGCCTTCACCTGAAGCTGTCCCTATACCCATTAGAGCTGAACCTGCGTTACACATGATGGTTCTTACGTCTGCAAAATCGACGTTTATCAGGCCGGGCACGGTAATCAGGTCTGAAATGCCTTGTACTCCGTGGCGCAGCACATCATCTGCCAGTTGGAAGGCATCAAGAATCGAGGTGGCGGGCTCGCTGACCTGGAGGAGCCTATCATTGGGTATCACAATAAGGGCGTCTACCTTGCTTTTCAAGTTATCGACCCCTACCACTGCTTGAGCCATGCGCTTCTTACCTTCAAAGGTAAAAGGCTTCGTCACCACACCTACGGTAAGAGAGCCCAGTTCTTTTGCAATGGAGGCTACGATAGGGGCACCGCCCGTACCTGTTCCACCGCCCATGCCTGCGGTGATAAATACCATGTCAGCTCCTTCTAAGGCGCGCCGAATCACGTCATAGCTTTCTTGCGCTGCCTGCTCTCCAATTTCAGGGTTTGAACCTGCGCCAAGGCCCTTTGTGAGCTTTTCTCCAACCTGGATTTTTATACTGGCGTCAGATATGGCGAGTGCCTGTGCGTCAGTATTAACTGCCACAAACTCCACACCTGATAATCCTGCCGTTATCATCCGGTTTATCGCGTTGGAACCTCCTCCTCCGACTCCTATCACCTTAATGTTTGTGAACTGCTCCATTTCAAGTTCCAGGTTGAACACGTATTATCCCTCCTGCGTCATCGCCAAATTCAAATCAGAAGAAATCCTTTAAGAACTCATCGAACCATCCTCTGAGATTAAACAGCGCCCTCTTAAACGCAGAGGGCTGTGATTCCCTGGCAAGCAAGAATCGGGAATCCCCTGCTACATGTCGTGTAATTCCCAAAGCCACTTGCGACAGGCTACGAGGCTCAATTCCTTTTGGCACACTAATCGGATGAGACTTGCCGATTTGCGCCGGCAAATCAAGGATCTCAGAAGCCAGCTCCAAGGTGCCGGGGGCAAATGAGCCTGCGCCCGCAAAGAACACGCCACACGGCACAAGCCCGGTATTCCGGACTTCACGGGTCTCTGATTCGATAAGCTCAATGATTTCTCGCAATCTCGCGTCTATTATGTCTTGGATGAATTCATCTTTATCCTTATCATTTTCTCCGCCGGAAGCGCTTCTCTGCTTTATTCTTTCAGCTTCCTCAAACGGAATCTTCATGCCTATAGCTATATCATTCGTGATGTGTACGCCGCCTACAGGTACACATAGGAATTGGATTGGTGTTCCTTCATAGAATGCTACTACCTGGGTTATCTGGCCGCCGATATCAACCAGCATTGCACCCCTGTGAGTCTGCTCATCTGTGAGAATTGCCTGTGCAACAGCTACCGGCTCTAAGATTCGTCCCTCAATAGATAAGCCTGCTCGCTCCACGCTTTCCGCCATGTTTTCCAGGATTGTCACTTGACCCGTAATAACCCTGGCATTGACCTCCAGTCTGATACCGGTCATCCCTTCAGGGTCTTGGATACCACCCAGTCCGTCTACGATGTATTCTTGAGGCAAGACTGATATGATCTCCCGGTCAGGCGGGACGGCAAGAACACTTGCCGCATCAAGGGCCTGCTTCACGTCGAGGGCAGTTATTCGCCAATCATCTCCTGAAGTCGCCGTCATACCGTGACTGGCAGCGCATGATACACGAATTACAGGGACTCCCACAAACACACTGCGTGTGTTAACGCCTGCCATGCGTGTTGCGCGTTTATTTGCAGTCGCTATCGCAGATGCGACTTCATCAATATCAACAATCACTCCGCGGCGAAGACCCTGGCAAGGCTCTTCGCCGACGCCTATGATATCAATTTCGCCCTCGTCGTTTACTCGAGCTATGACTTGAGATATTCGTGTAGTACCGATATCTAAACCGGCAATAATACTGTTATGAGACATAGACTACCTCCTGCATCTACTACACAAAGAATTCAACGTCTTTCATATGACTCCTCTTCTCTCAGGAGTCTTCTCTTAAACCACTTATCAAGAATATATCTTCGTATAATGCCTACATTAGTAAAAATTCTAATGCTGAAGGCTACAGTTGCGCCCAAAACGAGGTCAACGCCGAGTTTATCTCCTACCATAGTTAGGGCTGTGGCCAGCGCTGTGTTTACCAGGAATCCGGATATGAAGACAGTCCTGTCAAATGTCCCTTGCAATCCTGCGCGAATTCCGCCGAATACGCAGTCCAGCGCAGCGAGAATACCGATAGCAATATACTGTGAGTATTTTATTGGAAAGCGTAAAGGTGTAAGTAAGGCAATTATTATACCTACAATGAGCCCGATAACAGGCAGCATCATTTCTGTGCTCCCTCCAATACCGGCTTAGCATATTGAAAATATAAACCGCCTTTATAACCTGAAACTTGAACGGTAGCCGATTTTTGAACTTTCGCCTCGATGCCCCATGCTCTAAGAGTATCCAGTATTCCATCTCTCATGTGCAACGCGCTGTCCAGCGCGTCAGGGTCACCAATTGCGTGTATCTCATAGGGTGGCCCAATCCGGACGTTGTTGACGGAGATTACAGGGCCGGAACATCTGACTTCAGAAGTGGCGATCATCCTTTGGCTGTTTACAGATACGGCTTCAGCCCCTGCAGCAAACAGTTCATTGACTACTTGAAGGATATCGTTATCATGGACAAGGAAAAGCTCAGGGCTTTCTCCCGGCCCGGCTTGGCGCTTACTGTCATTCAGTGTGACAATTACACCGGAGCCTTCAACAGCTGTCAATCCCGCAGCCATCCTTGCCTTTGCAAGTTCAGCTCGAATGGTTTCAGCGGTTTTCTCTCCTTCTGCAACTTTGGACACTTGCTCTCTAAGGACTTCGACTTCCTTTTCCAGGATCATTCTTTCTGCGTCAGATTTTCGTAGCATATCGCTTAGGTCTTCCAGTCGTCTTGACGGTATCTGACTTTTCCCTATGTATTCCTGTGTTCTGACCTGTCCTACCAGCAATATGCCAAGGATAACGCACACTCCGGCGACATATAACTCAAACGCCCGAGCTTTTTTCACCTCTTACCCCCCAGCAATAACCTAATCTCCCCTGTAGATTATACTATAGCTTGGGCATTTGTCACTAGTTACTATGTTTTATCACAGGCCTCTTGGGAAACCGTACGTCAATGTAGGAGGCATGACGGTTCTCTTCATCCAACCTAAGCAAGAGGGAATCCAAGACATCGAGGCGTGCAAGATACTCCTTTTGAGTTCCTAACCCCAGCGTCACCCAGGTGCCGGATTGCAGGTAAATCGAGATACCGGTGGCATCTGCATAGTTGATCTCTGAGACTTCTTTTATAAGATGCGGAGGGAGGGTGGTTGCAACGAGGAGCATTGAATCAAGTTCTTGAAGCTGGATTCGTTTTCCGACCAATACTTGTTGCGGCCTGATACCGGTAATCAGCGGAGGGTCTTTTGCGCCATAGGACTCGGCAATTGCAATAGCAAAGCCGGCTGCGTCCACAAGGACGTAGTATCCGGAATAGGGCATGACTGCAACCGGAGCTCGCTCTGTCACGTTTAGTACCAGCGTAGAAGGAAGCTTGCGTTCTACCAGAACTTTGTCCACTCTTGCGTGGGTCTCAATCCTCTCGGCCAACATAATCAAGTCCACATCAAAGATGTTTGTGTCCTTGACGTAATCGGCAAGAACAGTAATCTCATCACATGAAATGGTTGTGAGTCCCGAGACGTCTATATGCTCTACGAGAAAGAATGAGGATTTGAGAAATCCGAAACTTGTACCTGCCAAAAACAACAGAATCAGGGCAAAAGGTATCAGTCTCGACGGCGCTCTTTTCTCTTCTCCGGAAAGATCAAGTTCGTCCACAGCTCAACTCCTATTATCCTGCCTGGCGCTTCGTCGTCATGTCTATCCTTTCAATTGAAGCACCCAGTAGGCTTAGTTTTCCCGGGAGATCCTCGTATCCCCGATCAATGTGTTCAATTCCACTGAGCTCGGTAACGCCTTCAGCAGCCAGAGCTGCAAGGATTAGTGCAGCTCCTCCTCGAAGATCCGGCGCTTCCAATGTAGTGCCGTGCAAAGCGGGCACCCCGGTTATTACAGCCTGTTTCCCATCAACTGTCACTTTGGCGCCCATTTTTGTCAGTTCTTCAGTATACTTGAATCTCAATGGGAAAACGCCTTCAATGATTTCGGATGTGCCTTCCGCTAAGCTCATCGCAGCAACAAACTGAGGCTGCACATCTGTGGGAAACCCCGGATAAGGCAAGGTTCGAATATTGGCTGCACGCAACCGTTTTTGCCAAGGTTTCTTGGCAATCACATGATTATCTCCTTCCATGATTTCTACCCCTGTTTCCCGAAGCTTGGCAATGAGAGCTTGTTGGTGCTCGGGGATGGTGTTTTCAATGCGGGCTTCGCCTCCTGCTACCGCTATTGCAGTCATGAATGTCGCTGCTTCTACGCGGTCAGGAATTACTGTATAGTCAGTTGCGCGAAGTCCTTTCACGCCTTCAATCTTAATCGTATCAGTGCCTGCTCCCCTTATATTTGCGCCTAAACGATTGAGGAAATTTTGTTCATCGACTATTTCAGGCTCTCGCGCTGCGTTCCGAAGGATAGTTGTTCCCTCAGCAAGACAGGCTGCAGTCATTATGTTTTCAGTTGCGCCTACGCTGGGTATGTCCAGCAGAATTTCCGCGCCTCTCAATTTGGACGCCCTGGCTGACACATAGCCGTATTCTTCCCTAATCTCGGCGCCCAGGGCTGAAAACCCCTTTAGATGCAGGTCGATTGGACGAGGTCCGATATTGCATCCCCCGGGTTGTCTTGTCTTCACATATCCGAACCGCGCCAGAAGGGGTCCCATAACCTGAATTGATGCACGCATTCTTATTACCAGTTCCTCAGAGGGTTCCAGCTTGTTTACGCCTGACGGATCAATGACAATACTGCCATCTTGGTGAAAATCGACTGTTGCTCCCAGTCCTCTCAAAACGCCTGCCATGGTATTCACATCCGCAATCTGTGGAATACCCATGAGTTTGCACGGTCCTCCGGCCAATAGTGACGCAGCCATTATTTTCAAGGACGCGTTCTTTGCGCCGCCTACCGTGACCAATCCGCTGAGAGGCCTTGGGCCGGTAATCTTCAGTTTCACAGCGGAGTCACCCCCACATATTTACCCCCCAAGGATTCTTACCTCGGGTTCTAGCATCACTTGGAACTTGGAATAGACCACTTCTTGCACGTGTTTCATAAGAGAAATCACATCCTCCGCAGTGGCGCCTCCATTATTCACGATAAAATTCGCATGAACGCGAGAGACTTCGGCGCCGCCTACACTGACTCCTTTGAGTCCGGCTGCATCTATGAACCTACCTGCTCCTTCACCTGTGGGGTTCTTGAACGCGCACCCGGCGCTGGGTAGACTCAAAGGTTGACGACATGCGCGTTCCCGGAGGTATTCCTGCATGCGTTTTTGAACTCGCTCAGGGAGATCTTGTTTCAAGGCAAAATCCACCTCAACAAGGATTAAGGGCTCCGCAAGGACGCGGGTAGTTTTTGCTCCTGGTTCAAGGTTTTCTCGATCCAGTCTTATCTGGTGTCCGTCGTAGGTAATCACTTCCGCTGTATCAACAAGCTCAGCCACGAATCCACCGAAAGCAGCTGCGTTCATTGTTACCGCCCCGCCTACTGTCCCTGGTATCCCACTGGCAAATTCCAGGCCGGAGAGTCCTTTAAGTGCAGCATCTCTACATACCGACGGCAAGAGGGCGCCTGCTCCGCATCGTAATATGCCGTTCCCTAGACGATTGACATGTGAAAGGGTATTTGCAATTTTTATTACGACTCCCCGTATTCCTTCATCTTCTACCAGAAGATTAGTGCCTGCTCCTATAATATGGAAAGGAACTTGCATGTCAGATAGGATTCCGATGAGCGCCAAAAGGTCCGGGATGTCCCGAGGTACAACCAAAACATCAGCAGGGCCTCCAATGCGAAAGGAGGTATGGCGGGACATAGGTTCATTAGCGTATACTTGTCCGCGCACCTTGTCTTTTAGCTGTAATGCCAGGGTTATTCCTTCCACTCATCTCTCATCCTTTGTACAAATTCTCTGGCCACAGAGTCTATGTTGCCTGCGCCCATCGTTACGACTATGTCATCGGATTTCACAAGATCGGTCAACTTTCGCGCAATTTCATTGATATTCTTGATGAAGATTGTCTTAGGGTTGCTATTCTTCTTGATTTCTTCGGCAAGTCCTTCACCGGTTACGCCCGGTAAGGGCTGTTCACCTGTACCTCGGTGATAAATGTCAGTGATTACCACAATATCAGCGCCGGAAAATGCCTTTACGAATCTGTCAAAAAGCAACTGGGTTCTGGTGAACCGTTGAGGTTGAAACACTACCACAAGCCGCCTGTTATGGGTTTCCTTAAGAGCTGATATTGTTGCCTCAATCTCCAAGGGGTGGTGAGCATAGTCATCCAGCACCAAGATGTTTTGAACTTCGCCTATGAATTCCAGGCGCCGTCTCGCTCCTCGAAACTTGCCCAGACTAGCCTTGATTTTTTGGAATGGAATACCAAGTTCAAGCCCGACCGCAATGGATGCCAAGGCATTGCATATATTATGCCTCCCTGGTACAACAAGTTCCACACTTCCCAGAGGAGTTTTGTTGAAAATTACTTGAAATTCATAACCTGCGCTTCTTGCCACAGGGTTATGGGCTTTTAGATCACCGTTTTCAAACCCAAACAGAAGCTTTCTGCATCTGAGGTCCTTTCCTATCTGCATGACCCGGGGATCATCAGCAAACAGGATAGCTAAATCATGGTCGTCAATACCCTGGAGAAATGTGGCAAATGCCTTGTTGATAGAATCCGAATTTTTGTAGTAGTCAAGGTGATCATCGTCAATATTCGTCACCACTGCAATCCTGGGCTTGATCTTGAGAAAGGATCCGTAGGCTTCGTCCGCTTCCACCACTATGATTTCACCCTGTCCGTATCTACCGCCCATAGGCACGTGTTGCGCTTCTTCCCCTAGGATGATCGTGGGATCCAGGCCTGCCTCAATCATCATTACCCCTATCATCGATGATGTAGTGGTTTTACCGTGAGTGCCTGTGACTGCAATTCCAAACTTGGATCCTACGAGCTTCCCCAAGATCTCAGCTCGGGTTACCACGGGTATTCCACTTTGGTTAGCTGCCGCAATCTCTACGTTGTCCGGAGGGATCGCGGCGCTGACTACTGCCACACTTGCGCCTGCCACATGTGACGAGTCATGACCGACGTAAACGGAGGCTCCGAGACGGTGAAGGTATTCAAGCCGCAAAGAAGGTGAGATGTCGCTTCCACTTACGGAGTAGCCCATTTCAAGGAGGACTTTAGCTATGGAACTCATTCCATGCCCTCCGATGCCTATGAAGTGTATTCTACCCTCTGACTCTGTGAAGTTAAGTTCTCCCAAACCACACCCTACTTTCCGAGGACCTAGACAATGCAGCGTAGATCCGTGCATATTAATCCTATGCTGTTCCAGGTTTCTGTGCTACTTACAGAAAAAACCCAGGCCTCAAGGCCTGTCCCATTGACAAGGAAACCACAATATCCACTAAGTCATCAGCAGCCCCAGGCCGACCCAGCTTTCGGGATTGTCTTGCCATCTCACCGCGCAGTTTCTCATCATCGACGATTCGGTTGATGGCTCGGAGTAAAGATTTCGGGCCCAAATCCTTTTCGTGAATTACTAAGGCAGCGCCGGCAGCTTCAAGCGCCTTTGCGTTTTTCTCCTGATGTCCTTCAGCTGAGCTTGGCAAGGGAATGAGGATTGACGGTAAGCCTCGCCCGGTAATTTCTGCGATTGATATGGCGCCTGCCCTGCCCACTACAAGGTCAGAACAAGCCATAGCATGATCCATACGATAAATGTAGTCCCTTACTGCAAGACGCGGTGTTCCCAAAGCCTGGGCACAATTGGCCTCCAATTCCCTTATGACCTGGTCGTAATCAAGCTTACCTGTTTGATATATCACCTGAATATCTTTGGATTTCATCATTTCCGGCAGAATCTGAACCATTACTTTGTTAATGGCTCTCGCTCCCTGACTGCCACCGAATATCAAGACCGTGAGCAATCGGGGATCAAGCTGGAGGGCAGCCAACCCTTCACTTCTCTTTGTCTCCAATATTGAACGCCTTATCGGGTTTCCTGTCAGACGTGTTTTTGTGCTTTTAGGGAAATATCTGGCGGACTCGGGATATGTCACTGCCACCACGTTGGCTATACGCGAGAGAATTCGCGTGGTGTACCCGGGCAAAGCGTTCTGTTCATGAATCAGGGTAGGTATACCCAGGAGCCATGCTGCGAGCACAACCGGGCCTGAGACATAGCCTCCTGTTCCCACCACAACATCAGGTTGGAACCTTTTCAGTATCGCCCTGGCCTGAAAGACGCCTTTGAAGGCACGATAAAAAGTCGTGAGTGTATCCAGTGATACCTTGCGCCGAAACCCTGCAACGTCTATGAGGAGCAGCTCGAAGCCTTCTTTAGGCACAACGTCGACTTCCAGTCCTCTTTTTGTGCCGACAAACACAACCTTGGCATCGGGTATCCTCCCGAGGAGGGTTTTCGCTATCGTTATCCCAGGGTATATGTGTCCTCCGGTACCCCCGCCGGCAATTATCACTTTCACTGTTTTCACCTCAAAGTTGAGTGCTTCGAAATATTGAGAAGCACTCCTATGGCAGCTAGTGTCGTTACCAGGGAAGACCCGCCTGAACTGATAAGGGGTAACGTGATACCTGTTATGGGCAGCGCTCCGGAAACGACTCCTATATTGACTATTGCCTGAAATACTATCATGGTAGTTATACCGACTGCAAGCAGCTTCCCAAAGGCGTCTTGCGTAGCAATGGCTATACGTAGGCCACGCCATGCAAACAGAAAATATAACACAAGCACTGAGGCCGCCCCTACAAAACCAAGTTCCTCTCCGATAATAGCAAAGATAAAGTCTGTGTGTTGCATGGGGAGATAAAGAAATTTTTGTCTGCTCCTTCCCAGCCCCACACCGAACAGCCCACCGGAACCCAGTGCCAGAAGCGACTGGATAATGTGAAAACCGGAGCCCAACGGATCTTCCCACGGGTGAAGAAACGCTAAAAAACGTCTGGCTCGATAAGGGGCTGCAATAGCCATGGCGCAAAGCCCGGGAAGTCCCAACGCAGCCAATGATACAAGATGAAAGATGCTTGCCCCTGCGGTAAATAACATAACAAGAGAAACCACCACAATGGTGCCGGCAGTGCCGAAGTCCGGCTCGAGCACTATCAGGCCGAACACTATCCCTACGATAATCAAGGGCGCCAGTAACCCCTGGGAGAATTTATGTATTCTCCCGATGCGGTTTGACAGGAGACTCGCCATGAAGAGAACCATTGCAAGTTTTGCAACCTCTGAAGGCTGGAATGGAATAGGACCTATGTCAATCCATCTCCTTGAACCTCGAATTGCCATGCCAAGCCCGGGAAGCAGGACAGCAATGAGCAAGAGGAGGGCTACGATGAAAGCCGGCCAAGCTAGTTTCTTCCAGCTATTGTAGTCAATCTGCATTGTGATAATCATTACCACAATACCCAGTCCTGCCCATGCCAGTTGACGTTTGAGGAAGTAATAGACGTCGTTGTAGGTTGCCCGTGCGCTTACGGAGCTGGCACTGAAGACCATGACCACTCCTATACTCAATAGGGCAAGGGTAAGCAAGAAGATCACTATGTCCGGCGAGCAATTTGCACGGGATTTTCGCTCACGGTTCATCACATCTACCCTCCCTCGTGGCTCTGCCCTGCTGTTGTTATTGTTGACTCTGTTAGGTGCGATTGGGTTCCCTAGGACCTAAAAAGAGCCAAGAATCCAAGCACTGAAAAAACCATTCCGAGGATCCAAAATCGAGTCACTACTTTGGGCTCTTTCCATCCGGACAGCTCAAAATGATGGTGAATAGGACTCATTCTAAAAACCCTCTTGCCACCGCTGAGTTTGAAGTAGGTAACCTGGATTACCACAGACAATGCCTCAAGCACAAAAACCCCGCCTACGACAACCAGAAGAAATTCTGTCTTTGTCAGAATCGCTAAGCTGCCCAAGGCTGCTCCAAGAGCCAGCGAACCGGTATCTCCCATTATCACCTCTGCAGGGTGGCAGTTAAACCATGCGAAGCCTATGCAAGCACCTGCAAGAGCAGAAGCGAAAACAGCAAGGTCGTGTCTGCCTAATATGGCTGCAATTATGCTGTACGTAACACAGGCAAGCGCTGATGTGCCTGCTGCCAGTCCGTCCAGGCCGTCAGTAAGGTTTACTGCATTGGATATGGATATCATTACAAAAATCGCAAACAACGGATACCCGACTATTCCTAAATCGGGTCGAAAAGAGGTAAAGGGAATAGCTACCACAGCCCCAAGTTCAGGCGAGGTAGCTACATATAATCCTAAGAGCGCTGACAACAAGGCCTGGAAGGCAAGCTTATACCTTGCCCGTAACCCAAGGGGTCTCCGAAGCGCAACTATGATGAAATCGTCAGCCAACCCTATTGCTCCGAATCCCAGAGTGAGAAAGAGCGCCCATGCCACGTCGAGAGTCCTAGGTGCCAGTAAGAGCGTGGACAAGGAGACGCCGAGGAGAATCATGATTCCACCCATCGTGGGCGTGCCGGCCTTTCTAAGATGGGTGGAAGGGCCGTCTTTCCGTATGGACTGTCCAACCTTCAGGGCCTTGAAAAGCCTGATAGCTGTAGGGCCGATTGCCAGTACTATTGCGAAAGCAAGTAGCGCTGAGGACGCTTCATGAAACATAAGGTCTGCCTCCAGTGCTTCCCAAGACCGCCTTGGAAATCTCCTCCATCTCCATCGATCTGGAGCCTTTGACTAGGATCACATCACCTGGGCGCACCAGCTTCCTTAGCATATCAATAGCCCGGCTCTTCTCACGAAACATGAAGACCGTATCTTGACTCTTACCCAGCCGAATAGCCTCTTGCCCTGCGAGACCGGCTAAATCACCTACGGTAATGAGAATATCCACGGAGCGCTCTATTACTTGTTTGCCTAGGTTTTGATGGGCTGTATCAGCGATATCGCCGAGTTCCAGCATGTTTCCTAAGACGGCGATTGTCCTTCCCTCTGTGCCTCCTATATCCTTGAGCACATTTAGGGCTGCATTCATAGATGAAGGGCTTGCGTTATAAGTGTCATCAATCACAGTGAATCCCAAAGCAGCTTCTATAATGTCTATGCGCTGGACAGTCAATTCGACTTTGGCAAGCCCTTCGATAACAGAACGTGTATCAAGGCCTGACACAAGGGCACAAGCTGCTGCTGCCAGAGCGTTATGAACATTGTGCGTGCCCGGGACAAGGACATGCGCTGCAAAAGATCGACTCCCGTACTCGATGGTGAATTGAGTCCCGTTCTTCCCAAGGTTCCGAAGGTCAAATCCCCTGACTTCATTTGAGTCTTCGAATCCGAAAAGAACAGAACGGCCTTCGACCATATCTTTCATCTTGGCAGTATAGGGACAATCACCGTTTAGCACGGCAACACCGTCTTCTCCCAGGACCTCAATGAGTTCAGATTTGGCTTTTGCGATGTTTTCACGAGAACCCAGAAGCTCTATGTGGCTTTCTCCGACGTTTGTAATGACTCCTACATCCGGCCGGATAATCTCGGAGAGTTCGCGAATTTCGCCCGGGGCTCTCATAGCAAGTTCAACGACACATGCTTCGTGATGTTTCTCAAGCCCAAGCAAGGTTAGGGCAACCCCGATTTCATTGTTGAGGTTTTGATAAGTCTTGGTAGTCTCCATGCGTTGGGAAAAAATGGAGTGAATCATGTCCTTTGTTGAGGTCTTACCTGTACTCCCTGTTACTGCAATAACAAAAGTCCCCAAGCGCCGCCTGTTGTAATGTGCCAGCCTCTGTAAGGCCTTAAGGGTGTCGTCTGTCTGAATGACCCATACTCCGCAAGGAAGATCCCTGGCTTCGATTGTGCGGGACACTACTATACCACGTGCCCCTTTGGCCGCTGCCTCATGCGCAAAGCTATGCCCGTCAAAGTTCGGGCCCACCAGGGAGAAGAACAGCTCTCCGCCTTTGATATTCCGTGAATCAGTGGCAATTCCCAGGAATGCTTCGTGTTTTCCCAAGAGTTCGGTCTGCCCCAAAGTTGTGCTAAGGACTTCATCCAGTGTGAATTCAGGCATTCTGCATACGCTCCCTCAGCAGGCTCGTTGCGACTTCTCTGTCGTCAAAATGGATGGTGGCGTCGTGAAATATCTGGTATGTTTCATGTCCTTTGCCTGCGATGACCAAAACATCACCTTCTTCGGCCGAGAAGATTGCTCTTCCTATGGCACAAGCCCTATCCATGATAATTTCATATCCTAAACGCGGTCGTCCTTCATGAAGGATGCCTTCTTCGATTTCTTTGCAGATATCACAGACATCTTCCGTCCTGGGATTATCTGAAGTGATAATCACGCGATCTGCTAAGGCTGCTGCGATCTTTCCCATCACCGACCTTTTGGATCTATCCCGGTCTCCTCCGCAACCA
Source organism: Firmicutes bacterium UBA4981 (assembly GCA_002398515.1). Lineage (GTDB taxonomy): Bacteria > Bacillota > SHA-98 > UBA4971 > UBA4971 > UBA4971. The sequence goes on from DGZL01000016.1 coordinate 15,063, forward strand.
AACACAACAGTCAGATTGCCGGGCCCTAAGTGTCGCGCCTCTCTTAAGATATTTTCCAGGCTGTCAGGGGTATGAGCGTAGTCAACTACAACAGCAAAAGGTTGGCCTTCATCTACCGACTCGAACCTGCCCGGTACTCCTTTGAGGGATTGAAAGCCCGAGCTTATTGTATCAGGACTAAGTCCTCGCGCAAGCCCGCATGCTATCGCTGCAAGGGCATTGTAAACATTGAAGATTCCCTTGAGATGGAGGGATACGGGAAAACTACCCTGCGGCGTGCAGGCTAAGAAGGAAGTAGCCCTTCCGTACAAGCTGAGCTCCTTGGCGGTTATCTGTGCCGAACCGTTGGAAATCCCGTAAGTCAGGACGTCTGTACGTGTTTTTGACAGGATGAAGTCAGAGTTGGGGTCGTCTGCGTTTATGATTGATATTCTGGTTTTCACACTGTTTCTGTGGCCACCGGACTGAGCTGCAAGGTTCTCAAAGAAAGATGCCTTTGCGGCAAGATAGTTGCTGAATGAACCGTGAAAATCCAGATGATCATGGCCGATGTTAGTGAACACTCCTACATCGAAGTCGATTCCTCGTATTCTTTGAAGAGCAATAGCATGGGATGAAACCTCCATCACTACCGCCTTTTCTCCAGATGCTCGCATTTCCGCAAGGAATTCTTGAATGTCTGAGGACTCAGGTGTAGTGTGTTTGGCGGGAATCGTCAGATTCCGTGAAACGCAGCCGAGAGTCCCTATGATTCCACAGGACATTCCCGCTTTGTCCAGCACGCTCTTGATCAGATAGGTTGTAGTGGTTTTGCCTTTGGTACCTGTTACTCCTGTACAGAACATGGATGCTGACGGGTTATGGTAGAAAGCGCCGGCAATATCACCTAAAGCCTCTCGGGAATCGCTGACTTTCACAACACCCAGAGCATCCCGAATTTCCGTTTCTTTGTCTATGACAACAGCTACCGCACCTTTCGCAGCTGCTTCAGAAATGTAGGCATGGCCGTCATGGTGCTCACCGCGTATACATACAAACAGATATCCAGGGCGGATCTTGCGGGAATCGTAAGTGATTCCCTGAATCTCCACGTCCGTATTTCCGGTACAGCGATATGAACTCACTCCGGAATGTGCCATAAGTTCGTCAAGTTTCATCACTCACGTGCCCCACCTATCTCATGCTGTTTGTCGTCTCTCTGCGTCACCGTTGAACAATGCAGTTACTACCATTATTTCGCCTATGATTGTCTAGTATGACAAATACCGGCGAATTTATCTGTCTTCATGCTCCAGTGCAGCCCATGCGCCTATACTACTGATTGACAGAGAGTGGCTCAAACCTTACTTGGACGACTGTACCGCGCTTAACAGACGTCCCATGCTGTGGTTGGGAACTCTTGGCCACCCCAGTGCCTTCCGCTTCCATACGAAGGCCTAAATCCGACAGGATAACTGCAACATCTTTCATAGTCCTACCTATGACATTGGGGACTACGACTTCACCCTCTACATTATAGGATTCGGGCTTATCCAAGTAAAGGATGACAGTAGTGCCTCTTTGGACCTTAGCCGCGGCGGCAGGTGTCTGGTGAACAACTTCGACACCTGTGCCTTTTGTTGAGACGTTAAGGCCAAACTCGGCTACAAGGAGTCTTGCTGCTTCATCAGGGTTA
>DGZL01000003.1 GCA_002398515.1 Firmicutes bacterium UBA4981
GGCTGAAGTAGTGGAAGCTTTAGAGGATGCAGGTGTCAAGATCTTTCAAACATCCGACTCACATGCCAGCATATCGTGTCTTGTAATGCAGAATGATATACTGAAAGCGACCCGAGGACTCCACACTGCGTTCGGCTTAGGCGCCTCGACTGATTGAACCATAACACCTGATTTGGAGGGATCCTAACATGGTTGATTTCGGCAAAGTCATGACTGCAATGGTGACTCCTTTTAAGCCCGGTCTTGAAGTCGATTACGACAGAGCCGGAGAACTCGCTGAATTGCTGGTAAAAACAGGCTCAGACAGTATTGTGGTAGCAGGCACGACAGGGGAATCTCCTACATTATCATTTAAGGAGAAATTGGATCTTTTTCGAGCGGTTGTCGATGCGGTAGGAAATGACGCTAAGGTTGTTGCAGGGACAGGCGGTAATTCCACTGCATCAAGCATTGAGCTGACCCGTGCTGCTGAAGAGATAGGAGTACACGGCATTATGCTTGTAGTGCCGTACTATAACAAACCTCCTCAAGAGGGACTCATCACTCATTTTAAGGCAATTGCGAACTCTACCGGGCTACCGATTATTGTCTATAATATCCCGGGTAGAACCGGTATCAACATGACCCCTGTCACCATCGAGACGTTGTCTCGTGTTGAGAATATCGTAGGCGTAAAAGAAGCCAGCGGTAACCTGGAACAAGTCACAGACATACGCCAACGCACGCCCTCTTCATTTAAGATTTACAGTGGTGATGATTCTTTGACTTTGCCTATTATGGCTGTGGGGGGCGAAGGTATCATAAGCGTGGCATCACACGTGGCAGGTAAAGAGATTAGGCAAATGATTCACGCATTCCAAGAGGGCAATGTAACAATGGCGGCAGAGCTCAATTGCAAGTTGTTCCCTTTGTTCAAGGCATTGTTTGTCACTACCAATCCTATTCCTGTAAAGGCGGCGCTCAGGCTGACAGGATTCGATGTAGGCGGAGTGAGGCCCCCCCTGGTTGAAGCAGGGGAGAGGGAAGCCGCTATTGTCAGGAAAGCCTTAGCAGACATGGGCTTGATATCCTAACAGCTGAATCCGGCCGGCGCTTGCCGAGCGAGCGATTTAATGTTGAGATCTTGCTCTTTGTGTGATAAAATTAGATGTTGTATCGTAGTGGCTTTGACACCCCCTGCTGCCATGCAGGGGGTTCTGGTACATAGGTCAATAATATAGAAAGATGGTGATGTGCAATACGTGAGTAAGAATAAGAATAGAGAGAAGAAGTTGTCTATTATCCCCTTAGGCGGGGTTGGTGAAATAGGCAAAAACATGACGGTAATTGAATATGATGGGGAGATCTTGGTAATCGACGCTGGCCTGGCCTTTCCCGAAGAGGAAATGCTGGGTATTGACTTTGTCATACCTGATATCACATATCTTAAGGAACGTAAAGACAGGATTCGCGGCCTTATTTTGACCCACGGACATGAGGATCATATAGGCGCTCTGCCTTACGTCTTAAGAGAGATCGACTCTGTGATCTATGGAACGAGACTGACTCTTGGTCTCGTTGAAGGGAAACTTCGTGAACATCAGTTGTTATCTGAAGTTTCTCTAAGATGCGTCAAAGCAGGCGACAAAGTTGATATAGGTCCCTTTACCGTCGAATTTGTCCGTGTAAGTCACAGTATCGCTGACGTCGTTGCTCTTGCGATTTCCACACCTGTAGGCATTATTGTGCATACAGCGGACTTCAAGTTTGATCAGACGCCGATTTTCACAGAAACACCTGATTTTCGCAAATTCGCAGAGCTTGGATTAAGGGGTGTATTATGCCTATTGTCTGACTCGACAAACGCGGAACGCCCCGGGTACACCATGTCCGAAAGGGATGTAGGTGAGGCTTTCGAAGAGCAATTCAGCAGGGCTGAACAGCGAATCATCGTGGCTACGTTCGCGTCAAATATCCACAGGATTCAGCAAGTAATCGATGCTTCATGGAAGTTCGGACGAAGAATAGCCGTTATTGGGCGAAGCCTGGAAAACACGGTGGAAATCGCATCTAACCTCGGATATTTGGACATACCTGACGGCATGCTAATACCCACTGAAGAAGTGGACAGGATGCGCGCTGACAGGCTGACTATTATTACTACAGGCACGCAAGGAGAGCCAATGTCAGCCCTGACTCGTATGGCAATGGCTACCCACAAGAAAGTCGGTATTCGTCCAGGGGACACCATTATCATATCTGCGTCGCCGATACCCGGTAATGAGAAGGACATCGGGAGGACTATCAACCACCTTTTCAGACAAGGCGCTGATGTAGTTTATGATAAGTTCTCTTGTGTACATGCTTCAGGACATGCAAGTCAAGAAGAGCTCAAACTCATGATCAACCTGACATGTCCCAAGTACTTTGTCCCTGTACACGGCGAGTACAGACATCTTGTGAAGCATGCGCAACTTGCAGAGCAAGTCGGAATACCCAGCGAGAATACGTTCATTCTGGAAAACGGTGACGTCCTTGAGTTGGAGTCTTCCGGCCGTGCCTATCGTGCCGGCAAGGTAGAGGCAGGACAAGTCCTTGTAGACGGACTTGGAGTGGGAGATGTAGGCTATGTAGTCCTCCGCGATAGGAAAGTGCTGGCCCAAGACGGCATAATGGTGGTTGTAGTTACCATAGATAAGCAAACCGGTAAAGTCATTGCAGGGCCGGATATCGTCTCCAGAGGATTTGTGTATGTGAGAGAATCTGAGGCGCTTATGAAGGAAGCTGAAGCTGAAGTCGGTGAAGTCATATCCAAGTGTATCTCTAACGGGGTCACTGAATGGAACCCAATCAAGAACAAAATCAGGGAGTCCCTTGCTGCATTTCTCTACCAGAAGATAAGGAGAAGACCTATGATACTCCCTGTGGTAATGGAAGTGTAGATAGGCATCTCTTAGTTTTGTGACCCTTGCTTTTCGTGTACAGGCATGGATTTACAGGCATGGAAAACACGGCACTTGTTTCGCATGGGGGGTAC
>DGZL01000006.1 GCA_002398515.1 Firmicutes bacterium UBA4981
TTCTGGCCGCTGATGATACTCACGTCACCTGCTGATAAGTACACATTGACAATCGGCCTTCTCAACTTCAGGAGCACATACGCTGTGGCGTTTGACTGGGGCCCCATGTTGGCGGGAACCATAATATCAGCCTTGCCGGTAGTCGTGTTGTTCATCGTGTTCCAGAGCTATTTCGTAGAAGGGATCAGCTTTACAGGAATAAAAGGCTGAAAGGTTGCTAGACGCTATCCGGCAACTGGGCGAGGATAAACTCTACGCTCTGCCCTTCTGCAACGCGTCGGCGTCTGCCTGCGCATTCAATGATGACTGACTTGTTTCCGCCTGCTTCGGCATCCTCTGTTTTGTTGGCTACGATGAGTCGATACGGGGTGATGACTGTCAGAAGGCGCCTGCCCCGGCACTCAAACGGGACCTTCAACCTATCCCATCCCCGCGGCAGGCGTGGATTGATGGCTATCACAGGCTCAGCCTCTTCCTTGCCCCGGCGACATAACCCACCCCGACCGGCCCCATTCAGAAGTCGTATTCCTGCGAACCCGTGCACAACAGCCTGCCACATCCCCCCTAGGTTCGCGGCGTGTATTCCGTCCATGAGGTTTCCTTTCTCATCCTCGAGTTCGATACAGATACACCGCTCAAAGTAAGAGTATGCATCGGTACACCCCCACGCACGTGGGGACATTGCGGCGCCGTATCCCCGGACGTCATTGGCAGCCGGTAAACCTAAATAAGATGCAAATACCGAATGCATGGAAGCGCTCAAGGATGATAGGTGGGTCGTTCGCGGTTCATAGTACCGCCAGTTCGCGTCCCAGATCTCCTTGTCGAATAAGTCCGGCAGGAGGCAGCCAAGCATTACTACATCGGCCTGCTTAAGCAACTTACTTCTAACAAGTTTCTCCCGCCCTAAAGCCTCCTCCACAGACTCTCCCGAACCTTTGACGCTCTCCTTCAACTCCTCCAGGTCCACGTCATCGTAGCCATAGTAGCCTTCAAATTGCTCAACTACACCTGAATCCAGGTCAGGCAAAGGAAGGTAGAGGAGATCCGCGACTCGCCTGATCTCATCCAATTCATCTTCGTCGATTCCCAGTCGGCAGGAAAGCCTATCCCAATCCTCCGGAAACTCCTGGGCAAGGTCAAGAGCTGCAAGCAACGTCCAACGGGCCAAGTAGTTAGTGAAAGCGTTATTATCCACGTGCTCGTGAAACTCATCCGGACCGATCACACGGAGTATGTCGTATCTTTTTCTCTCACCGTTCCACTCTGCGCGGCTCGCCCAGAACCGAGCTGCTTCCACAATTATCTCCATGCCGTACGCCTGCATGAAGTCCCAATCTCCAGTTCGCCTGCAGTAATTCCATACTGCATACGCCACGTCGGCAGTGATGTGGTCCTCAAGCTCTCCGCACCAAATCCGCACCCTCTCCCCTGTTTCCGGATGGGGCCTTGACCACTTCGGCGTAGTTTCGTCGCCTGAATCCGCGCTTTCCCAGGCGTACATTGCTCCACGATAGCCGTTATCGCGGGCTTTTCGCCTGGCGCCGGGCAATGTGTGATACCTGTACATGAGGAGGCGGCGGGCCACATCCGGGAACTGGACCACGAAGAACGGAAGAATGAAGATCTCTGTATCCCAGAAGACATGGCCTTTGTAACCCTCTCCATGCAGCCCTTTAGCGGCTATGCTGACTGTATCGTCGCTTCGAGGCCCCAAAGATGCCAGATGGTACAAGGCGAACCTCACGGCCATCTGATCCCGGTCCGGTCCGTCTAAGCGGATGTCACAGCGTTCCCACTTCCTGCGCCATCCCTCGATATGTCCACGCCTGCACTCCGGAAATCCGGAGGATGCAGCTTCACTCGCGTTCACCCGCGCCGCAGACAGCAATTCATCCGTGCCAGGCTGCTGCCCTCGCCCGCACCACGCCACATCCCGGGAAGTATGCGCAGTCACAAATTTATGTATCTCTATAGATTCGCCCTCTTCCAGGAGAGCCTCAAAATCATGACCGGCAGAGCGCCTATCCTCGTAAGGAACCGCTTGGATGGGAATTCCACAAGCGTCCGCAGATTCGCGGTCTGCCTCGCCCCGGCATTTCACAACACTTGCCCGCTGGGCGCAGGCCATGGCTATACCTATTCCCGACTCCATGGTCGTCGTGTGCACCTCAGCTACTCCATGGCGCTCAGCCCGGACCCGATCTACCTTGATGTGGGCAGCATCGGAGTTGGACACATCCCCATCCAGGCGGGATCGGATCGACACCCGCCCTGACCCATGCTCTACAGTGAGGGAGAGCTTGATGCAGAGCAAGTGCTCGTTCACGGCAGATGTAAAACGTTCGCTCTCAACTCTTATCACACGTCCGTGCCTATCACTCCACCGGTAAGTACGGCGAAGAATCGCGCTTTGCATATCCAGCTCCCTACGGTAATCCCTGATTCCTGATTCACCGACTCTTTCCCCATCTACCCGGATCTCGATGGGTAACGGATCCTGAATCACAACGAGTTCTGTCACATCGTATGGCCCTTGAGCTTTATCAAATACACCTGCAACAAACGAGCCGGGATTCCCCCGGTACAGCCCGTCCTCATGCGCGCCCCGCACACTGAGATAGCCGTTGGTCAATGTGAAGAGAGTCTCGTACGAAGCTGCAGTCTCAGCCTGACAAGAAGTCTCGTAAGCAACCTGGTTGTCCTCTGCAGGCAAGAGCAGCAAATGGCTGTCGATTGATTCTTTCCCAGCTAACATAGGCTTGCCGTAGTCCCTCCACACGTTCATCTCGAGAGCCAATATCTCGGAAAATGACTCAATCCCGCCTCCCATGTGATACACCGAAGGAGGGACGCCCTCGGGCTCCTGCCCTACGCTAATGAAGCTTGCACCTTCTGTTTTCGGGGTGATCATCTTTGAATCGCTGCCTTCGCAGCCACCGATGGATCCAAACTCATCTCCTATGAAAAGTATCTCTGATACGTCTATGCCATGGGGCTTTGCCACTTGTTCAACTAAGTAATCTACGGAATCAGACTTATCAGTCAATCCAAGCTCGACATGTTTCACATCACTGGTGACCCTGCCGTCCAGCCCAACTTCTTCGGAGCAACGACGCACCAGGTCAATAACTGACTGTATTCCCGGAAGGCCCGCATCCTTCAAACGCGCCTGAGTTCTTGCGAGAAGCTCCCCGATCATCTCCTTCGGAGGGTCTTCCCACTCACGAAAGGGCATGATATCAAGCTTACGCCTGTTCATCCTGTCGAAGATCACTCGTGTTGCAAGGCCATGCTGTTCCTCCAAAACACGCTGAGCCATGCTGACCGACTCATCCATCATCCTGTTCTCAGCATGCGTTGCCTCTCTGGCCCAAAGCCTGACAGGGCATCCCTCAGAGTCAAAACCGTATACCTCTGACCCCCTGTTTACACATGCCAGGAGATTCCCCTTGATTCTCGGATGAAGGAAGGAAAAGAACTGCCTGTCGAGATTGGCAAAATTCGTTCCGGTGACGGCAGCGAGCCACACGCCTCTCGCGAGCAGGGCCTCTGTTCGCCATATGAGATGATCCACAGGCCCGCTGCGGGAAGCCACCGCAGTTCCATCCCAGTCGAAAACCAGCATCCTGTAACGGCGCGACAGTAACCGATGAAGGCTAAGCGTACTCATTGGAACCCCCCGTGATTACTTAATCGTAAAAGCTATATTATTTACATGATTTACAGGGATTCTATTCTCCATTGAGACTCCGATATCCTTCATGACTCGGCAAATTTCCTTTAACGTTTAAGCTGAAGTGATGAGTTCACTTGTTCGATGGTCAAGGCCGGTCTGAGATTATCCTCAATCAGTACGGTTAAGGGTCTTATGCAGGCCTTCCGGAACATCCAACTGATCAGCGCCTTTGAAAAATCCCACCCTCCAGATACCGCCCGGATAGGTTCCCCAGTCAATACCTGTGCCCCCCGGCTTCCACCACGTGTGAACTATGACGTAGCTCGAAGGCAGGTTCCCGTACCATCTGTTCGCTTTAAGATTCGTCGAACCCTCTTTATACGCTGCGCAAACGCCGAGCTCGGGTCCGTACCACACGATCCATTTAGGATAGCCCTGGACGTCCTGGTTGACTCGATTGGCCTCTTCCGAATCTCCGTACCGGGGAAGGTCGATGTTGAGGGCCCAACCTGCTTCCTGCAAACCCTCGACATTCTCCGATACTCGCCAAACAAGCTCCATGTCGAAGAAGTCTTCATAGAAGGTAAACACCCAATCCGCCTTGACGGGCGCAATCTCACCTAATGTCGTTTGAAGACAACCCACGAACTCGATTTCGGTAATGGTCAATACGAGCTTATCCTCTTCCTCCAGGACTTCCACATGCCCGGGTTTTGTCGGCATATGAGTGCCCCATCCCCCGATCCCCAGCCACAAGCTGGACGGCTTGCCCACATATGCGAGGACATCTCGGTGCTCTCCCGTGGCCCCGGGGTCTATGGCAAGATAATCAATGGACACAGGGTCGAGTGAAAGTCCTACCGAATATGTCGAGCCGACATATTCAAAATAGGGTTCAGTGTAAGCCTCAGCATGCGATTGGGCAGACACTGCTTGGGATGGCAAGAAAGAAAATCCACAGCAAAGGACGATAGCAGCAAACAACACTGATACAAGGTTGGGAAAGGGGGCGGCCCAAGCCGCGCCCCTGCCCTTGTTCCCGGATGCTGATTGCATGACTATCTAGCCTCTACGTTATCGAGCTCAGCGTATCTGGCTTCGAGGTAGCGAACTGTGGAAGCAACGCTGTGTGTGTCATAGATAAGATAGAAGTTGAGATGCTCGAAGACGTCGCCTGGGATCATGTGCAGCGGCCAGTTGTCTCCCCGGCCCTCGAGATTCTCTATGTCTATCGGGATTTCATTCTTCTGCCTGAGGCCGAAGATCTCGTCTGCAATCCAACGGAAGTAGCCGGTTCTCCACTCGCCTTCAAGGTGCCAGTGCTCCATCTCGACCTTGCCCTCGAGATCTGGGGCCACCTCGGGCACATCCATCAAGCACTCAGCCACGCCCATGCTCTCGCCGGTTGAAAAGTTGGTGCGCCATCTTTCCGGGCTGCAGAAGAGGTAAGAAGCGCCCCACCACGCAGGCTTCGGTCCGGTAGAGTCTGCAAACGTTATGTACGGCGTACCGTCCACTTCTGTCACAGCTCCCTGCTCAGCCCAGTACTCCTTGGCAGTTATGCCCAGCTCATCCGCCCAGTCAATCCAGCGGAATACAGGCAGTATGTGCCTGGCATCCTCAATGTCGGCCATGACTCCGCCGCACATGGTGAAAAGCTTTGTGAGGTCAGTATATCCCGCCGAAACTACGCGGTTGCTCACTCTGATTTCGCCGGTGGTGTATATCGACGCAACCATCTCCTGCCGCATTCCGGGGAATAGATCAGACGCATTGTGTGCCACAACGGTGATCCTGGCCGGACCTGCCTCGAGAATTCCCAATTTGACAATGCGGAAGGGTTCCTCAAACGTAGTTTTCTCTTCGTGCCTGTCGTAGTTCTCGTCATACCACCAAGTGCTGTACGGGAAGCCGGCGTACCGGATCATCCCGATGTCCCTGGCATATTTGTGTTCTTTGCCGCGATACTCGATGATATCCAAGGTTCCGTACTTGCCTACCTTGACTTTGAACAGGCCGTCAAGGCTGTAGATAATCGTGTTATCCTCATCGACCTTGTCAACACCGAACGCTGCCTGAAAGACAGGTTTCTTTTCAGGCTCCTCGTCGGAGACAACGATCTTGACCGGTCCAGTCGCCAAGAATGCCACCTCATCGTAACGCGACACAGTCCCTGACATGTCCACATCGTCAAGCTGGAAGGGAAC
>DGZL01000161.1:0-4693 GCA_002398515.1 Firmicutes bacterium UBA4981
AGTAGACTGGCCTATACCATAGATATAGGTTAGAGCTACCGCAATCCTCTTATCCCTCGGGAGGTCAACTCCTGCAATTCTAGCCATTTATGCGCTTCACCTCCACCCTAACCCTGACGCTGCTTATGTTTGGGATTTTCGCAAATCACCATTACGGTGCCCTTACGCTTGATTATCTTGCACTTATCACAGATCTTCTTCACAGATGGCCTAACCTTCATAAAAAAACCTCCCGGCGTCACATAACGCCACAGCAATGGAAAACAGCTTTCGCCTACTTAAACCGATATGTTATCCTGCCTCTTGACAGGTCATATGGGGATAACTCCATTGTTACCTTGTCCCCGGGTAAAATTCTAATAAAATGCATGCGCATTTTCCCGGACACGTGACCGAGAACCCTATGCCCATTTTCCAGCTCTACCCTAAACATTGCATTGGGCAACGCCTCAATGACGGTTCCCTCTACCTCTATCGCGTCCTTTCTACCCATCGGAACAGTCCGTCCTTTCTGACTTGGCTTTGCTGCTTATCTTCAAAGCTTCACATACCTCCTCATTAGTTATGTCTATTCCCTGGAGGAGCTTCTCACTGAGGGAGCTGTTTATGGTCCGTGTCATCATAAGATGCCTGACGTTTTTCTTCTTAGGGTTGGAAACCGGTCTATAAGCTCCGTCAGTGACTGCGACTGTAGTATCGTCGAGAATTTGCGTTACTATATAATACCTGCCTCTGTCCCTGCCTGCTGCTGATACTACCAATTGTCCCAATCTAGTTTCCATCCTCAACTGTCCTCCCAACTAGAGAGCAGTGAGTATCACCGGGCCGTCCCGGGTCACAGCAACTGTGTGCTCAAAATGTGCTGACAGCGAACCGTCACAAGTAACCACTGTCCAGTTATCCTTAAGGGTCTTCACATCCGGCCCACCCGCATTTACCATAGGCTCTATAGCTAACGTCATTCCGTCAGCTAACACAGGCCCGGGTTCGCCACGAATCACAAAGTTAGGAATTGCAGGCTCTTCATGAAGTTTACGCCCTACTCCGTGCCCTGACAGGGCTTTGATAATGGAAAACCCTTTTGACTCCACATAACTCTGTATCGCTCTGGATACGTCAGCTATGCGCATGCCAATTCGTGCCTGCTCAATGCCGCGGTAAAGAGATTCCTCAGTCGTTCTCATGAGCTCCGTAGCTTCCCCGGAAATCGTGCCCACAGGAAAAGTCATTGCGCTGTCACAGTGAAACCCCTGGACTTCCGCGCCTACATCAATGCTGACTATCTCCCCTTCGGCCAGTTTCCTGTTACCGGGAATGCCGTGGACAACCTCTTCATTAACAGACACGCACGCACTGGCCGGGAAACCATATAGCCCTTTGAACGATGGATTGGCCCCTCGACCCATAATGAACTCCTCAGCGAATTTGTCAATATCCGAGGTGCTAATCCCAGGCTTTATGAATCCGCGCAGCTTCTCAAGAAGCTCTGCCAATATCGCGCCTGACCTTTTCATAATATCAATTTCTTCAGGGCTTTTGCAAATAACCAACGGAGTTATTTTTCTCAACATTATTGCCTTCCTTAAATCATCGAAATAATTGCCTCGAGAACTTCATTAGCGTCCTCTTCGCCATTGACCACTTTCAGGATACCAAGACCCTTGTAATAGTCAACCACAGGTTCTGTCAAAGCCTTGTATACCTTGAGCCGCTCACGCACCGCCTCTTGCCTGTCATCCACCCGCTGATAAATGCGGCCTCCGCATTTTGGGCATTTGCCGTCTTCAGGCGGTGGGTTAAACGATATGTGATACGTAGCCCCGCAACCCTCACAAACCCGTCGGCCTGCAATGCGCTTCACAACAATACGAGACCCGGCGCCGATGTAAATAGCTGCATCCAATGAGACGCCGAGGATTTCAAGGATCTTCTCTAAGGCTTCAGCCTGAGCCACGTCTCGTGGGAATCCGTCGAGAATGAACCCTCCGGAACAATCAGGATTCTCCAGCCTATCCCTGACAAGCCCTATGGTAATGTCGTCGGGAACAAGCTTTCCTGAATCAATATACTCCTTCGCCGAAAGGCCCAATGCCGTTTTCTTGGCTAACGCTTCTCGAAACATATCCCCTGTGGATATGTGTGGCACACCAAGACGCTTGCTGAGTCTCACTGCCTGGGTACCTTTTCCGACCCCGGGAGGGCCCAGGAGAACAAGGCGCATATCTCTTCCTCCTACTTCATGAAGCCTTCATATTGCCTCATCAAGAGCTGCGCTTCTATTTGCTTCATAGTATCGAGCGCGACTCCGACCATGATAAGGAGGGCGGTTCCGCCGAAACTGACTCCGCTGAGCTTGGTGACACTAGTCATGATATTGGGCAATATGGCTATTACAGCAAGGAACAACCCGCCGACAAAAGTAAGCCTTGACAATATGCGCTCCAAGTATTCCACAGTAGGTCTCCCCGGACGAATACCCGGGACAAACCCTCCGTATTTCTTCAGATTATTGGACACGTCCGCAACATTGAACGTCATGGCAGTATAGAAGTACGTAAAACCTATGATTAGCAATGAGTAGACAATCATATACGAAACACTGTCACCCCGCAGCCAATCAGACATGAAAGCCAGTTTAGGCACAAACTGCGCTATGGTAGCAGGGAATGCCAAAAGTGACGAAGCAAAAATCACGGGAATTACTCCGGCCTGGTTTACACTAAGGGGAATGTGTGTGCTCTGCCCCCCGTAAACCTTGCGACCCACAACACGCTTTGCGTATTGAACAGGGATTCTACGGCTTGCCAAAGTAATCATGATTACTGCGACTATCGATATCAGACTGACAACGATATAAAGCAATGCGCTGACTATGCCGACTCCGCCCTGGCCTACACTTGCAACCAGGCTGCGAAATGTTGCAGGCAACCTTGCGATGATACCTGTAAAGATGATAAGGGATATTCCGTTTCCTATTCCGTTTTCAGAAATCTTCTCCCCCAGCCACATCAAGAAAGCTGTCCCTGCAGTCAACGTTGTGATAATAAGGAGCACTGACATAGTGCTTGTGTCGTCGAGTGCCCCTCGTATACCAAACGTGATAGCTGTACCTTGGATGACTGCGAGGATCACCGCGCTGTATCTCGTCCACTGCGATAGCTTTCGTCTGCCTTCCACTCCGGACTTAGCCATCTCTTCAAAGCTGGGTATCACTACCTGCAACAACTGCATAACAATGGACGAAGTGATGTACGGTCCTACACCCATTGCAAAGACTGTAAACCTCATGAGTGCGCCGCCTGCGAACAAATCCAGAAACTGAAAGAGCCCGGCCTCTCCGAAAACCTGCACAAGTTGGGCGACATTCACCCCGGGAACAGGGATAAACGATGCCACACGGTAAACGGCAAGCAACCCTAGGGTATAAAGAATCTTCTTCCTGAGTTCCGGGATTCTGAAGGCGCTGGCAAGTGCTCCTAGCAACCTATATCACCTCAACTTTGCCGCCTGCTTGTTCAATCTTCTCCACTGCAGATCGGCTGAATGCATGGGCCCTGACGGTAAGCGGTTTACTTATGCCGCCTTCGCCCAGGATTTTTACACGGTCGCGGGCCCGTTTAATTATTCCGGATGCTTGAAGTGTCTCAGGCGAAATCACCGCATCCGCTTCAAACATCTCCAGGTCCCGCAAATTAACAGGGACAAATCTAACCTTAAAAGGATTAGTGAATCCTCGCTTCGGCATACGCCTGACTAAAGGCATCTGACCGCCTTCAAACATGGGGCCTTTAGTACCACCGGACCTGGCTCTTTGTCCCTTGTGACCCCGACCTGAAGTTTTGCCACGACCACTCCCGATACCTCTACCGACCCGTCTTTGAGCTCGTTTGGCGCCTTCCGGCGGGGACAGTCGCTCAAGTTTCAATGGAGCCACCTCCTATTCCGTGACTTCTTCCGCATCCACCAGATGGGCGACTTTCCCAATCATCCCTCTAACAGCAGGGTTATCAGGAAGACAACGAGATTGATTGAGCTTTCTAAGCCCAAGCGCTCTGACAGTCGCCCTCTGGTCTTTCGGTCTGCCTATAGTGCTTCGTTTCAAAGTGATCTTAAGCATCCCTTTTGCCTCCTGATTATCTTTGGCATTATCGTTTCCTAACATCTGCCACGCCCCCTAGCCAAGTATATCCTCCACAGATTTTCCTCTGCGCTTCGCTACTTCCTCCGCGCGATTCAGCGACTTAAGCCCCTGCTCTGTGGCGCGAACAACGTTGAATGGATTGGCAGATCCCAACGATTTCGTAAGAATATCGCGAATACCGGCTAGCTCCAAGACTGCTCTCACCGGACCACCTGCTATCACTCCTGTACCAGGTGAAGCAGGTTTCAGCAGAACTCTGCCTGCGCCGGCCCTTCCCACAACCTCATGGGGAATGGTGGTCTCGACAATGGGAACGTCGAACATGTTCTTCTTCGCCTCTTCGACTCCCTTGCGAATGGCTTCTGCGACCTCAGCCGCCTTCCCGACACCTGTTCCCACACGCCCATTGCCGTCTCCTACCACCACGAGGGCACGGAAACTACGGGTGCGCCCTCCCTTGGTAGTCTTAGCCACAGGGTCTATGTTTACAACTTTTTCCTTAAGTTCCGGACCTTCGAACTCCATCATTATCTGTTTCACCCACTTCCCCGG
>DGZL01000161.1:4870-5903 GCA_002398515.1 Firmicutes bacterium UBA4981
TCACCCACTTCCCCGGACCTTAAAACTCAAGTCCGCTTTCGCGAGCTCCTTCTGCTACAGCAGCAACTCTACCATGATAAAGGTTGCCTCCGCGATCAAATACCACCCGCTTGATACCTTTTTCTTGCGCCCGCTGGGCAATAAGCTTCCCCACCAAGCGCGCAGTTTCAGTATTACCGCCGTTCTTCGCCTTGGATTTGATCTCCGGGTCAAGGCTGGACGCAAATGCTAAAGTAGTCCCACTTTGATCGTCAATAACCTGAGCATAAACATGCTTCAGAGATCTGGCCACAGCAAGACGGGGGCTATCTTGAGTGCCTGCTATGCGTTGTCTTAGGCGGCGATGTCGTTTGGTTCTCGCAACCCTTCTATCTTCACGCTTGAACATGACTTACCCCACCCTCCATACGTTCCACTACCTACCGGCCTGCTGCCTTACCGGCCTTGCCGGCTTTCATGCGGATTCGCTCGCCTTCATACCTAATGCCCTTACCCTTGTACGGTTCCGGCGGGCGAACGGCTCTGATATTAGCTGAAATTTGACCGACCAGTTCCTTGTCTATGCCTTTCACCACAATCCTCGTGGGCGAAGGGACTTCTATCTCAATACCGTCCGGCGGCACCATTTCTACCGGATGTGACAACCCCATCCCCAGGACTAGCTTGTTCCCTTGCTGAACGGCTCTGTAACCCGTCCCGGAGATCAAGAGGGTCTTCTGATAACCTTCAGTTACGCCTCTTACCATATTAGCAATGAGGGTCCTAGTCAGTCCGTGAAGAGATCTTGCTTCTTTCCCGTCGTTAGGGCGGCTCACAATAATGTTTCCGTCCTCTATAGAGACATCCATCTTTTGATTAACTCGCCTGGTAAGCGACCCTTTGGGTCCCTTGACCGTAACAACGGCGCCTTCTATCTTTGCCTCTACTCCTTTGGAAATTGGTATAGGCGCTTTTCCGATCCTGGACATTACCTCTCACCCCCTACCACACATAGCAGATTACTTCTCCGCCTACGCCTTCTCGCCTGGCAGTT
>DGZL01000161.1:6099-10190 GCA_002398515.1 Firmicutes bacterium UBA4981
ACGCCTTCTCGCCTGGCAGTTCTATCGGCCACGATACCTTGGGGGGTGGATATGACCGCTATGCCAAGGCCTCCAAGGACCTTTGGAATATTGTCCTTATTGGCGTAGACCCGAAGTCCTGGCTTACTTATGCGTTTCAGACCTGTAATCACCTTTTGCTTATTGGGACCATACTTCAGATAAAGTCGCAGGATGCCCTGCTTCCTATCGGCAATTACCTCATAGTCCCTGATATATCCCTCTTCCTTAAGGATCTTCGCGATGTCGCGCTTCACCCGCGAGGAGGGGACCTCAACGACGTCCCTCGTAACGGTGTTGGCATTCCTAATCCTCGTGAGCATGTCAGCAATGGGGTCCGTCGTTACCATTCACATCGACCTCCTCCATATGCGGAATTGCTTGGCACTGTCCATCACCAGCTCGCCTTCCTTACTCCAGGGATTTCGCCCTGCGAAGCAAGCCTACGGAAGCATATCCTGCACATATCGAATTTTCTCATATATGCCCTAGGTCGTCCGCATATAGGACACCTGTTATAATGTCTTACACGGTATTTCTTTGGTCTCCTCTGTTTCTCCATGAGACTCTTCTTAGCCAAAGCTATCCCCCTTCCATCGCCGGATTCGGTTTGGCTCTCCCAGTTTAACCGGAGAAAGGCATTCCCATGGCCTTCAGGAGGTCATATCCTTCCTCATCTGTTCCGGCAGTAGTAACAATAGCAATATCCATTCCTCTGAGTTTATCTATCTTATCATAGACTATCTCCGGAAATACCAGTTGCTCCTTAAGACCCAAGGTATAGTTGCCTCTACCGTCAAATCCGTCAGGAGACACTCCCCGAAAGTCTCTGATTCTGGGGAGGGCCACATTGAAAAGCTTGTCGAGAAAGTGATACATCCTCTCTCCCCGCAGTGTGACCTTGCACCCAATGGGCATCCCGGCCCTAAGCTTGAAAGATGCAATTGACTTCTTTGCCCGCGTAATTATGGGCTTTTGTCCTGTAATTGCAGTAAGATCGCCTACTGCGGCATCAAGCGACTTTGGATCTCCTACTGCTTCCCCTACCCCCATGTTTACAACGACTTTGTGGATCTTGGGAATTTCCATGACACTACTGTACCCAAACTTGTCACGGAGGGCAGGTGCAACTTCATTAAGGTATTTCTCCCTTAGCCTTGCCGCCACTTGGCTCACCCCCGATACCTACTTGTCTATGTCGCGCCCGCACTCCTTGCATACTCGCACACACTCGCCATCCTGAGTTCGCTTTCTACCGGATCGAGTAGGCTTGCTACACTTCGGGCAGACTACCATCACCCTAGACAACGGCATTGGCGCTGCTTTCGTGATGATGCCTCCCTGCGGGGCCAGCTGGGTTGGCTTCGTGTGGCGCTTCACTTCATTTGCGCCTTCCACTATCACTCGTTCCTCACCGGCAAGCACCCGTAGGACTTTTCCTCGCCTATCCTTGTCCGCACCCCAAAGAACGACTACTGTATCGCCCTTTTTTACATGAGGTTTCATTGTCCTTAAAACACCTGCCTCTTCGCAGCCCTAAGGTTTCTCTTTAGAAACTCCATCATAGAACCTCAGGCGCCAAGGAGATTATCTTCATAAACTC
Organism: Firmicutes bacterium UBA4981; assembly: GCA_002398515.1. GTDB lineage: Bacteria > Bacillota > SHA-98 > UBA4971 > UBA4971 > UBA4971. The sequence continues at coordinate 7,721 of DGZL01000161.1, forward strand.
CTTCTCACGCAGCTCCCGTGCAACGGGGCCGAATATCCGCGTCCCCCTGGGGTTGTTCTGCTCGTTTATGATGACCGCTGCGTTTTCATCAAATCTAATATGGGTTCCGTCAGGACGCGATAACGCTGCTTTTGTTCGGACAATCACTGCCCTGACTATGTCCCCTTTTTTCACGACGCCACCGGGTGTAGCTTCTTTGACACTGGCAACGATAATGTCGCCTATCCCTGCGGACTTCTGGTTGCCGCTGCCTAGCACCCTGATACACTTTATCCTCTTGCCACCTGTATTATCGGCGACATTTAGCATTGACTCTTCCTGAATCACCTGGCAGTCCCTCCTTGTCAAAGAGCGCTCTTTGCGCCCTGGCTAATCCTGTACGGGACTACTTCGCCCTTTCAAGGATCTCTACCACACGCCATCTCTTCCGCTTGCTAAGCGGTCTGATTTCCATGAGTCGAACCTTATCCCCGACTCTGGCCTGGTTGTCTTCGTTGTGCGCCATAAAGCGCGCAGTTCTCTTCATCCTTCGGCCGTAAAGCCGGTGGGCGACTATTCGTTCAACAGCGACAACCACTGTCTTATCCATGCTATCGCTTACCACTCGACCAATGCGCATCTTGCGCGTTCCTCGCGCGTCCACCGCATAACCCTCCTTAAGACCACTGGCTAATGCCGAGCTCGCGTTGGCGCAAGACTGTCTTGACCCGTGCTATGTCCTTGCGAACTTCACGAACACGCATGGGATTGTCAAGCTGACCGGTGGCAACCTGAAATCGAAGGTTAAAGAGCTCCTCTTTCAGCGAGTCAAGTCTGTGGTTCAGTTCATCGCTGGAAAGGTCACGTATTTCCCTAACTTTCACCGGCCCCACCGCCTATCATCATCCTCTTGACAAATTTAGTCTTTATAGGAAGCTTAAACGCTGCCAGGCGCATAGCCTCCTGAGCCAAGTCTTCCGGCACACCTGCAATCTCAAACATTATCCGTCCCGGCCTTACTACAGCTACCCAGTGGTCTGGGTTACCTTTTCCGCTGCCCATACGGGTCTCAGCCGGCTTTTTGGTAACCGGCTTATCCGGAAATATCCTAATCCAGACCTTTCCGCCTCTCTTGATATACCGGGTCATGGCAATTCTCGCTGCCTCAATTTGCCTGGCTGTGATCCATCCGGGCTCTTGGGCCTGAAGCCCGTATTCACCCATGGCCACCTCGGCGCCGCCGGCAGCTTTACCCTTCATTCTGCCGCGCATGACCTTACGGAACTTAGTCTTCTTTGGTTGTAACATTCTTACCGGCCTCCTTCAGCGGCAGCCGTCTCAGGAAGCACATCGCCCTTGTAAATCCACACCTTAACGCCAATTCTGCCGTACGCGGTGTGAGCTTCCGCAAAACCATAATCTATGTCAGCTCTCAGAGTATGAAGAGGAACTTTCCCCTCACTGTAACCCTCTGTGCGGGCAATCTCGGCCCCTCCTAATCTGCCGCTGACCCTTACTCTCATGCCTTCAGCGCCTTGTCTCATTGATCGTGAAAGCGCTTGTTTCATTGCCCTCCGGAAGGAGATTCTCCGTTCTATCTGGGAAGCAATGTTTTCCGCGACCAATTGGGCGTCCAGATCCGCGTTTCTGACCTCGATGATTGCCACTGACACATGCTTGCCTGTGACAGCCTCAAGGTCTCGCCTGAGTGCCTCCACTTCCTGGCCGCCTCGACCGATCACCATTCCGGGCCTTGCTGTGTGGATATTGACTTTCACCCGGTCTGCCACTCGTTCGATCTCAGTCTTGGAAATCCCGGCATTATAGAATCTTGCCTTCACAAACTGCCTGATATGAAGATCTTCATGGATCAACTGGGAGTAATTCTTATCATCATACCACTTCGCAGCCCAATCTTTGACTATTCCTAGCCTTAGACTATAGGGATGAACCTTCTGTCCCAACCTGTCATCCCTCCTTTTCTCTGACAACTACTGTAATGTGACTGGTTCTCTTGAGAATCGGAGCAGGTATCCCCCGCATCCTCGGACGCCATCTCTTCATGGTCGGACCCTCATCGATTCTCACTTCTGCCACATATAAGTCATCTTTATCGAGCTCGAGGTTATGCTCGGCATTGGCTATGGCAGACTTCAGTACCTTACTGACAAGCTCTGCCCCTCTTTTACGAGTGTGCCTCAGTATAGCAAGGGCCTCCTGGGCATCCTTCCCTTTTACCAAGTCCACAACCTGCCTAGCCTTTTTCGGAGTAATCCTGACATAACGAGCTATAGCTCGAGCTTCCATCATCGCCATAGCAATTATCCCCTCCAGCCCCCCGACTGCCTACGTCCCCGCCTATTTCAGCGAAGTAGACCTGGCAGTATGCGCTCCATGTCCTCTGAACGTTCGCGTCGGGGCAAACTCACCTAACTTGTGCCCGACCATATCTTCACTGATATAAATCGGCACATGCCTTCGGCCATCATGC
>DGZL01000095.1 GCA_002398515.1 Firmicutes bacterium UBA4981
ATTAATCGGGAGAAACTCTCATTGCACCGTGTCTTGGTGGAACTGAAAGATCCATGTTCCAGAACCGGTGTAGTTTATGATCGTCTGGCTACCATGCTGAAAATTCGTGGAAATCGTCCTGCGTTTCACCCGCAGGGAAGGCAGGAAATTCTGTTTCTTAAGGATGAGATCTTCTCTTTAATCCGTACTTCGCCGGATGGAAGAGATCGGATTATTTGCTTTCATAATCTCTCCTCTCTACACCAGAACGTGCAGCTGGATTCATCCTGCATAGATGCTGAACCTGTCCCCAGATATCAGGATCTTCTTACTGCGAGGAAGGTCTTCTCAGGTGACTGCGGTTCAATCCGCCTGACGTTGCAGCCGTACGAGGTGCTATGGTTAGTTCCATATGAGGGGCATTAGCACAGAACTAACAGGTTCATTGTGTCGAATTAGCCTCAGTATCATTTTGTCAGCAAAAGAGGAATCTTCAATTTCACACAGAATTAAACATACGAAGAGTTAAGATCATTGACAAACGCAAGTGATAGTCATATGGGTTTCCGACCATATTTTTTTTGAGAGTCGTTGTCTGACATCAGAATGACTAGCATTTTCCAAGGAGAGAGATGGGTTTTCGCTGGCGTCTTGAAGAATAAGGGGAGAAGGTATTTGAGCGACAAAAGGCTAATCATAGACTTTTTGAATGTTGGATTCGGGGAGAGTATCTTCATTAGAACAACCGGTGTCAAACCCCTGCATATCTTGGTAGATGGTGGTGACAACCGACATGAAATGTTTGCCCGCCATCGGAATCGGATAAAGGTGTCTGATTATCTCCGTGTGGAGGGTATTAGGGATATCGACTTGATGATTCTGACGCATTTTCATCGGGATCATATAGCAGGAATTCATGAAGCAATCCACGGCCTCACAGTGCGGGAGGCATGGGTCAATTATCTGTTACCTTGTGAATTTCAAAGTCGAAAACTAGATGTAGACGGTAGCGGCATGAGCCAATCTATTGACATGTACAATGACATCTTCCAAGCCCTGGAGAGAAGCGGGGCCAGAATCCGGTTTGCCGACGAGGATGTTGAATACAAGACGGATATTGGAGGCACTACGCTGAGGATTACCGGGCTCACTCCGGGCAAGAAAGTGCTTGCTAAACTAAGTCGGGACATGGAGATGATCTACGGTACCACAGACCCTGATGTAAGAGCAGAGAAGTTGCGAGAAGTTGACAAGTCCCTGAACCAGACTTGCATAGTGACAAAGATTGATTATCTGAATACCGGGGTTTTGCTCTCGAGTGACGTACCGCTGTCTTTTTGGGAGCGATTCAGTGACACTGAGGCCTTGAAGGCAGCGATCTTAAAAGCGCCACATCACGGGGACATAAACTGTGTCAACAGGGAATTGATAGAGACTGTAGGCGCAAAGTACCTGGTAATCAGTGTCGACAATGAGGGAATTCACAACCTCCCGAGTCCGGAAACTAAAGCACTGGCTGAATCAATGGGTCTAAAAGTGGTTCTTACCGAAGGCCCTATCGATAATTGCTGCGAGCATGACAAACAGGATTCGGGGGCAAGTATTGTCCGGTTTACCATTACTCGTCAACGAATAACTTGTAAGTATTGCGCAACACGCATAGCATAAATGGCGCGACTCTATAAGAATCCCGTCGCAGGGAGATCGTATTCTACTGATCAACTTGAAGGAGTGTATCAGACATGTCGCTAAAGGGAAACGTTCTCATCGGGCAGTCCGGAGGACCGACTTCCGTAATTAACAGCAGTCTCTACAGTATCATCACTGAAGCAAAGAAGTACGGGTTTATCAGTGACATATACGGCGCAATTCATGGTATGGAAGGAGTGCTGAGCAAAAAGCTCATTGATCTCAGGTGTGAAACAGATGAGACAATTGAAGGGCTTACGAGGACTCCCGGTGCTGTTTTGGGAGGATGCAGACATAAGGTGCAAGAGTCTGACCTGGAGGCCATCTTTAAGGTATTTGACTTTCTTAATATCAAGTACTTCTTCTATATAGGTGGAAACGATTCCATGGATACCGCTGACAGGCTTAATAAGGCAGCAGGAGAGCTAGGGTATGAGATGCGTGTCATTGGGGTGCCAAAAACCATAGATAACGACCTTCCCGAAACCCATCACTGCCCGGGATTCGGCAGTTGTGCCAAGTACGTGGCTACCTCAGTCAGAGAAGCAGGCATTCATAATGCAAGCATGTATACATCTGAGCCTATTACCATTCTTCAGACTGTAGGGAGAAATACAGGATGGCTTCCTGGCGCGAGTGCACTGGCCAAGTCCCTGGCCGATGAAGCACCCCATCTCATCTACTTTCCTGAAACGCCGTTTGACATAGACAGTTTTCTGGAGGATGTGGAGAACACCTACAAGAGAATCGGTGGGGCTTTTATAGTGGTCGGAGAAGGTTTGAGGAATGCAAACGGAGAGTACATAGAGGTTCAACACGGCGAAGTGGCTACTGATTCTTTCGGCCATCCTACACTGGGCGGGGTCAGTGAGTTTCTAAGGAGCGTTATTGAGAGCAACTTGAAAATAAAAGCCCGTAACATTAAACTGGACATCTGTCAGCAGGCAGCCATGCATTTTGCTTCCCAGAGAGACGTGTGTGATGCGATGGCAGTGGGGAGAGCCGCCGTGAAGGTTGCTGTCCAAGGCCTCAGCGGGTTCATGGTAACCCTTTTGGAGGAAGAGGGTGCAACCGGCTTGGCTGAATTGAGAAGTGTGGCTAATGTTGAACGGCAGGTTCCGAAGGAATGGCTGAATAGCAAAGGCAACTTTGTAACCGCTGATTTCTTGGATTATGCCCGTCCCTTGATTCAAGGGGAAGTAAAGATACAAATCGAAAACGGATTGCCGGCATATGTAAGACTTAGGAAATCATTTGTCGAGTTGTAGAAGACTTGTCATGTTCCCTATCGGGTGCCAACACAACAAGCTGGGCACACGGGCCATTTTTGTAATTAGGAGGCCGTTCGATGAGTAGAATCATAATCTTTGATTTTGATGGGACTATTGTGGATTCCATGCCTTGTCTTGCTGATATCGCTTCCGGATTGATTAACCGGTACTATGGGTTATCTTCAAAGCTCAGCAGGGATCTATATATGTTGACCTCAGGTCTCCCGTTTGTGGAGCAGATGGAATACATGTTTCCGGGGAAAAAGGAGAACCGTGAAATTGTGGAGGAGTTTGAGCGGAAGAAGGAAGATGAGGTTATGAACGAACCTTTGTTTCCTGAAACCAAGGAAGTCCTGGCTGCCCTGGCTGGGCGAGGAAACAAAGTGGTTATTTCGTCAAG
>DGZL01000145.1 GCA_002398515.1 Firmicutes bacterium UBA4981
AGAAGCCCTTACGCTGGCAGCCTAAATCTGTCGAAAACTAATGGAACCTTACTTAGAACTGTAGATTACTCGTGGTGATCTGCTTAGAATCATTCCACGAGAATTACAGATACCATCCTAACCCAGTATGCGCCTTCATGATCCGGGGCTACAATCCGAAGAGTATCACCGTCCTGGGCAAGGAGCACACCTTGATTTCCCATGATATCGTCAAGGTCAAATTCGGCCTCGTATCCATCGGTTGCTATTATGAGAACCTTCTTAGCTTCAGGCTTCGGGTCTGCTCGCTCCAGGATCAATGACAACGGAACTCCTGTGTAATCAGTAGGAGGGATATATGTAACCTGTCCTTTGAGTTCGCAAGTGACGGTTATTGCATGGCGTTCAAAGTCTACAGGCCGATATTCCAGGGGTTCCGTTACATTCCCGGCTATTTGGCAAGTAGGGCCTGTCCAAAAAGGCTCAAAGACAGAAGTATAGTAGTAAACAGCACCACCTGCCAGGACAAGCGCCATTATTACGGTCAGAGCCAAATGCAACCTGCTGCCGTGTTCACGCTTTCTCTTGCCGGCCGATCGTAGGAGATGTGCACCTTCTACTATGTCTAATATACCGCTTGCGAAATAGCCTCCGAATATCGTGCCTGAGAGGAACGCGAAAAGGGTTATCAGAGCGATATAACCCCACGACACGCCTGAAAAATAGAGTATCTGAAATACTATCACATTGGAAGCTGACGCTATCCCGCCTGCAAGGCAAAGCAGAGGAAGAGTAGGGGCAGGGAAGGGGAGCAAAACAACATCCACTAACAGCCCTTGAATTGCTGAGATAAGAACAATAGGGAGCCCGTGCGTGCTCCCTGAGAACATCTCTACAACCCCTTTGAGGATCCCGGCCAAGGCCCCTGCACCTGTACGTCCTACCAGGACACGAACGAGCACAAACCAGAAAACATGTAAACCTGCCATCCACTGGCCTGCACCAAAAGGCACGCCAAGAACCCTGTTCATTAAGTTGCCCAAGTAACCGACGTACGTGCTAAGCACACCGCCTGCTGCACTTATCAATGCTATAAGCGCCAGGTCTCTCGTGCTAAAGTAATAGCTCTTGGTGACACGTTGTCGTGTGGGGCCTGAGTTCATCTTTAACTGCCTCCAGCTGATTCTTATGGGTAAAATACGGGTTGCCGGCAATAAACATATGAGGGATGGTGCCTTAGGAACGCTTGAATAAGTAGGTCGACCTGCAGGCTTAGGCCGAAATCTACACGCGTCCGCAAGACTCGTGCCGGCAACCCATAGTTTTATTTCTTAGGAAGGTTCACTAATTGAATTTCCGCTATCCCCTTAATCATGTATTGTCTAAAAGGCAGGCCTTTTCCAGCCAGGGTCAATGGAAACATTTCACCTGCGAGTATCAGGCCGTCCTTCTTGTTTGCCAGGAAAATATCACTATTCCTCGCTATTTGCTTCGCATCCAACATCACTGAGTACCGGTCTTTAGCTATTAACTTTACCCTGTAACCCTGGGCAGCAAGGTCGTCATTGAACCTGTAATGGCCATCTGGACTGTCCCCGCCGTCTATCATAGCTATCACAACCCAAAGGGGCAGGCCTTCATAGGTTTCAGGATTGCCTTTCTTGTCCATTGTCTCCCAGGTTGCGGCAAGATGAGGAGAGTCTTCACAGTCAATGACAGTATCAAATATCGCTCTATCTATGACTGCACTTTCAATACCGGTGAGCTTGACTTCCCAGTCATCTGTTGCTGTGATAACTTCAAGTTTTGCGATGCCCTTCATCCATAGAGGCCCCGAGGTAAAGAGTCTATCATTTTCGCTGACATAGATGATGCGCGGAAAAGCAATAGGCGCGTCTCTATCGGATTCATAGGCAAGGAGCAGTTCTGCGTTGCCCAGGCGCAAGAGACTCCCGTCTTTGTCATATGTAAGGACGTTACCTGCAACTTCCAGGCGACTGAAGTCTCTGACATATCCGTCTCTTGATGTCACTCTGAGGGACTGGCCTTTCTTGATTCCTCCGACCTTATCAAGAAGGTCTTTCATGTACACGCCCTTGTAGTCAAAGGGCCCCTCAACTTTTCCTCCGGATTTCCTGAAGCCCGCTGTTGCCGTTACGCTAGGCATCTTCTCCATATCTGCCTGAGTAAGGCTGATTACATTCTTCCCTGAGACAATCTCAACGCTCCATGCATCAGAAGCTTGAGAAGCCCGGGGTGTGACGGAGAAAACAAGAACGCTCATTGCTACAAGCACGGTAACCAACATCAACCTGCGGTATTCTCTCATGAATAGTCCTCCTCTTATCATGAAACAGCTATTGTTGCTTGACTTCAATTTTCGAAACAAACCTGGCCCAACGTCCGCCTGCGGATTTATACACATTCCATCCCTGTCCGGGAGAGGACGTCAAGGCGCAGTCGTCATTGCTGTATATCCCGTCCGGCGGCGAAAAGATTAATCTGGGACCTTCTTGCCAATCAGGTGGGACTGCTCCGTCCTTCTCGTATGCGACGAGCATTGTGCCTTGAATCTCAGCCCACTCAGGTGACGGGTACACGTTATCATAGCTGAATTCCTGCGAATAGCCGTCGCTACACGTGATGATGAGGGTTTGGTCCGGTCGAATTCCTCCGACATAACTAAGTAGCGTAGATACAGGAACTCCTACGTACAGTCCTTGTCCACGGAGATTGCCGAACTGATTTTCAAAAGAAGAATTCGCTTCCAGTGAAGGGAGGAGTGAGAGTTCACCCAGGGTGAATTCCTTTTCTCCCTCTTGCGACATGACCTTAATTCGCGGCTCTTCAAACTTCACATCGACCTGGACAGCTTCAACCTTGATGTGGCCTTGATCTACCTGCACCATGGCATAATGGTGGAACCCGCCTTCTTCAGGCGGTGCGTAAAGCAGCGCTCCTGCTCCACCTGAGGTGACGTAAAGGACACCGTCATCCTCTTCTGAGTTAAAAATGTGGACATGCCCGGTAAATACAGCTTTAACATTAGCGTCTGCAAAGAGTTCCTTAAGCCTCTTGGCTTGATCCTTGTCTAGGAAGGAATGTTCAACCTCGGGTAGGGGATCGAACAGCGGAATATGCATGAAAACGAATTTCGGTCCGTCCCATTCCAATTGCTCCATGAGCCATGATATTTGCAGATCGTCTATGAATCCTTGGGAGCTGTCCAGTGCGATGAACTTATGGCCCTTCTCCAGAAAAGAGTAGTATCTGTCTTTACCTGTAAGTTCAGTGAACAAAGACAATCCGTCACCTCGGATGTCATGATTTCCCAAAACCGGATACCAAGGCATCTTCAGCTTATTGGTTTGGCTTGCGAAGTCTTCGTACTGCACTCTGGTTCCCGAAGCTACCATGTCACCGCAGTGAAGCATGAATTCAGGAGAAGCTGTATTGATTGCATCTATCACGTTCTCCCAGACGAAACTCCTGCCCTGGCTGTCACCGACTACTGCAAAGACAAGACGATTCCTGTCGG
>DGZL01000041.1 GCA_002398515.1 Firmicutes bacterium UBA4981
CTCGGGCACCTCTCCACACATGTTCATCAACTAGCGTCAGGCACTGGTTTTTACGTTGCTTTTACATATTAGCATAGGAAAACGGCATATGCAAGTACAGTCTCCTGAGTTTCAGAAAGAAGTCAGCCCCTGACCCTCTCTATTAGCAGGAAATTTGTGCTGTTCTCAAGAATAAAGAACAGTCCGGTAAGGATGGCAATTTGTATCAATTGGGAGGGCTTTGAGATGAAGTTTAAAGGTCTTACCATTGGTATCCCAAAGGAAATAATGAAGGGAGAACGACGGGTAGCTGCAATTCCAGACACAGTCCGAAAGATGGTGGCTGAAGGAGCAGCGGTCATTGTAGAGGAAGGCGCCGGATCCGGTTCATATTTTTCAGATGAGGACTATGAAGCAGCAGGCGCTACGCTTTTTGGCGACGTGGAGACGTTGTTTAGAGAATCCGACATAATCCTTAAAGTAAAAGAACCCCTTTTCAATGAAGATAAAGGAAAGCATGAAGTTGAAATGATGAAGGAAGGCCAGTGCATTATTTCTTTTCTGCACCCCGCTGCCCCTCCGAACCACCAAATGATCAAGGATTTAGCTGAAAGCGGAGTCATCTCTCTGACTTTGGACGGCATACCCAGAATATCCCGAGCCCAGTCTATGGACGCTCTCACATCAATGAGCACTGTAGCCGGGTACAAAGGAATAGTCATGGCAGCTAACACTCTGCCCAAGTTCCTTCCTATGATTGGGACTGCTGTGGGTATGATTAAACCCGGACAAGCGCTGGTTATCGGCACAGGGATTGCAGGCCTTCAGGCTGTGGCCACCGCAAAGCGGCTGGGTGCAGTAGTCTATGCAGCGGACATCAGGCCTGATGCACGTGAACAAGGGAAAAGCCTCGGCGCAAAAATTGTTGACCTCGGGATTCCGCCGGAAATTGCGATAGGAGAAGGCGGGTACGCGAAGAAGCTACCCGATGAGTGGCTCCTTAAAGAAAGAGAGATCCTCTTAAGTGTTGCCCCCCAGATGGATGTGTTGTTCTTGTCAGCGTTGATACCGGGCAAGCGGGCACCTATTCTCATTACCGAAGAGATCGTGAAATGCATGCAACCCGGATCCACCATAGTGGATGTGGCTATCGACCAAGGCGGTAATTGTGAAATCACTGAACCCGGCCGGATCGTAGAGAAGCACGGTGTAAACATAATCGGCATCTTGAATATACCGGGAACTATCCCAACAAGTTCTACCTGGATGTTTGCAAACAACATATATCATTACTTAGCGAATCTCGTGGAAGACGGTAATGTCAGACTGGACACAGCTGATGAAATTATCGCATCGTCCCTTGTGACTCGTGATGGGAAACTGGTTCATCAGGGAGCTCTCGAGGCCATGGGGCTGGCGTAGATTTAGGCAAGCTGAAGTAAGCCGGCGCAAGCGGAAGCAAGCCGGAGCAAGCTGAAACAAACCAAGGCAAGGAGTTGCTGTCACAATGAGTCTTTCGATATTGCTTGCACTGTTTCTTGTCGCAAGTGTCATCGGGCACAAAGTCATAAGCGATGTCCCCAGTCTCCTCCATACCCCTTTGATGTCCGGAACAAATGCCTTGTCAGGCGTGACTGTGCTGGGCGCTCTGACAGTTGCGGCGGTGGCTAAGGCGACAGGGTATAGGCTCCTCGGAGCAGTCGCCGTTATCCTTGCGATGATCAATGTTGTCGGTGGGTTTCTCGTAACACACAGAATGCTAAAGATGTTCAAGAAAGGCACTGAGAGCGAGGGTCGCGAAAATGTCATGGGTTAACCTGCTTGGACTTGTATTTGTGCTAGGGACGGTATGGGGTATCAAGCTCATGAGTTCCCCCGTAACTGCTGTTAAAGGGAATCTGTTGGGTTCTGTTTCCATGGCAGGCGCCATTATTCTGACACTGCTGGCAGAAGGCATTGTAAGTCTCCCTCTCCTCTGGGTAGCGATAGCCATGGGGACACTGTTCGGCTACTATTTGGCAGTCAAAGTCGCTATGATCCAAATGCCTCAGATGGTAGCCCTATTGAACGGTTTCGGAGGAGGGAGTTCTGCTATTGTGTCCCTCCTTGCGCTCCTGGGAATACTCGGGGATATCAGCAATGCGGACAGACTCACCTCCGGGCTGGGTCTTGTCATCGGAAGCATTACTTTAAGCGGCAGCCTCATTGCTGCAGCGAAACTTCATGGCAAAATGAACCAGAGGCCGATAGTCTTCAAGGGACAGTCCACATGGAACAATCTGACACTGCTGGCGATAGGAATTCTGTTTGCGTCCCTTCTCGTGATCCCTTCTGACGGAATTACTCAGGGAGCATTTTGGATTCTGGTTCTGTCCTCAGCTTACGGAGTTCTGTTCACAATAAGAGTAGGCGGGGCTGATATGCCTATAACGATTTCTCTCCTTAACTCATTTTCAGGCATCGCAGCGTCAATCTCAGGGTTTGCTGTTCGCAACCCTCTTTTGGTGGCTATAGGAGCGATTGTAGGCGCATCCGGACTTATCTTGACCCGCCTGATGTGCAAGGCAATGAATAGGAGCCTCTCCCAAGTGCTGGCAGGCAGAACAGTCCTTATGAGTAAAAAGCCCGACCCCGGAGTCACTTCAATTGACGAAGATCATCTCTCCCGAAAAAGGCGCACACCAGATGGAGAAGATCAGGATGACTTCCTATCCCAAATCAGGAGCGCCAAATCGGTAATCGTCATCCCCGGATACGGAATGGCGCTAGCCCAAGCCCAACATGAGGTTAAGAAGCTTGCAGACATCCTGGAAGGCATGAATAAGAAAGTTAAGTTCGCCATTCACCCTGTCGCAGGCAGAATGCCAGGCCACATGAACGTGCTTCTTGCAGAAGCCGACGTCCCGTATGATGAGCTTTTCGAAATGGACGACGTTAATGATGAATTCAAAGAAACAGACATAGTCATAGTGGTAGGAGCTAACGATGTAATCAATCCTGCCGCCAATACCGCTGAAGGGACACCGATATACGGCATGCCGATACTCCGGGCCTACGAAGCAAAGCATGTCGTTATCTTCAATTTGGACACGAAGCCGGGTTACGCAGGCGTTGATAATCCATTGTATTCCATGGACAATGCAACCCTTATCCTGGGTGATGCAGCAGAGACTGTTTTACAGGTGGCAAGCCGTTTGCAAGATACGGCAAGCTCCGGCTGACTGATAGGACTAGACTTGGGACTTGGCTTTAGGACATAGTCGTAGGACACGACTTCAGAACTTGACTTTTCCGCGTGACCGCCGGGCATTACCTCGGGAACTGACTTTGGAACGTAATCGCCGGGATGACCCCGGGAGCTGACTTTGGGAAATGATCCCTGAGCATGACCTTGGGCTCTGACTCTGAGACATAACCGTATGGCATAACATCAGGAAATGAGCAAATGCTGGATTTAAGACAGATAGACAATTCGAATAATCCGCATCGAGTATCTGTATGCCTTATGATCGCTACCGCGCTGATGTGGAGCCTCGGAGGCGTGCTGATAAAGTCGGTGGAGTGGAACCCTATGGCAATATCGGGAGCAAGATCCGGTATTGCTGCTATTGTGCTGTTAGCAGCTGTCCGACGCCCGAAGTTTACATGGTCTTTTCCTCAAGTAGGGGGAGCGGTTGCGTATGTCGGCACAGTCAGCTTGTTCGCAATCGCCAACAAGTTGACTACCGCAGCAAACGCTATCCTCCTGCAGTACACTTCTCCGATCTGGATTGCGTTGCTTGGAGCCGCATTCCTAGGCGAACGCGCCACATGGGCTGACTGGTTAGCCATCACCACAGTTATGGTGGGAATGGCACTGTTTTTTGCAGATGATCTGACACAAGCAAGCTTCTTGGGCACGATCATTGCCATTGCCAGCGGCTTCTGTTTTGGTTGTCTCACCCTATTCTTGAGAAAACAGAAGGACGGCTCTCCCTTGGAAACCGTAATCTTGGGCAACATCCTGACAGCGCTGATAAGTATCCCTTTTATGCTGGGATCATCGCCCGGTTCCCGCGGATGGTTGCTCCTTGCCGTCACAGGCATATTTCAACTCGGTCTCCCGTATCTCCTGTATACTACTGCTATCAAACACATTACCGCTTTGGACGCAATACTCATTGCTACAATCGAGCCTATTTTGAATCCTGTCTGGGTCCTCTTGGCAATCGGCGAGAGGCCTGGGCCTTGGGCACTGGTGGGAGGGGCGGTTGTTCTGTTGTCTGTTACAGTCCGCAGCGCCGTCACGGCTGTTGGTAGTAACTTTCTTGCAGCCCGCAAACCCGTCACGGCTACCGGTAGTGACTATGCTTCCGTCCACAGCACGGCCACGGCTGTTGGTAGTGACTCTGTGTCCGTCCGCAGCGTCGTTGCGCCTATTGGCAGTGACTCTGAATCCGTCCCCGGTTCCCTCGCGCCGACTTATGATACCAATGAACCAGACCGGCCTGATTGTCCCGACTCGTAGGCTACGCATAGCATAGCAACGATCAGCAACTCCAGCTCCGTTGTGGCAGGCCCGTAAGCTGTAATAATGACACAAACCTACCTTAACGCTACCTTGGCGCCCAGCTGCATGCTGGCTTGAGGTGCAGACACATGAAGGCGATCGAATCTCGAGCACGTTTTTGGAATCAGTGTTCGAAAACCGGACACGCCAGGGGTCCTCAGGAAAGACGTGTACTATTTTCGAACACAGCTCACCCTGGTGGCTCTGCGAAAATTGGAAGCTGTCGAGTACAGAGAGCGCATGGCTTGCCACGCGCTCTCGTCACCTGGTGGGAATCCAGTAATATTCCCCTACTTATCCAGGGACCTGAGGAACTCCTCGAGTTTTTCCGCTTCTCCCTCTTTCATTCTGTAGGTGTGCTTTTCCTCAGGAAACTGCGCTTCTTTTATGTCACTCACATACTCGGATATCGCCTTTATGATCAGATCAGATAGGTTTGCATACTTTTTCACAAATCTCGGGGTAAAGGCTTCGACCAGTCCGAGCATGTCGCCGCTTATAAGGAGCTGACCATCACAGTGAATTCCTGCGCCTATGCCCAAGGTAGGGATGGAAAGTCTCTCGGTAATGGCCTCCCCGACTTCAGGCGGAATGGCCTCAAGGAGGATGGAAAACGCGCCTGCTTCTTCAATCGCAATGGCATCAAGCATAAGTTCGCGCGCAGCTTCGGCTGTACGCCCTTGAGCTTTGAAGCCGCCGAGTTGTCCTGAGCTCTGCGGCGTAAGCCCTATGTGCCCCATAACAGGAATACCTGCTTCAACAATGGCTTTTATCTGCTTCTCGACTCTCCGTCCACCCTCGAGTTTGATAGCGTCCATTTCTGCTTCTTTCAAAAACCTTCCCGCATTCTCTACCGACTTCTCCACTGATGACTGGTAAGACATAAAAGGCATATCCCCGATGACAAACGTGCAAGGAGCGCCTCTTCTCACAGCACGACTGTGAATTATCATCTCATCCATGGTCACCGGGATAGTGCCTGTCAGGCCATATACAACCATGCCGAGGGAATCTCCTACAAGCAACATCTCAATTCCTGCTTGTTCAGCAAAGGACGCCAGCGGATAATCATAGGCTGTGAGAAATGTGATTTTCTCACCCCTTGTCTTCATGTCCAGAAAATCAAGAACCGTCTTCTTGCCCATCCGATTTTTCCGCCTCCTCATTCTTATTCAAATTATGCTGCCTGCGCCAACGGATACAGAAGCCACCGGATACAGAAGCCAACGGACACACGAGTTAACTGATGGACGCGCTGCCTGCCGGATACGCTCACCGAGGCACAGGTTAATTCTCGCACACGTTAGCCCCGGCGTACGCTAACTGAAGATCGCGCTGACCGGCAGATGGAAATGTACCTAGCGGCGCACATGATGTAGTTTAGGAGCTGCAACAAACGCCAATCCGCGCTCTGTCAGCTCCTTCGCTGTCTTGTTCACGGCATTATGCTTCTCCAGATAATTATGGGTCAAGGCGTCCCAATCACCACTGTCGATGATCTCTTGCTTATCCCTGAAATAATCCAGGATACTGGATGTATGTCCGCCGGTTTCCGCCAGTCTCTGCTCAACTTCCACATCCCCGCCTTCATGCTTGGCCGAAATGTTCGGGACGCTTTCAGCAAGCTCCAAGACATCATTCCTTCTGTCGTAAGGCTGGCGCACAATGCTCCTCCACGTTTCAACAACATGGTGCTCAAAGCGCACAACATCCTCCAGCCCTAAACCCTTCCTAAAGTACGATGTAGTCTTAATCGTGTCATTGTCTGTGGAATTGCTCCAGTTGAAGCCTGCCAGCGGACTGGTTCCGTCCGCCCTGGCAAATAACTTCGCGCCGATTAGCGTCCAGAGGGCAGCAAACGGGTTATCATTCCCCATGAACACGGAGATTTTGAACTTGATGTCAACTCCCAACTTATACAGGATATAACCTAGCATTACCGTTCCGGGATTTGTGTTAAGGACTTCGCTGATACCATAAGTCGTGTGATAGTAGAGGAATTCGTCAATCCACTTGAGCGCGTAATCGTTTGGCGCTCCTATACCTCCGAAGTAACCGGTTATCGTTTCAGGCCCGCCGAGGTGCACGTTGGAGCCGTCAGTACCCTTTGTGTCCAAAGTGTCGACGTATGTTGCACCCATTACCTGCATGGCTGCGGCAAACGCTATGGTATCCCCGTTGTCTTGCTCTTGTTCCTTCATCTTCCGGACTCTTATAAACCTCCCGGGCATCAATTCTCCATTGCTTATTGCTTGTTCTGCCTCCAGGCGAAGCCAGGGAAAATACTGCGCTGCGCTGATCTCCAGGGTCACCGCATAGTCGTCCTTGAACTGCATACTATCTGCCTCGTCACCAAGAACTTTCCTGCGATACTCGCCGTCAGTGATGAAAGCCCCCGAGTCACGCTGCTCAATTAACCACTCAACATCAGTCAGATAAGGCGAATTCATCTCCTTCAAGCGAGCCATCAGATTCTCAAGTTTCCGCGCTTCCCGCGCTTTGAAATTGATCTCCTCCGGAGTTCCGTACTTTGCCACAACATCCAACAACGCCTTTACTGCCTCGTTATGGGGATCGAGAAATAGCTTGTTGATTTCCTCAAGTTGCAGACTGCCAATCTTCAGCCT
The DNA here is from genome assembly GCA_002398515.1 of Firmicutes bacterium UBA4981. Taxonomy (GTDB): domain Bacteria; phylum Bacillota; class SHA-98; order UBA4971; family UBA4971; genus UBA4971. The sequence continues at coordinate 7,156 of DGZL01000041.1, forward strand.
ATCCTTCAGGTCAGACACCGCTTCTCCCTCCTCAACTGTTGAACTGTGCCACTTCGCGAACTCAGCCGTTGAACCGCGTCGCTGTTCCGGCCTCACCTGCCGAACTATACCGCTTTCCCGATCTCAGTTGTCCAACTGGGCAGCCTTCTCGATGTTCACTGTTGAACCGCGCCTGCGTTCCCATATCCGAGCCAGTAATACCCGTCTCCACTCCTGACCGTGGGCGTATCCTGCATTCCTGCCCACATGAAAACCGATCCCTCCTCAGATCCCAGGCTCTTCACCATTGAGCAACCACTCTGTGCTGAATACCGAAAATCCGGCCATTTCATGCGAGACAATACTCTAAATCATAGCCTATATTCTGAATATCATTGCTAATTCCTTCAATAATTTCGCCTTTTTGCCTGTCACATAACACACAAAGAAATTGCTTATGTCATCTAAGGCGCCTGTTAATGAGCTCCATACGTAAACCAAAGTAGCATCACCTCATGGAGGATGAGTACACTCAACACGAGTTTCCTCTGCTTTGCTACAGGAACATCTCGATCTTAGTTGAATTGTTCAGCAGGCGGGCTAAGCAAGACAAGCCAGCAACCAGACTTGACTTCGAGTCTACTGCCAGTAGCTGTGCTATGCCCCTAACTCTAGGGAGGAAGCCGACTATGCAAAGAGTCAGAATCTCTGAGATCGCAGCTTCCGGCATAGACAATATCAACAAAATGTGCATCATGCCCGGCTCTGAACCTGAAGCAGTCCTTAGCATCCTAATGGAAAGTCAAGAGGCGCACAGGCAGGCGGCTGCCATGGGAGCAAAAGTCTTTGGGGCTTTCCTGGAAGGAGGAGAGCCTCTAACCGGTGCCGAAAAAGATGTAGGTTTTTGTGCGAAAATTCCGACGCACTACAGAATAAATAAGTAAAGGGCATTCACAATGATGAGCGAGGTGACCAAGGGAAATGAAAACCCTAGTTGTATATGATTCTTTCTTCGGTAATACTAAACAGGTAGCCTTGGCAATCAGTGACGGTCTCGCCTCTGAAGGGAGTTGTGAAACGCTTCACGTAAGTAACGCAACGCCCGAACACTTGAAAGGACTGGATGTCTTAATTGTTGGTTCTCCAACCCGGGCATTCAGGCCTACAAAGCTGATTACTGACTTCTTAAACAGTATTCCTAAGGACGGCCTCAAGGGCATCAGAGTAGCGGCTTTTGATACCAGGATATCAACGGCAGACGTGCGCTCACGTTTCTTAAGCACGATGGTGGGGTTGTTTGGATATGCTGCCAAACCCATAGCGGACAAACTGGCAAAAAAGGGTGGAACACTGATAGCTCAACCTGAAGGATTCTTCGTTAACGGATCCGAAGGCCCGCTGAAAGACAATGAACTTAAACGTGCCTCAACCTGGGTGAAATCAGCCATCAAAGCCGGACCGAGGTGAATTACATGAGAAGGAAGCAAGTAGTGACCCTAACCATCCTGGCGGTAGTCATCGTCATCGCCTATTTTGGGGTAGCAACTATCAAATCATACCTGAAGACTATTGAAGCGAATCTAGAGCAATTAACGACTACACCGATATCAGATGTGGATATGTCGCAAGTTGCCGACGGTGTCTACACAGGTAGTTACCATGCATTTCCGATGACCGCTGAAGTCAGGGTAACCGTAAAGGACCATAGAATAAGCGGCATTGAATTGGCAAAACACATAAACGGCCGGGGTTCCCAGGCTGAAGCAATAACCGGTAGAGTTGTAGAAGCCCAAACCTTGACTGTAGACGCAGTCTCTGGCGCTACATACAGCAGCATGGTCATATTAAGAGCAATAGAAAACGCACTGAACAGTGCTACTGAACAGCGCTAACCGGTAAACCGCCGTCAGTAGTGGAAGATCCATGGAATCATGGTGAATACCTGCTCTTCAGAAAATGCTGAAGAATCAAGACCTATACAGCCACAGGCAACCCCAATGATCTGACAAATTTGCTCAACTTACCCTGTGGTTTTGGGTCTTCGTAAGCGTCCAATAGCCACCGCCCGTAGAACGACAGCAATTGCCCTTTTATTGTGTGCTTTACTACCGCATTCTGCCAAGCCACATCTTAGGTGGCTGAGAATCAACCACAAATCCTTTTTTTGCTGTATGATTTTCCACTACCTTTTGCGGGGCAATAGTCAGCGTGGTTGAAAAACAACCACTGTGAGGCCCTTTGGTGGTTGACTATCAACCACCTCTTTCAGCGCAATTGCCTGGATGGTCGAGAATAGACCACCTGAGGACTTGTCAATGGTAGATTTTCTACCACCTCTTTCGGAGCGAGAGTTTGCGTGGTCGAAAATCGGCCATCCCCAGGCTTATTGGTGGTAGATTACCAACCACGATCNNCGCAGGCTCTCCCGCGCGGTGCTCGGTGCTCTCCGTACCTACCTTGTGGATTCGGAGAATCAACCGCAAATTCTCATTTTGCTGCATGGTTTTCCACCACCTTCTGCGGAGCAATAGTTTGCGTGGTCGAAAAACAACTCCCGTCAGGCTCTTTAGTGGTTGATTATCAACCACCTCTTTCAGCGTAATTGCCTGGATGGTCGAGAATAGACCACCTGAGGACTTGTCAATGGTAGATTTTCTACCACCTCTTTCGGAGCGAGAGTTTGCGTGGTCGAAAATCGGCCATCCCCAGGCTTATTGGTGGTAGATTACCAACCACGATCATGCCTCAAGTAGGTCGAATATAGAACACCTCATCACAGAGAATCTCGTCGCTTGTGGAGTGTGGATAGGAAATCGCCCACATTTTTTGAAAAGGTGGGCGAAGAACTGCCACCTTTTCCAAAAAAGTGGTAGAAAAGCTACCATCTGAGTCTCAAAAAGCTATCAAAACCCCTCTTTAGCTCAAAAGTGTGGTCGAAAAACAACCACTATTGCCGTTGGGGGTGGTCGAAGACCGACCACTTATCCGTTTTTTGCCGCGAAAATCGAAAAATGTGGTAGAATTTGAACCAGCGTTTTGAAAAATGTGGTCGAAAATCGACCATGTTCATGTTAACCGGCGTGATCCTATGCAGGGTCGCCTACTGTTGAGACCATCCGGCGACTGTTAGCCCGCTTCTCCTTAACTCATCCACAACGCTTTTCCATTTCTCCTTTGGGTTCGCTGTCTGCCATGCAGGAATCCCCCCTGAATCCATGTTTCCTATGGGGATTATCGCGCCTTAACCGGCGTAATCCCAACAAGTAGGGGCTACTCGACTAGCCCCCAAGTGGGGACTATTTGATGTGGCTCCTTAGTCGGCTCAAGGCTGATCTTAACGGTGATCTGCACTGTTTACCTTCTCTCAGAGATCCTCTGGCTTGCGATATACTGCCTGATTACGAAAAGAGGCACGCCGCCTACGGTGGCAACAAAATAGCTGCTTGTCCGCAGGGTAGGAGATTGGGTTGTTAAGTGTTTGAACTCCTGCCTAAGTATCCTTGATTCATGACCGCTTGCATCCCGCGAAGTCTCCCAGGAAGCACGCCTTGTATCCCCATAGCTAAAGCAGGGGCTTTACGGTGCATATGTGTAAACCAAATCCATTGTGGGTATATTATGGAAAGACCGAAGTTCCGTCTTCTGAAGAAGGAAGAAAGGATCTATGTGCAGAATAAACAACAGGTATCGCCATAAACCCACAATATTCGTAAGAGCCAGTGGCCCGGTGGCGTTCTATTAAAGGGAGATGATATGCGCCCCTCCTCAAGAAGGGGCTTATTCCTTTGATGGGACGGTCTAATTCTGTGGACGGGATGTAGACAGGGCGGTCGCAGACCTACGATAAGACAATCTGGTTCTTTTGATAAGACAGTCCAGTTATTCTAGTAGAACGGCCTAATTGCTTTGACAAGACGGTCTAATGCTTTCGAGAGGTGGTTATTGTATGTGGCCCGGCAGGGTAAATAGGATTCAGCAACTTTTTCGTTCCCGAGTTTTACGATCCCGACTATGGTCCGGAATATGTCTTTGTGTAATAGCTGCGCTAATGGCAAGTCTGTCTCCGCTGTCGCAAGCAGCTGCGCCGGAGCTGAAGGCGAAATCTGCGATACTCATTGATGCTGAGACAGGACAGGTGCTGTACGAGAAAGATCCCGATGTGCGATTGGCGCCTGCCAGTGTCACGAAAGTCATGACAATGCTTTTGGCTATGGAAGCTGCTGACACTGGGAAGGTCAGCTATGACGATATGGTAGTCACAAGTACCGCTGCCAGCGAGATCGGAGGCTCGCAGATTTGGCTCATGGAAGGCGAAGAAATGAAATTCGAAGACATGCTGAAGGCGGTCGCCATTGTCTCCGCCAATGATGCTGCTTTCGCCTTGTCCGAGCATATTGCAGGTACTGAACCGGACTTTGTCAGGTTAATGAATGAAAAAGCAAAAGAGCTGGACATGAAGAACACACATTTTCAAAACTCCGACGGCCTCCCCGCTTCAGATCATTACAGTTCAGCTCGGGATATTGCCATCATGTCAAGGGAGCTTATTACGAAACATCCGAAAATCCTTGAATGGACCAGCACCTGGACAGACTGGCTCCAGCGTCTGCATCCAAGGGCGAAGCAGAAGGAGTCTTTTCTCAGAAACACGAACGAGTTGGTGATAAAGTATCCCGGGGCTGACGGCCTGAAGACAGGCATGACCAATGAGGCGGGTTTTTGCCTTTCTGCCACAGCCAAGAAAAACGACACTCGTCTCATTGGTGTAGTCATGGCGCTTTCTTCAAATGATGAGCGTCTGGATGATACGATAAAGCTACTCAATTACGGATTCCGCGAGTTTGATCGCGTAGTTCTGGCAGCTCATGGAGAGAGCGTCGGCTCTGTCAGGATTCCCAACGGACGTCAGGAAATGGTTGTTGCAGGTGTTGACAAGGACTATACAGTGCTTGTGGATAAAGGCAAGATGGATTTGATAACGACGGAATTCGTCCCTGATGAGCGCAAAGCCCCAATCAGTAAAGGCGACAGAGTCGGTCAGGTTATAGTATCCCTTGACAATAAGGAAATCGCACGAGTCAATGTGGTATCTACCGAAGATGTTCCAAGAGCGGGCTTCTTCACAGTGCTATCAAGAGGGATCCGTGACTTCTTCCGGGGCCTGTTCCGACGCGCAATTCCTCAGCATGAAATCTCGCTCTAGGATTTCGCTTAGGCATCTTGCTCTGGGATTTGGCTCCAGGGATTTCACTCCAGGGATCATCAAAATGGGTAATGGACACATAGCGTACAGTTAGCCAAAGGTAACGGACAAGCAACGCAGGGGGCAACCAAAGGTAACCACAGGCAACGCACAGGTGACCACCTGTAACGCACAGGCAATGGACAGGTGACTGGCAATCGTGGGAGACAAAGAATCGCGGGAGATTCGATAATCGTGGGAGACATGGTCTTACAGGCACGGGCAAAACTTAACCTGACCCTCAAAATCCTGGGACGGCGTCCCGACGGATACCACGACATCGAGTCAGTGGTGCAGTCGGTCGATCTTTGCGACCGAATAACTCTTCGGACTTGCTCTCCTGTTTACGCCGGGAGAAGTGGCCAGGAGATTGATATCAAGGTTACCTGTAACGATGCAAGTATTCCAACCGGTCGCGGCAATTTGGCGGTGGAAGCAGCCCTTGCTCTGGCCAACTTCGTCGGCCTAAGAGCTTCCGTAGAAAGCGACGCCGGCCCGCGAGCTTCTGTAGAAACAGACGCCTGCCCGCGAGCTTCCGTGGAAATGGACATGGAAAAAAGAATACCTGTAGCTGCAGGCTTAGGAGGCGGAAGCGCTGATGCAGCAGCAGTCCTTATAGGACTTAATCACCTGTGGAAACTGGGCTTGGGCAAAAGAGAGTTAATGGCTGTCGGTGAGAGTCTCGGCGCAGATATCCCTTTTTGCGTCACAGGTGGGACAGGGATTATTCGGGGGAAAGGTGAACGAATAGAATTGCTGCCGACGCCTGACGACTTGTGGTTTGTTGTTGTGACATTACCGGATAGAATAAGCGCTGCCCAGGCTTACACCAGATTTGATCAGCTCACTGAGACTGCCGGTGCCTATGATGCTGACTCCTGTGACACCTCTGTCGATGTAATTGATGTTACTTCAAGAATGGTCCGGGCTGTCAGAGCAGGCAAAGTTCAGGATATTGCCAATGGGCTCACCAATGACCTGGAATGCCCTGCAGTATCAATCGTGCCTCAAATTGCCCGGGCGAAAGAGGCGCTACTTGCTGCCGGGGCAGTTGGAGTCGGGATGTCAGGGAGTGGCCCTACAGTATTCGGTATTGCTGATAGCAGGGAAAAAGCAGAAGCAATCTGTGACACATTGAAACCGACATCATCCGGTGGGGCGCTGGAACAGGTATCGTCCTATGATGTACCGAAATTGTCATTGTCCGGCGGTACGCCAAAACAGGTATCATCAGCCTGCGCGAAGGAGCAGGCGTCATCGGGCGACACTTTTGCCATTGGAGCGTTCAAAGAGGTATTTGTGTGTAAAGCGGTTTCACAAGGAGTTGCTTATGCACGGGTGCCAGATGCCGGTGCAGGGCACTAACAGATGATACGGGTGCCCAGTGGTCAAGCAAAGGAATCTTTGCGCTTGACAACTAATACATGATACTTGAGACTTATGCTAGACGGAGAAATGCAAGCCGGGTAAACGTTCCTGGCTGCGAAGGGGAGGGCGGTAAGCATGGTGGACGCAGTTGTCCTGGCCGGCGCGGCCAACGACGGGAGACTGGCTATGTGCGATGATGCGCAATATGAAGCCCTTATTAGTATCCAAGGTAAGCCCATGCTTTCGTATGTTCTGGATACGCTCAGGAGGTATGAGGAAATTGGGAGGATAGTGCTTGTATGCCCTAAGGAGGTGTCCGAGAGCATAGGCCCCATACCCGGACTTCTTACCGTAGAGGAGCGCGGCGCGCTGCTCGAGAATTTGAGAGCAGGCCTCTCTCAATTGGATCCTGACAAACCGGCGCTTATTGTGACCGGAGATATACCCCTCCTAACTTGCGAGGCCATTGATGACCTTTTCAGACAGGCAGCGACGCGCGCTGCCGATATATACTATCCGGTGGTTCGACGAGAAGCCTGCGAATTCGAGTTTCCTGGGATAAAGCGGACATACTTAACTATCCTGGAAGGGACGCTGACCGGTGGTAATATTGCCTTAGTAAAGCCGTCCGCCCTTTTGGCTTGCGGGAGATTCTTAGAGCAAGCTATAGCTACCCGTAAGAAGCCGTGGATGATGGGGAGTGTCCTTGGGATGTGGCTAATCTTCAAGTTCCTCATACGACGTTTATCTGTGCGGGACATTGAACGCAGATTAGAAGCCCTCACCGGGGTCCAGGCTATGGGTGTGATTTCAGATTATGCGGAAATAGCATTTGATGTTGACAAGCCAAAAGACCTGGAGCTTGCGCAAGCGATAATGGGAGATCAGGGGAGCACGAACCAGGTGTGGTAATCTTAGGGGCTTTTGATGGTAATTTCTATATCCCATAAGAAGGAATTTTTGTATTTATATGGAATATAGTCTACGCAACCCGCTTTTCTATTCTATATAGAAGGTGGTGGCGTATGAAGTGAACATTACTGAGGTAAGAGTAAGGCCGGTGAAGAGTGACGGGAAGACACGAGCTATAGCTTCGATAACCTTCGACGACTCCTTCGTGGTAAAGGAACTGAAAATAGTGGAAGGACCTTCAGGGCTATTTGTATCAATGCCCAGTCGCAAAGTGGGTAACGGAGGGTACAGAGACATCGCCCATCCGATTACTGCAGAAGCTCGTGACGAAATTCAGGCCGTGGTGCTTGCGGAATTTGAAAAACAGACAGGGGATTCCGAGGCTGTTGTCCACTGAGACAGTTGTTTCTTGAGAGGTTGAAACCACCCTGCGGCTCACCTAGGTAGTCTTGACGTGTTCCGGAGCCTTTGCTATACTCGTAGTGCTACAAGATGTCAATCATATTTTCGGATGTTGGGGCGTAGCCAAGCGGTAAGGCACGGGACTTTGGATCCTGCATGCGGAGGTTCGAATCCTCCCGCCCCAGCCAGTTTTTTCGGGCCGGTTTTCATGCGAGGCCTTTTTTATTTTTGCTGCATTTTATTGTTTGCCATTGCCTTCACAATGTCCAGCAGTCTCTCGCGGGAATTAAGGCCAGGCTCTTCCAGAACCATATCGAGGAGCTCGGCAAGGACTCGGCCTACTTCCGGGCCTTCGGATACATCAAGGACTCTCATGACATCTCTGCCGTCCACAGCAAGGTCGTTTACTGTAAACGCAGGGCCTTGTTTCAATACTTCTTCCAGCCTTCTGAGAAAGGCCTCCATATTGCTGCCTGGGTTAGGATCCGATCCCAGCGCTACCCTGTCTGCCTGCCGCACCTTGGCAAGGTCGTAGATGGTCTCAAGGCCCAATGAATTCACAAGCCGCCGGATTCCCTTATCTTTTGTGGCAGGCTCATAAGTGAACATGTGCCACTTGATGAGGGTTGTGACTTTGTGAATCAAGGCGCCGGGATATTTGAGCCTCTCGAGGGCAGCTTTTGCACGCTCGGCGCCGACGCTTTCGTGGTTGAAGAAGCGGAGCCTGCCTGTATCATCCTGCGCCATGGTCAAAGGCTTTCCGATATCATGGAGTAGCGCAGCAAGGCGTAGTTCCAGCCTGGGTTCGATGCTCTCGCAAGCCTTAATACTATGCTCAAGAAGAGTATCAGGGCTTTCGTGATATGCGGGGACATGGGCGCAATCTGAAAGCTCAGGAAGGATATGATCCAAAAGATGAGTTTCATAAGTATACCGAAGAGCTTTGCCGGGCCAGGCAGACAAGAGCATTCTGGATAATTCATCCTGGATACGTTCAGGTGATACCCTTCTGATGGCAGAATGAAGCTTCGCTATTCCGCCCAGAGTCTTAGGGGATATCTCGAAACCAAGCTCAACTGCGAACCGAATTGCCCGGAGCATCCTGAGAGAGTCTTCACTGAAACGTTCTTCAGGATCTCCTACTGCCCGGATAATCCTATCTTTAAGATCGTTTATTCCTCCGAAATAATCAGTGACGGTCTTTCGCCGGATGTCGTAGGCTAAAGCATTGATTGTGAAATCCCGGCGTGCCACATCGTCCCTGAGGTTTCCAGAAAAGATGACTCTGTCAGGTCTGCGCCCATCAGAGTACCTGCCTTCTTTCCGGAATGTTGTTACCTCCGCTGCTTGGTCCCGAAGAAAGACAGTCAATGTCCCGAAGCGTTCACCTGTAGGGAGCGCTTTGTCGCCAAATATCCTCTTCACGTCTTCGGGTGTGGCGGAAGACGATATGTCCCAGTCAGTCGGCGTTTTGCCAATCAGGCAATCCCGTACAGCGCCTCCGACTACATATGCCTCATAGCCGCTCTTTGTCAGCGTTTCGGCAATTGCCAAAACGTATTCCGGGATCTTAACATCTATCTGCAAGATTACCGGCTTTTGACAATCCATGTTCTGATGTCTCCTTAAATAATGGCGGACGTCTAAGTATGAGTTCATTAGTCTTCGCCTGTTTTCCGAGGCCTCGGGTGGCCCCGCACGGTACGTACGTTTTCTGAGGCAGGTGTTGCAACGATGGGTGTCAAAATTCGGCCACTAGCCTACGGGCCGGATTTTGTCAAGGCAACCCGCTTGGGGAGCCGTCCCCTTAGTGCAACATCGGCCTCAGAAAACGTACATACCTTGCGGGGCCACCCCACACGGTACG
>DGZL01000099.1:0-172 GCA_002398515.1 Firmicutes bacterium UBA4981
CGGCACCCTTGACAGCATAGAGTGCAGTTCTACCGGCAGCGGTCTAAATAGATGGGGCCATTTTGCTGCTGTAGAAAAGGCATTGCTTGCCAATGTAGAAAAAGCATTACTTTCCAAGCTTAGAGGCTGCCATGCATCATAAAGAAGGAGCTACAACGCAAATGGCTTAGGA